>NZ_CP196809.1:3310044-3613392 GCF_051912545.1 Nocardioides sp. N13(2025) | reverse complement strand
GGCCCGCGACGCGTCGGCGGAGAGGGCGAGCGCGACGTCGAGGTCGTCGGCCTCGACCACCCAGAACCCGGCCAGGTACTCCTTCGACTCCACGAAGGGTCCGTCGCTGAACACGGGCTCGCCGCCCCGGCTGTCGGTCACGGTCGCGTGGTCCGGCGAGGTGAGGCCGCCGCCGAAGACCCAGCGCCCCTCGGTCTTGAGCCGCTCGTTGTAGGCATCGATCGCCCCGGGCTCGGAGTCGTCGACCTCGTGGGTGGTGTCCCCGATGACGGTGAAGAGGTAGTGCATGTCAGTCAGCTCCAGCGGTCGTGGGCCACCCCTGCTGGGCGGCCTCTCACCCCTACTACGAACGCGCTGCTCCCGATACGACACCTCCGCGCGCTGGATTTCCACTCCTGCGAGTGGAAGTTCATCCCGGCGCACGCTCCGGGTTCGCCTCGGCCCGCAGATTTCCACTCGTACGAGTGGAAATCCATCAGGCGGAGGCGAGGGCGAGCTTGACGGCGAACCCGACGAACACCGCGCCCACGGCGGACGTGGCGGTCGCCGACAGCGCCTTGCGGCGACGGAAGGCGTCGGCCAGCCGGGTGCCGGCGAAGATCAGGACGCTGAGGTACGCCGCGCTGGCGAGCGTCGCGAGCGTGCCCAGCGCCAGGAACGACACGGCCGGGTGGGCGTAGGCCGGGTCGACGAACTGCACGAAGAAGGCGACGAAGAAGAGGATCGCCTTGGGGTTCAGCAGGCTGATCACGAGTGCGCGGCGGTAGGGCCGCTCCCGCACGCCGGTCTCCGTGAGCCCGGCCTCCTCGGAGGCGTCGGCGAGCTGCTCGGCCATCGTGCGGCGCGAGCGCCACATGCCCCAGGCGGCGCGGATCATGCCGATCGCGAGCCAGAGCAGGTACGACGCACCCGCCCACTTCACGACGGCGAAGGCGGTGTGGTTGGCCTGCAGGAGCGAGGCCACGCCGGCGGCGGACAACGTCATCAGCACGGCGTCGCCGGTCCACACGCCCGCGGCACCGGCGTACCCGCTGCGCACCCCCCGCCGGGCGGCGACGGAGAGGACGTAGAGGGAGTTCGGACCGGGCAGCAGGATGATCAGGACGAGGCCGACGAGGTAGGTCGGGAGGTCGGTGATGCCCAGCATTTCTCCAGTGTGGGACCGCTGCCCGGTCGCCGCGGACCGATTTCGAGGGATGAGCCGCAGGTCACCGCGGGCCTGGACCCCCACCCTGCGGGTGGAGGTCCAGGCGGTGGGCAGTCAGTCGCTCGAGATCGTGCCTCCGTTGGTGATGGTCACCGACGAGGTCTCGTGGCAGCTGTCCGCGATGTCGCGCTGCGCGGCGTTCGTGCTGTCGTAGCTGACCTTCCAGGAGTACTGGCCGGTCGCGCTGACCGCCGTCGTGTTCGCGGTGCCCACCGTCTGGGGAGAGGCTCCCGAGACCGTGACCCCGTTCGGCGTGCTGTAGACGGCGGTGCCCGTGCAGTTGCTCGACGGGTACAGCGTGAAGAACACCTTCCCGGCGAGGTTGCCACCGGCCGGGGCGCTGATCGTCGCCGAGTCGTTGGGCACCCAGGTCTGGGCGGTGCTCATCGACGACGCGACCGTGCTGACCACGACGTCCTCGTCGGCGTCGTTGCAGGCCGTGTTGTGGTCCGTGCCGTTCGTGTTCGGCGAGCTGCCGCTGTAGACGGCGACCCAGTGGTAGGTCCCGGCCTGGGACGGCTGGAAGAGCGGCGTAGGCGTGTTGTACGTGCCGTTGCCGCTCACCGCGACCGTGGGCGAGGTGTAGGCGAGCGTCGTGCAGTTCCCCGGGCCGTACAGCTTGAACGTGATCGTCCCGCCTGCAGCCGCGCCCGCTGTGCCGGTCAGGTTGATCACCGGGCTGGCGGGCTGTGTCGCCGTCCCCCCGAGGCTCGCGCTGTCGCTCACGGTCCCACCCAGGGTCACGTCGTCGCCGGCCGTCGTGGCCAGGCTCGGCGTCACCGGGTTGACGGTGAAGCACTCCGAGGCCGTGGAGTCCGACGAGGTCGGGATGCCGTTGGTCGCGTCACCGCTGAAGGTCGCCCGCCAGCAGTAGCGACCGGCGGACGTCACGTAGGCCGTCGGGGACAGCACCGTCACCGGGTACGCCGTACCCGTGAGGCTCGTCGAGCCGACCGAGGTCCCGCCCGTGTCGCACAGGCCAGGTGCGTCGACCTTGCACAGGGAGAAGGCCACCGACCCCGCCGGGGTGGCGGTGCCGCCGGTGAGGCTGACCACGGCGGAGTCCTTGACCGCGACGACGCCCGTCCCGATCGAGAGGCCGCCTGCGGGGATGTCCGCGCCGGCGCCGGTCTTGGGCGTGGTGACCGTGGTGGATCCGCAGTTGGTGATCGGCGGCGTCGTCTCGAGGATCGTGTCCTTGTAGTCGGCCGTGTCGGAGTTGCCAGTCACCGTGCTGGGGATCGTGTTCGCGAACGTCTTGCAGGCCGTGCTGCCGCCGAAGATGGTCGCGGTCAGGTCGACCGCTGCCTCGCCCTGGAAGCCGTCGGTGCTGTACTCCGCCTGCGACACCGCCGAGTTCAGCAGCACCGGGGCGCCGAGGGTCAGGTTGGGTGCGGTCCCGGTCCAGGTGCGCAGCCACAGCTCCTTGCTCGTGCCCTGCTGGTCCCACAGGATCATGAAGTCGCCGTCACGACGGTTGGCCCACGGGTTGCAGCTCGCGGTCAGCTGGGCGTCCGTCGCGGTGTCGTAGGCACAGCCCGACGGCACCTCGTTCTGCATGAACTCGTAGGCGATGAACCCGCTGCCGCTGTTGGCGTCGCGCTCCCACGCGAAGTAGAGCCAGTCGTGCCCGGTCGAGGCGTCACGCTCGGTGTCGAGCCACGCCTTGCGCAGGTCGACCTGGCCGTTCGGGTTCGTCAGGCCGAGCGTCGGGACCGCGTCCTTGTGGATCACCCCGATCTTGGTGGTGTTGGAGTTGAGCGGGCCGAGCTCCTTGACGTTGCCGGTGGCATCGCCGATCTCGGTCGTGTTGTCGTCGGGCACCGTGCCGTCGATGTTGTACGGGCCGTCGGCGGCCGACGCCGCCAAGGGCGTGGCGGCGATCGCCGCCAGGGCCAGCACCGCTGCCGCAGCCACGGCGCCCGCGCGCCGCGACTGCCTTCTCGTACGCCTCACTAGCTCGTCCGGGACGAGGTGGTGGATGTGTGACATGGACGTTCTTCTTCCTCTGATGCTCCCCACCCGGGATACGTGCAGGGAGGGGCATCGCGACGGCCATGTGCAGGCCGTCGTTCCGGAGGAAGGCCTTCCACACCAGGCCACAGAACGTCCGAGACCGGTCAGATGCGGAGGTCGCCGCTCACCGTTCGTGACGCTAGGACCGCGCTGCGTGCAGCCACATCATCAAACCTTGGTAGGTGGTCCGGGCGGCGCTCCACCGACGCGTGCGAGGGGACGGCAGGAAGGTAAAAGTTGGCGCATCAGCGGGGGTGGGTCTCCATGAAGGCCTTGAGGCTCACCCAGTTGCGCCGCTCCCAGCGCGGTCCGACGATCGCGAGGACCGGGGACAGGACGCGCCACGGTCCGACCAGCTTCATGTCCCAGTCCCAGGACAGGAGGGTGTCGCCGCCGTCGTCCTCGAAGGTCAACGCACCGTCGACGTGCATGAACGACGACGTCACGACGTTGTGCAGGCGGTGTGGCCTGTCGAGCTCGACGATCGTGAGGGTCATGTCGCCCCTGGACCCCATGCCCTTCGGCCTGGCGACGAACTGGGTGCCCACGCCGACCGGTCCGTCCTGCAGCATCCGGGTCTCCACGATCCGTGGGTTGTAGCGAGGCTCGTTCCGCTCGTCGGCGACCAGGTCGAACACCGCCTCGACGGGCGCCTTGATGGCGACCTCGCCCGCGATACGCGTCATGGGTCGGCTCCCTCGCTGCCGGTGCGTCACGTCCATCGTGTCGCACGGCCTCGGGCAGCCACAGGGCCGTTCGGCCCGCCGCCACAGGAACCCTGGTCGGGGGTGGTGGAGCCTAGGGGACTCGAACCCCTAACCCCCTGCTTGCAAAGCAGGTGCGCTACCAATTGCGCCAAGGCCCCGCGGTGGTGCGGGTGGCGCAGAGCGCCGGGAGAGCGTCAGGCCTTGTCGACGGTGTCGGTGGCCTCGGCCCAGAGGGCCTGCTCGTTCTTGCCCTCTTCCATCTTCTTCTTCGCGACCGCGGCACCGACTGCGGCGAGCAGGACCAGCAGGAGCTTCTTCATGGACTCTCCTCGAGATCGCAGTGTCTGACGAAGGGGATGGAGTGGGCCTAGGAGGACTTGAACCTCCGACCTCTTCCTTATCAGGGAAGCGCTCTAACCGTCTGAGCTATAGGCCCGCACTGCCGCCATGCGGCGACGCCGAAGATTACCTGACCGTGGTCGGGCGGTGCCAATCGAGGGTGGGTCACCCCCGGATGATCACTTCTCGTCCTCGGCGAGCGTGACCTCGATGCCGCCGAGCAGGGCGGCGGCGAGGTTGTAGAGGAACGCGGTGAGGGTGGCGATCGCGGTGATCAGCACCACGTCGAGCACCGAGACCAGGAGCGTGAAGCCGAGCACCCGCGACATGCCGACGTAGTCGGTCACGTCGAAGGAGGAGTTGCCGCTGTCACCCTCGACGATGCTGGCGACCGCGGAGTTGATCGAGTCCCACACACCGGCTGCGCCGAGCACCGACCACACCATGAAGATGGCGACGAAGGTGACGACACCGAAGGCGACCGACAGCAGGAACGACGTCTTCATGACCGACCACGGGTCGATGCGCGTGAGCCGCAGCCGGGCGCGGCGGGGCTGGCGTCCCGCCGCGCGTGTGGCGCGCCGGCCCCGCGAGGCCGACGGCGCGGCGTTGGCGCGGTGCTCCTCGGCGGCGCTGGACAGCGTGTCCTGCAGTCGCTCGGTCAGGGACCGGCGGGCAGGCTCGTCACCAGGCGTACGACGGGGAGTCGCGGTGCGGTCCGACATGGATCACTCCTCGGTGTTCTCGTCGGGGGTCTCAGCGGGCGCCTCGTCGGCGTCCTGACCCTCGATTGTTGCACCGTCGGCCACCGCGGGCGATTCCTCGACCGGAGCCTCGGCCTCGCCGTCGGTGGCCTCGGCCACGACCTTGGCCTCGACCGAGCGGGCCACCACGGCCACCGTGTCGCCCGACTTGGGGGTCACGAACTTCACGCCCATGGTCGAGCGCCCGGTCGGGCGGAAGTTCTCGTCGATGGGGCTGCGCACGACCTGGCCACCGCTGGTGATCGAGAGGACCTCGTCGTCCTCCTCGACGATGAAGGCGCCCACCAGGCCACCGCGGTCCTCGTTGGCCAGCGACATCGCCTTGATGCCGATGCCGCCGCGGGACTGGAGGCGGTAGTCGCTGATCCGGCTGCGCTTGGCGAAGCCGCCGTCGGTGATCGTGAAGACGTACTGCTCCTTGACCTCGTCGGACTCCGACGCGTCGCCGGCGACGGCCTCCTCGGCCGCGACCTGCTCGGCGCGGATGACCGACATCGACAGCAGCGAGTCGCCGTCGCGGAACTTCATGCCGCGCACACCGCCGGTCGCGCGGCCCATCGGTCGAAGCTGCTCGTCGTCGGCCTTGAAGCGGATCGACTGGCCCTTGCGGGAGACGAGGAGGATGTCGTCGTCGCCGTTGACCAGCTCGGCGCCGATCAGCTCGTCGTCGTCCTCGCGGAAGTTGATCGCGATGACACCGGCCTGGCGCGGGCTGTTGTAGTCGCCGAGCTTGGTCTTCTTGACCAGGCCGGTGCGGGTGGCGAGCACGAGGTAGGGAGCCTGGTCGTAGTCGCGGATCGCGAGCACCTGGGCGATGTCCTCGTCGGGCTGGAAGCTCAGCAGGCCGGCGACGTGGCCGCCCTTCGCGTCGCGCGCCGCCTCGGGCAGGTTGTAGGCCTTGGTGCGGTAGACGCGACCGGCGGTGGTGAAGAACAGCAGCCAGTGGTGGTTGGTGGTCGCGATGAAGTGCTGGACCACGTCGTCACCGCGCAGGGTCGCTCCTCGTACGCCCTTGCCACCGCGCTTCTGCAGGCGGTACTGGTCGGCACGGGTGCGCTTGGCGTAGCCGCCGCGGGTGATGGAGACGACCAGGTCCTCGTCGGGGATCAGGTCCTCCATCGAGAGGTCGCCGTCGGCCGCGATGATCTGCGTGCGCCGCTCGTTGCCGTACTTCTCGGTGATCTCGTGCAGCTCGTCGGAGACGATCTGCCGCTGGCGCGCCTCGTTGGCCAGGATGTCCTCGAGGTCGGCGATGACGCGCTCGAGCTCGGCGAGGCGGTCCATGATCTTCTGCCGCTCGAGGGCGGCGAGGCGGCGCAGCTGCATCTCGAGGATGGCGTTGGCCTGGACCTCGTCGATGTCGAGCAGCTCGATGAGGCCGGAGCGGGCCTCCTCGACGTCGGGGCTGCGGCGGATGAGCGCGATGACCTCGTCGAGGGCGTCGAGCGCCTTGACCAGGCCGCGGTAGATGTGCGCCTGCCGCTCGGCCTCGGCGAGGCGGAAGCGCGTGCGCCGCTGGATGACCTCGATCTGGTGGGTCACCCAGTTGGAGATGAACTGGTCGACCGACAGCGTGCGCGGCACCCCGTCGACCAGCGCCAGCATGTTGGCCGAGAAGTTGGACTGGAGCTCGGTGTGCTTGAAGAGGTTGTTGAGCACCACCCGGGCCACGGCGTCGCGCTTCAGGATGATGACCAGGCGCTGGCCCGTGCGCGAGCTGGTGTCGTCGCGCACGTCGGAGATGCCCTGGATCCGGCCGGAGTCGGCCAGCTCGGCGATCTTGAGCGCCAGGTTGTCCGGGTTGACCATGTAGGGGAGCTCGCTGATGACCAGCATCGTGCGGCCCTTGGCGTCCTCGTCGATCTCGACGACCGCCCGCTGGGTGATCGAGCCGCGTCCGGTGCGGTAGGCCTGCTCGATGCCCTGGCGGCCCACGATCAGCGCGCCGTTGGGGAAGTCGGGGCCCTTGATCCGCTCGACGAGCGCGTCCTGGAGCTCCTCGCGCGTGGCGTCGGGGTGCTCGAGCGCCCACACCGCGCCCTCGGCGACCTCGCGCAGGTTGTGCGGCGGGATGTTGGTCGCCATGCCGACCGCGATGCCGGCCGAGCCGTTGACCAGGAGGTTGGGGAAGCGCGAGGGCAGGATGGTCGGCTCCTGCGAGCGACCGTCGTAGTTGGGGCGGAAGTCGACGGTGTCCTCGTCGATGTCGCGCACCATCTCCATCGCCAGCGGTGCCATCCGGCACTCGGTGTACCGCATGGCGGCGGCGGAGTCGTTGCCCGGCGAGCCGAAGTTGCCCTGGCCGTTGATCAGCGGCGCGCGCAGCACCCACGGCTGCGCGAGGCGCACCATGGTGTCGTAGATCGCGGTGTCGCCGTGCGGGTGGTACTGACCCATGACGTCACCGACGACGCGCGAGCACTTGGAGAAGCCGCGGTCGGGGCGGTAGCCGCCGTCGTACATCGCGTAGAGGATCCGGCGGTGCACCGGCTTGAGCCCGTCGCGTACGTCGGGCAGCGCGCGCCCGACGATGACGGTCATCGCGTAGTCGATGTAGGACTGCTGCATCAGCGTCTGCAGCTCGATCGGCTGGATGCGCTCGTCGCCGAATCCGAAGCCGTCGCCGCCGCCGGCGTTGTCGGTGGGGATCTCAGTCATTCTTCGCTTCTCTCTTGCGTTCTATCGATGTCTAGGGCGCGTCGTAGATGCTGCTAGCGACCTAGATATCGAGGAATCGAACGTCCTTGGCGTTGCGCTGGATGAAGGAGCGGCGCTGCTCGACGTCCTCGCCCATGAGGATCGAGAAGATCTCGTCGGCCTGGGCGGCGTCCTCGAGGGTGACCTGCTTCATCAGGCGGGCGTCGGGGTCCATCGTGGTCTCCCACAGCTCGTCGGCGTTCATCTCGCCGAGACCCTTGTAGCGCTGGACCGGGTTCTCCTTGGGGAGCTTCTTGCCCTGGGCCTGGCCGTCGGCGAGCAGCGCGTCGCGCTCGGCGTCGGAGTAGACGAACTCGTGCTCGGCGGGCTTGTTCCACCGCAAGCGGTAGAGCGGCGGCTGAGCCATGTAGACGTAGCCGTGCTCGATCAGCGGCTTCATGAACCGGAACAGCAGCGTCAGCAGCAGGGTGTTGATGTGGTGGCCGTCGACGTCGGCGTCGGCCATCATCACGACCTTGTGGTAGCGCAGCTTCTCGAGGGCGAACTCCTCGTGGATGCCGGTGCCGAGCGCGGAGATGATCGCCTGCACCTCGGAGTTGGCGAGCACCTTGTCGATGCGGGCCTTCTCGACGTTGAGGATCTTGCCGCGGATCGGGAGGATCGCCTGGATGCGCGGGTCGCGGCCCTGGCGCGCGGAGCCACCGGCCGAGTCGCCCTCGACGATGAAGACCTCGCACTCCTCCGGGTTGGTCGACTGGCAGTCGCTCAGCTTGCCGGGCAGGCCGCCGCCGCCGAGCAGGCCCTTGCGACCGCGCGCGAGCTCGCGCGCCTTGCGGGCGGCGATGCGGGCGTTGGCCGCGGCCTGGGACTTGCGGACGATGTCCTTGCCCTCGGCCGGGTTCTGCTCGAACCACGCGCCGAGCTGGTCGTTCATGATCCGCTGGGTGAAGCCCTTGGCCTCGGTGTTGCCGAGCTTGGTCTTGGTCTGGCCCTCGAACTGTGGCTCGCCGAGCTTGATCGAGATGATGGCGGTCAGGCCCTCGCGGATGTCGTCCCCGGAGACCCGGTCCTCCTTCTTCTTGATCAGGCCCCACTCCTCGCCCCAGTTGTTGACCAGGGAGGTGAGCGACGCCCGGAAGCCCTCCTCGTGCGTGCCGCCCTCGTGGGTGTTGATGTTGTTGGCGAAGGTGTGGACCGACTCGGTGTAGGAGGTGTTCCACTGCATCGCGACCTCGAGGCTCATGTGCTGGCCCGAGGCCCCCTCGGCCGTCTCGGCCTCGAAGGAGATGACGGTGGCGTTGGCCTTGTCCTTGCGGCGGTTGAGGTGCTCGACGTAGTCGACGAGGCCGCGGTCGTACTTGAAGACCTGCTCGAGCCCGCCGCTCTCGGCGCGCTTGATCGCGTCGTGGCCGGCGTTGTCGACCGCGTTGTCGATGGTGTCGTCCTGCACGGCGTCGACGCGGGACTCGGCGTCGGCGCGCTCGTCGCGGATGACGAACTCGACGCCCTTGTTGAGGAACGCCATCTCGCGCAGGCGCGAGGTGATCGTCTCGAGGTTGTAGGTGGTGTGCTCGAAGATGTCCTCGGAGGCGTACCAGGTCACGGTCGTGCCGGTGCCCTCACCGGGCTCCAGCGGCCGGACCTGCTCGAGGTCGGCGTCCGGCACGCCGAGCTGGAAGCTCTGGCGCCACAGGTGACCACGGTTCTTGACCTCCGCGACCAGCCGGGTGGAGAGCGCGTTGACCACCGAGACGCCGACGCCGTGGAGGCCGCCCGACACCTTGTAGCCGCCGCCACCGAACTTGCCGCCGGCGTGGAGCATCGTCAGCGCCATCGTGAGCGCCGGCATCTCCTGTCCGGGGGCCGTGTCGGTCGGGATGCCGCGGCCGTTGTCCTCGACCCGGACGCCGCCGTCGGCCTGGAGGGTCAGCACGATCCGGGTCGCGTAGCCCGCGAGCGCCTCGTCGACGCCGTTGTCCACGATCTCCCAGATCAGGTGGTGCAGGCCGCGCTCACCGGTGGAGCCGATGTACATGCCGGGGCGCTTGCGCACGGCCTCGAGGCCCTCGAGGACCTGGATCGCGGAGGCGTCGTACTCGACGTCGGTGCCGACCGCGGTCGACGAGCGCTTCTCGGCGACGGCCTCGACCGCGGCCTCCTGCGCTGCCTCGACGGCCTCGGCGATGGCCTCGGCGGGGGAGGGGTCTGCTGGCGTGGGTGCTGATGGCGAGGTGTGGGTCGGAGCGGTGGTGTTCTCGACGTTCTCTTCGCTCAAGGCACAGCCTTCTTCTCGTCGCCCGCGAGGGGCGTTCGACATGAGTCGAGTCGCGGCTGTTGCGGTGGCAACCAAGCGTGCGACTCGACTTGTCATACTACCGTCCACGGGCCTCCAACCGAAGCATCAACCCCGCAGATGGGGGTGATCGGTGGAAAAAGACGCCCTCAGGGGCCGCATGAGGCCGGTTCACAGGGCCGAACAGGGGGGCCGGTGGGTCCCCCTACGGTCGGGAGGCCCTCAGATCGCCAGATCAGGGCTCACGCGGACGGGGTGCCTCAGCCGTAGGTGTCGCGCGGGCCGCGGCCGTCACGGCTCGACAACCGGCCCTTCTTCCAGGTGGGCAGGTGGGGGCCGTGCACGTCGATGACGGTGACGGTGCCGTGACCGAGCTCGGTGTTGAGGCGTCGTACGACGCTGGGCGCGAGCAGCTTGAGCTGGGTGGCCCAGGCGGTCGAGTCGGTGCGCACGACGAGGCGTCCGTCGGCGAACGACTCCGGCGTGCAGTGGTCGGCGATCTCGGAGCCGACGAGCTCGGCCCAGCGGCCGAACACGCCCTGGACCTTGAGGTCGAGCTCCCAGCCGTGGTTGGCGATGAGCCGGCCCATCGCCGCGTCGAGCAGCTGGGGGTCGCGGTCGTCCGGGCGCGCGCCCGACGAGGTCGTCTGCGTACGACGTCGCGGTGACGACGACCTCTTCCTCGCCGGCGTCCCGGGGCTCGCGGCCGCGGCGCGCGCGGCAGCCCGGGCCAGGTCGAGCCCGTCGGGTCGGTGCGCCTCACCGGGCGTCATGGGCTCTGCGGGTGCGGACCCGGCATCCTCATGACGGACCTCGTCGTCGTCACTCGTCACGGGTCACCTCCCCGTCGGCGACGACGAAGCGCACGCCCTGCAGGGACGCCGGCACGTCGGCCGCGACCGCCGCCGTCACGAGCACCTGCTCGGCACCCGCCACCAGCTGCGCCAGCTGGCTGCGCCGCTCCGCGTCGAGCTCGGCGAAGACGTCGTCGAGCACGAGGATCGGGTCGTCGCCGTCGGCGCGGAGCAGGTCGTACGACGCCAGCCTGAGCGCCAGCGCGAAGGACCACGACTCGCCGTGCGAGGCGTAGCCCTTGACCGGGAGCCGCAGGTCGCCGTCCCCGAGGGTGAGCAGGAGCTCGTCGCGGTGCGGGCCGACGAGCGAGATGCCGCGGTCCAGCTCCTCCTTGCGCCGCGCGGCGATCGCCTCGAGCAACGCGCCGCTCAGCTCGTCCTGGTCTCGTGACGGTCGCTGCGCGACCTCATCGACCAACGGACCGCTCGGGAGGTCGATGCTCGCCCTGTAGTCGAGGTCGGCGTCGTCGCGCGACGCCCCGCGCGCCACCGCCTCGTAGGCCTTGCCGAGGTAGGGACGCAGGTCGTCGACCAGCCGCAACCGCGCCGCGAGCAGCTCACCGCCGACGCGGGCGAGGTTGTCGTCCCAGATCTCCAGCGTGGAGAGCGCCGCGTCGCGTGAGGAGCCGCGCGCGACGCCGGCGGTCTTGAGCAGGCTGTTGCGCTGCCTGAGGATCCGGTCGTAGTCGGAGCGCACCCCGGCGAGACGGGGCGTGCGCATCACCAGCAGGTCGTCGAGGAGCTTGCGGCGGTCCGACGGGTCGCCCTTGACCAGGGTCAGGTCGTCGGGTGCGAAGACGACGGTGCGGACCAGGCCGATGATCTCGCGGGGTCGGGGCAGGGGAGAGCGGTTGATGCGCGCCCGGTTGGCCCGGCCCGGGTTGAGCTCGACCTCGAGCAGTGCCGTACGCCCCTCCTTCACGACCGACGCCCGCACGATCGCCTGGTCGGCACCGGCCCTGACCAGCGGGGCGTCGGTGGCGACGCGGTGCGAGGAGAGGCGGGAGAGGTAGTCGATCGCCTCGACGAGGTTGGTCTTGCCCTGGCCGTTGCGGCCGATGAAGGCCGTGGCTCCAGGCTCCAGCGCGACGTCGATGTCGGCGTAGGAGCGGAAGTTGTGCAGGGTCAAGTGGGCGACGTGCAAAGGGGGCCTAGCTCTCCCCGGCCTCGTGACCGCTGCCGGCGCCGGCCTGCTTCGACGTCTCCGACTGCTCGGCACCGCTGGTGCCCTCGGCGTCGCCGCCCTTCGGGGCCGTCGAGCGCACCGCGTGGCCGCCGAACTGGTTGCGCATCGCGGCAACGGCCTTCATGGTCGGGGAGTCGTCCTGGCGGGAGACGAAGCGCGCGTAGAGCGCGGCGGTGATGGCAGGCGTCGCGACGGCGTTCTCGATGCCGGCCTCGACCGTCCACCGTCCCTCGCCCGAGTCCTCGGCGTAGCCGGCGATCTTGCTGAGGCCGGGGTCCTCGTCGAGGGCGTTGACCATGAGGTCGAGCAGCCACGAGCGGATCACCGTGCCCTCGCGCCACGAGCGGAAGACCTCGGTCACGTTGTCGGTGAGCTCGGCCTTCTCGAGCAGCTCCCAGCCCTCGGCGTAGGCCTGCATGATGGCGTACTCGATGCCGTTGTGGACCATCTTGGAGAAGTGCCCGGCGCCCACCTTGCCGGCATGCACGGAGCCGAAGTCGCCCTCGGGGCGCAGCGCGTCGAAGGCCGGCTGGACCTTGGCGATGTCATCGGCGTCGCCGCCGTACATCAGGGCGTAGCCGTTCTCCAGCCCCCAGACGCCGCCGGAGACGCCGCAGTCGACGTAGCCGATCTTCTTCTCGGCGAGCAGCGCGGCGTTGGCGATGTCGTCGGTCCAGCGGGAGTTGCCGCCGTCCACGACCACGTCGCCCTCGCCCAGGAGGCCCGCGAGCTCCTCGACCGTCGCCCTGGTCGGGTCGCCGGCCGGGACCATCACCCAGACGACCTTCGGGCTGGGCAGCGCCTCGACGAGGGCGGCCAGGGAGTCGACGTCGCTGACGTCGGGGTTGCGGTCGAAGCCCACGACCGTGAGTCCCGCGCGGCGCATGCGCTCGCGCATGTTGCCGCCCATCTTGCCGAGCCCGACGAGTCCGATGTCCATCCCGCGAGCCTAGTCCCCACGCCTCAGGGGGTCAGGACAGCAGGCGGCGCGGCATCAGCAAGTAGCGGAACGAGTGGGTGTCGTCGTCGGCGTCCGTGCCCGAGATGACCACCGGCTTGGTGGCCTGGGTGAACGCGAGGTCGACGAACTCCCCGTCGATGGCGGTGAGGCCATCGAGGAGGAACTGCGGGTTGAAGCCGGTCGTGAGGTCGTCGCCGTTGATCTCGGCGTCGACGGCCTCGGTCGCCATGGCCTCGTCACCGGAGCCGGCGTCGAGCACGATCTGGTTGTCGGCGAACTGCATCTGCACCGCGGTGTTGCGCTCGGCGACCAGCGCGACGCGCTTGACGGTCTCGATGAGCTCGGCCTTGTTGACCTTCGCGACCGTCAGGTGCTCGGCCGGGAAGAGGGAGCGCACCTTGGGGAACTCGCCGTCGAGCAGGCGGGTGGTGGTGCGACGTACGCCGCCCAGGCCGGTGCCCTCGAAGCCGATGAGTCCCTCGCCGGCACCGCTCGCGCTGAGCGCGATGGTGACCTCGGCGCCCGAGGTCAGCGACTTGGCGGTGTCGCCGAGAACCTTGGCCGGCACCAGCGCGGCGACCGACTCGTCGGGCGACTGCGGGTTCCAGGTGAGCTCGCGGTGCGAGAGGCGGAAGCGGTCGGTGGCGAGCAGCGCCATAGTGGACCCGTCGATCTCGATCCGGACGCCGGTGAGCACCGGCAGCATGTCGTCGCGGCCCGCCGCGGTGACGGCCTGGGAGACGGCGTGGGCGAAGTCGGCGCTGGAGACGGTGCCGGTGGCCGAGGGCATCTCGGGCAGCGTCGGGTAGTCGTCGACCGGCATCGTCTGGAGGCTGAAGCGCGCGGAGCCGCAGGTCAGCGAGACGCGCGGGCCCTCCAGGGTCATCTCCACAGGCTTGGCGGGCAGGCTGCGGCAGATGTCGGCGAGGAGGCGACCGCTGACCAGTGCCTTGCCCTCGTCGTTGACCTCGGCGTTGAGCGTCGCGCGGGCCGAGGTCTCGTAGTCGAAGGTGGAGAGCACCAGACCGGCGTCGCTCGCCTCGATCAGCAGGCCGGCCAGGACCGGGGAGCTGGGTCGGATCGGCAGGCTGCGGGCAGCCCAGGCAACGGCGTCGGCGAAGACGTCGCGTTCGACGCGGAACTTCACAAGGATCTCCTCGGGGAGAAAAGCAGCTGACAACGAGAGAGGGCTGCGTGGGCGCAGCGATCGGATCACGCGAGAGCGTGGGAAGTGCATCCTGCCACGCGCACCTCGGGCTTCGGCAGGGTTCTCCCCAGAGCGTGGTGTGTTCAGTGTTGGTGGGAGATCGGACCAGTGTTGAGGTTCATAGTGGTCATAGGGTCCGTGGAAACTGTGGACAACCGCTGTTTGCGCAGGTCAGTGCGCTGGGACCGTGTGCACGACGGGTGTGGACGCCGCCCTGCCAAGCGGACGCGGTGTGTGGACGGCCGCGCGGTCCTTGTTGTTCGTCCCGAGGCATCCACAGGGCCTGGGGACGAAGCGCCGGACCGAACCACAACTTCTCCACACGACAGCGGTGTCGGACGGCTCAGGCCTGGCGGGCCTGCATCTTCACGCGGTTGGTGAGCTCGCTGACCTGGTTGAAGACCGCGCGGCGCTCGGCGAGGAGCTGGCGGATCTTGCGGTCGGCGTACATCACCGTCGTGTGGTCGCGGCCGCCGAACTCCCGGCCGATCTGCGGCAGCGACATGCTGGTCAGCTCGCGGCACAGGTACATGCCGATCTGGCGGGCCATGACGAGGTGCCGGCCGCGGGAGGGACCGGTGAGGTCCTCGAGCGAGACGCCGAAGTAGGCCGCGGTCTGGGCGATGATCAGCGCGTGCGTGATCTCGGGCTCGCCGCCCTCGGGGATCAGGTCCTTGAGCACGATCTCGGCCAGGGTCATGTCGACCTCCTGGCGGTTGAGGTTGGCGAACGCCGTGACCCGGATCAGGGCACCCTCGAGCTCGCGGATGTTGGTCTGGATCTTCGAGGCGATGAACTCGAGCACGTCCGGCGGGGCGGTGAGCCGGTCCATCGCGGCCTTCTTGCGCAGGATCGCGATGCGGGTCTCGAGGTCCGGGGGCTGCACGTCGGTGATGAGGCCCCACTCGAACCGGTTGCGCAGCCGGTCCTCCAGCGCCTCGAGCCGCTTGGGTGCGCGGTCGGAGGTGAGCACGATCTGCTTGTTGGCGTTGTGGAGGGTGTTGAACGTGTGGAAGAACTCTTCCTGCGTCTGGGTCTTGCCCTCGAGGAACTGGATGTCGTCGATCAGCAGCACGTCCACGTCGCGGTAGCGCCGCTTGAAGCGGTCCTGCCGGTCGTCGCGGATCGCGTTGATGAACTCGTTGGTGAACTCCTCGCTGGAGACGTAGCGCACCTTCGCGTTGCTGTAGAGGCTGCGCACGTAGTGGCCGATCGCGTGCAGCAGGTGCGTCTTGCCCAAGCCGGACTCGCCGTAGACCAGGAGCGGGTTGTACGCCTTCCCCGGAGCCTCGGCGACCGCGACGGCGGCCGCGTGGGGGAAGCGGTTGGACGAGCCGATGACGAAGGTCTCGAACGTGTACTTGGGGTTGAGCCGCGTCTCCAGCGCCGAGGGACGTCGCTCGGCGCTGCTCGGGGCCGGCTCGTGCGGCTCCACGAGGGCGGGTGGGCTGGCCGGCTCGAGCAGCGGTTCATTTGTCGACAAAGCGACAGATCGATCTGTCGCTTCGTCGACGTGCGGCGCGCCCTGGTCCTCGAGCGCCGGGTTGACCGTGACGAGCATCCGGATCTCGCGGCCGAAGCCCTCGGTCAGCGCGTCCTCGATGTGGTTGCGCAGCCGGCCCTCGAGCTGGTTGCGCGTGAAGTCGTTGGGCACCGCGATGATGGCGGTGTTCTCGTGAAGGGTGACCGGGACGCTGGGACGCAGCCAGGCCCGCTGGTTGGGCTGGAGGTCCTCGACGATCTGCTGCCACGCCGTCCCGAGATCTACCTGCTGGTCGTCCACCGGACCGCCTTCACTTCCACCATTGTCTTCGGGCTCACACCACGGAGGTGGCGAAACCTTGGTCCACAGAGTTCTCCACAAGCTGTGAACTGCTGCGCCTCATCGTTGGGATCGAGGCCCCCACCCTGCTGCCGGCGTTGATCGTTCCAGCATTCCTGCAGGTCAGACGCACTTTCGAGGGGCTTGTGACCCAGGTCACACGATGCTGCGAACCAGGTCGAAGCCGTTGTTTCCACAGCCGGGGGAGGGGTGGAACGTAACAATCTCCCGAGGCCTCGGGCAAGACGTCATCCACAGGCCGGCCGTGGGAGGGTCCCCGTGGGTTTGACCCCCTCTTTCCCCACCGCGTACCGTTGGCCGGTCGCTCCATGTCGACGGGTGCCGCATGTCCACGATCCGCCACCAGGCGGCCGCGTGGGTGGGCGGTGCCGGCCGAACGCACCACCTCGGGCCCAGCACTGACCTGGCAGTGGAGTGGACATCCCTCGAAACCTTCGGAGAAATAGCCGTGAGCAAGCGTACGTACCAGCCGAACAACCGTCGCCGTCACAAGGTGCACGGCTTCCGTCTGCGCATGCGGACCCGCGCCGGCCGCGCGATCCTGTCGAGCCGTCGCCGCAAGGGCCGCAAGAGCCTGGCCGTCTGACGGCCAGAGCTCACGGCACGCGCCGTGCTCTCCGCTGTCCATCGCCTCACCGACAGTGACGGTTTCCGTCGCGCTGTCCGAAGTGGGCGACGAGCCGGCAGCTCCACGTTGGTCGTCCACCTGTGGGTGGACCCCGAGGCGGAGCCCGCACCGGTCCAGGTGGGGTTCACGGTCAGCAAGGCCGTGGGCAACGCCGCCACACGCAATCGTGTGAAGAGACGACTTCGCCACCTGACCCGGGAGCACCTTCCTGCACTGGAGGGGCTTCCGGGTCGTGCTGCTCTCGTGGTGCGCGCCCTCCCGGCCGCCGCCGACGCGTCGTACGCGACCCTGGGTGCTGACCTCGACCGTACGCTGAGCAAGGTGAGCGTCCGATGAAGCACCTCCTCATCGCCTTCATCCGCGCGTGGCGGTTCGCGATCAGCCCGCTCTACGGCCAGGTGTGTCGCTACCACCCGAGCTGCTCGGCGTACGCCCTCGAGGCCGTCACCGAGCACGGCGCGGTGCGCGGCACCTGGCTCTCCGTACGCCGTCTCGGCCGCTGCCACCCGTGGGCAGCCGGCGGCTACGACCCCGTTCCCTCCCGCGCCGACTCGGCCGTGGAGTCCCCCGCAACTCGAGGAGCATGAGTGCTCGACTTCTTCGGATCCATCGGCCACGCGATCATGGCGCCGCTCTACTACGCGGTGTCCTTCATCCTGGTCGGCTTCCACAGGGGGCTGTCCGCGCTCGGCCTCGACCCGGCCGGTGGCTGGACGTGGATCCTCTCGATCATCGGGCTCACCCTCGTCGTGCGCACCGCCCTGATCCCGCTCTTCGTCAAGCAGATCAAGTCCAGCCGCAACATGCAGCTCATCCAGCCCAAGGTGCGTGAGCTGCAGAAGAAGTACGGCCACGACCGGGAGAAGCTCGCCCAGGAGACGATGAAGCTCTACAAGGACTCGGGCACCAACCCGTTCGCCTCGTGCCTTCCGATCCTGCTCCAGATGCCGATCTTCCTCGCGCTGTTCCGGATGCTCGACCAGGCCGCTCGCAAGGGCAAGGCCCACGGCTTCATGGACACCGAGCTGGCCGGTCAGTTCCGCGACGCCAAGTTCTTCGGTGACATCCCCGTCTCCGGGACCCTGACCGGTGGCGTGGGCGGCGTCGTGGTCGTCGCCGCGATCCTCGTGGTGGCCATGACGGCGACCACCTTCATGACGCAGCGCCAGCTGATGAGCAAGAACATGCCGGCCGACGCGCTGTCCGGCCCTTACGCCCAGCAGCAGAAGCTCCTGCTCTACGTGCTCCCCGTCGTCTTCGCCGTCGGCGGCATCGCCTTCCCCATCGGCGTCCTCGTCTACTGGACCATCTCGAACCTCTGGACCATGTGCCAGCAGTTCTACGTGATCCGCAACAACCCCGCCCCGGGCACCCCGGCCGCCAAGGCCAAGGAGGAGCGCGACCGGCACAAGGCCGAACGCCACGGCCTGAAGACCCCGGCCCAGGTCGAGGAGGAGCGCCTCGCGGCCGAGGCCGAGTCCAAGCGCGAGGAGAAGGCGCAGGCGCGGGTGCAGCCGCAGCGCCAGACCAAGGCCCAGCGCAACAAGAAGAAGCGCTGACCCAGACGTTCCCGGGCGACCCGTGCGCGGAGCCGCCCACCCTGACCGAGAAGCAGGAGACACACGTGAGTGAGCAGATGACCGACAGCGACGCGGTGGAGGCCGCGGACGCGCCAGCCACCGAGCCGACCGCGGCAGGCGACGCCGCCGAGAGCACGGAGACCGAGGAGTCCGGAGCGGCCGGCCGCCCCTCCAAGGTGCAGCGCCTCGAGCACGAGGGCGACATCGCGGCGGACTACCTCGAGGAGCTGCTCGACATCGCGGACCTCGATGGTGACCTGGACATGGACGTGGAGGGCGACCGCGCCAGCGTCCAGATCGGCGGCGCGGACCTGAGCCTGCTCGTGGGCCGCAATGGCGAGGTGCTCGAAGCGCTGCAGGAGCTGACCCGGTTGGCCGTCTACCGCGAGACCGGTGAGCGGTCGCGGCTGATGCTCGACGTCGGCGGCCACCGAGCCCAGCAGCGCACGCGCCTCGTCGCGCTCGCCGAGAAGTCCATCGCCGAGGTGAAGGAGAGCGGCGAGGCCCTCTCCCTCGAGCCCATGAGTGCCTTCGAGCGCAAGGTCGTGCACGACGTGGTGGCTGCTGCCGGCCTCACCTCGGAGTCCGAGGGTGCCGAGCCGAAGCGCCACGTGGTGATCCTCCCCGCGTGAGCGACGACGTTTCACGTGAAACCGTCGGGTCGAGCAGGCCCGTCGGGCCCATGTCGAGACCACCCTCCGTCCCCGTTGCGGCACGGAGGGTGTTCGCGTCCGAGCGCCTCGACCTCGCCGTCCGCTACACGGACCTCCTCGCGACCGAAGGCGTGGTCCGAGGCCTGATCGGACCCCGCGAGGCCCCGAAGCTGTGGGACCGGCACATCCTCAACTCGGCGGTGCTGGCCGAGGCCGTCCCGGACTCGGCGACCGTGTGCGACATCGGCACCGGCGCCGGACTCCCCGGCCTGGTCATCGCCATCGCCCGCCCCGACCTCCGGGTCACCCTGGTGGAGCCCCTCCTGCGGCGTACGACGTTCCTCGACGAGGTGGTCACCGAGCTCGGCCTCGAGCACGTCACCGTCGTACGCGGGCGCGCCGAGGACCTTCACGGCCGATCGACGTTCGACGTGGTCACCTCCCGAGCGGTCGCCCCTCTCGAGCGCCTGCTGGGGTGGTCGATGCCGCTGGTGGCCCCCATGGGCGCGCTGGTGGCGATGAAGGGCCGCTCGGTGCACGAGGAGATCGCATCCGTGGCAGACTTCCTCGCGACCTGGCGCTGCGGGGAGCCGGAGGTGTTCGAGGTGGGCGTGGGGCTCGTGGATCCACCGACGACGGTGGTGCGGATCCCTTGGGCCGACCCGTCCCGGATAGGTTGGCCCCTTGCGCCTGCGGCGCAGCGCGGCGCCGAGCGCCGCAAAGGACGATCCCGCAAGTCGCGCAACCGAAGTGGAGAGGTGAGCTGAGGTGTCCGGAGACCCCGCCGAGAACGTGGGTTGGCGAGCCCCGAGTGATGCCTCGAGCCGTGGCGACGGAGAGTTTTCCACCGTGGATGACACGCCTGCTGAGCGGGACTATCCACAGGATGACAGCGCTCGTCCACAGGACTGGACCGTTTCACGTGAAACTGGATCGGTCGATGTTTCACGTGAAACGCGCCCGACGTGGCAGGTCCGGACCGCGGGCGACATCGCCGCGCAGGACGACTCCTTCCACGACGCCGGCACGCCGCTGGCCCAGGCCGCCCAGCACTCGGTGCTGGCCCGGACGGGCGGTCTCCGTCGTCAGGGCGTGCCCCGTCCCGCTGCGACCCGCGTCTTCGTGGTCGCCAACCAGAAGGGCGGCGTCGGCAAGACCACCTCGACGGTGAACGTCGCCGCCGGCCTGGCCCAGCTCGGCCAGAAGGTGCTGGTCATCGACTTGGACCCCCAGGGCAACGCGTCGACCGCGCTGGGCGTGGAGCACCATCGCGGGGTTCCCTCGACCTACGACATGCTGGTCGACGGCCAGCCGCTCGGCGAGGTCATGACCGAGTGCGCCGACCTGCCCGGGCTGTGGGCCGTGCCGGCCACGATCGACCTCGCTGGCGCCGAGATCGAGCTGGTGAGCGTCGTGGCGCGCGAGCAGCGTCTCGCGCGGGCCATCAGCGGTCACCCGCTCGTCGGCACCGCCACCGAGGTGGGTGAGGAGCGTTTCGACTACGTCTTCGTCGACTGCCCGCCCTCCCTCGGCCTGCTGACCCTCAACGCTCTCGTCGCCGGTCGCGAGATGTTCATCCCGATCCAGGCCGAGTACTACGCCCTCGAGGGTCTGGGCCAGCTGCTCGAGACCGTCGACATGGTGCGCCAGCACCTCAACCCCCAGCTCGTGGTGTCCACGATCCTGCTCACCATGTACGACGCCCGCACCCGCCTCGCTGCTGGCGTGGCGGAGGAGGTGCGCAGCCACTTCGGCGACCAGGTGCTCAAGACCGCCGTCCCCCGGTCGGTGCGCGTGTCGGAGGCGCCGTCCTACGCGCAGACCGTGATGACCTACGATCCGGCCTCGGCGGGTGCCCTCTCCTATCTCGAGGCCGCCCGAGAGATCGCCAGCAAGGGAGCACCAGCATGAACGCCACCCCTCCTCGTCGTGGACTCGGTCGCGGGCTGGGCTCGCTGATCCCGACGGCTCCCAGCCACCAGGTCCCCTCTCCCGACGCCGCGTCCACCAACGGGCACGGCCCGACGAGGACCGACGGCGTTGTTGGCGGGCACTCCTCCGCCCCCGAGTCCCAGCAGACGGGACCGACCACGTCGAACGGGTCCGTCGGCGGGGAGCCCGTGGCCGGCGCCTACTTCGCCGAGCTCCCGATCACGCAGGTGCGCCCCAACGCCCGCCAGCCCCGCCAGGTCTTCGAGGAGGAGGCACTCGCCGAGCTGGTGCACTCGATCCGCGAGGTCGGCCTGCTCCAGCCGGTCGTCGTACGCCGGACCGGTGAGGACTCCTACGAGCTCATCATGGGCGAGCGGCGCTGGCGCGCCTCCCAGGAGGCCGGGCGCGACACGATCCCGGCGATCGTGCGCGAGACCGACGACAACGACATGCTGCGCGACGCGCTCCTGGAGAACCTGCACCGCTCCCAGCTGAACCCGCTCGAGGAGGCTGCTGCCTACGGCCAGCTGCTCGAGGACTTCGAGTGCACCCACGAGGAGCTGGCCCAGCGCATCGGCCGTTCGCGCCCGCAGATCTCCAACACCCTGCGCCTGCTCAAGCTCTCCCCGCCCGTCCAGCGTCGCGTCGCTGCCGGCGTGCTCTCCGCGGGCCACGCCCGCGCGCTCCTGAGCGTCGACGACGCCGGCCTGCAGGACAAGCTCGCGGCACGCGTCACCGCCGAGGGCATCTCCGTGCGCGGCCTCGAGGAGATCGTGTCCGTCGGCGTCGAGGCCGACGACGCCCCGCGGCTCACCCGCAGCAAGCCGGTGGCCCCCGGGCTGGCCGAGCTCGCCGACCGGCTCTCCGACCGTCTCGAGACCCGGGTCAAGGTGGACCTCGGCAAGGCCAAGGGCAAGATCACCGTGGAGTTCGCCAGCCTCGACGACCTCCGCCGCATCGTCGACATCATGGACCCGCGCAACCGCGACGACCGCCCCATCTGAGACGGACAACGGCCTGCGAGGCACGAGCAGGGCGTGTGGATCCGGCCAGATCGAGTGGCCCCGCGGCTGAGGAACGAAGCCGCGCAAGGGACGTATCGAAATCCCGCCCGTGTCGATGAGGTCTCGATACGCCTCGCTCGTTCCTCGCTCGGCTACTCGACCACCGAACGGCGAATGTCGACAAAGCGACAGATCGACCTGTCGACAGGTCTACTTGTCGGCTTGTCGCTTTGCCCGCTTCTCGGCACGCTTGCGCGCCCGCTCACGCTTCTCCTCGGCGTCGAGGCGGGCGGCCTCCTCGAGGGTGGGGGCGGAGCCGCCGAGGGAAGCGGGCACCCACCAGGAGCCGGGAGGCTGCTCGTCGGCCGGGTAGTCGCGGACCGCCTCGACCAGCATCTGCGACATCCGGGCCTTCAGCGCGGCCGTCTCGGCCACCGGGTCGTCGCCGGTCGGGTGGAGCGGCTCCCCGACCCGGATCGAGATCGTCTTGCCGCGCGAGAAGTCGCGGGGGTGGTCCTTGGTCATCATCCGCTGCGTGCCCCACATGATCACCGGCACGACGGGTACGCCGGCGGCCGCCGCGATGCGTACGGCACCGGTCTTGAAGTCCTTGAGCTCCATGGCGCGGGAGATCGTCGCCTCGGGGAAGATCCCGACGGCCTCGCCCTGCTTGAGGTAGTCGACCGCGGTGTGGAAGCTCGCGACGCCCTCGCCCCGGTCGACCTCGATGTGGTGCAGCGACCGCATCAGCGGGCCGACGTAGGTGTGGTCGAAGAGCTCGCGCTTGGCCATGAATCGCACCAGCCGACCCGACGGGTTGGCGGCGAGACCGCCGTAGACGAAGTCGACGTAGCCGATGTGGTTGTAGGCGAGCAGCACCCCGCCCTCGCGCGGCACGTGCTCGGTGCCGGCCAGCTGGATGCGCTGCCCCAGCAGCTTGAAGGCCGTCTTGGCGGTCACGATGATCGGCGGGTAGGTCACGTCGCGCATGGTCGAGAGCCTAGGGTCCCCCGCGCGCCGCGGCGAGCGTTCGTGATGGGCGACTCACGCCCGGGGGCCGGTCAGCGGCGGGTGGCGAGGAAGTCCCCGATCCGGCCGATGGCCTCCTCCAGCACGCTGGCCTCCGGGAGCGTGACCAGGCGGAAGTGGTCGGGCGTGGGCCAGTTGAAGCCGGTGCCGTGGGTGACGAGGATCTTCTTGGCCCGGAGCAGGTCGATCACGAACTCCTGGTCGTCCTCGATCGGGTAGACCTCGGGGTCCAGGCGAGGGAAGCAGTAGAGGGCGCCGCGCGGCTTGACGTTGGAGACGCCGGGGATCTCGTTGAGGAGCCGGTGCGCCAGCATCGACTGCTCGTAGAAGCGCCCGCCCGGGCCGATCAGCTCCTCGATCGACTGGTAGCCGCCGAGGGCGGTCTGGATCGCGTGCTGGGCGGGGACGTTGGCGCACATGCGCATGTTGGCGATGAGCGTGAGGCCCTCGAGGAAGTCGGTCGCGATCTCCTTGGGCCCCGAGATCATCACCCAGCCCGCGCGGTAGCCACACACGCGGTAGGCCTTCGACAGCCCCGAGAACGTCAGCGTCAGCACGTCGTTGCCGCCATAGGTCGCCGCGTGGTGATGCTGGGCGTCCTCGAACAGGATCTTCTCGTAGATCTCGTCGGCCATCACCACGAGGTGGTGGCGACGGGCGATGTCGACGAGCCCCTTGACCGTCTCCTCGCTGTAGACCGCACCCGTGGGGTTGTTGGGGTTGATGATGACCAGGGCGTAGGTGTTCTCGGTGATCTTGGCCTCGATGTCGGCCAGGTCGGGGTTCCAGTCGTCGTCCTCGTCGCACCGGTAGTGCACCGGGATGCCGCCGGCCAGCGTGACCGCGCCGGTCCACAGCGGGTAGTCGGGAGCCGGGACGAGGATCTCGTTGCCGTCGTCGACGAAGGCCTGCAGGACCATCGAGATCAGCTCGGAGACGCCGTTGCCGATGAAGATGTCCTCGACGCCGACGTCGCGCAGGCCGTGCGACTGGTAGTAGTGCATGACCGCCGTGCGCGCCGACCAGATGCCCTGGCTGTCGGCGTACCCCTGCGACCCGGGGAGGTGGTGGATCATGTCGGCGAGGATCTGCTCGGGCGCCTCGAAGCCGAAGGGTGCGGTGTTGCCGATGTTGAGCTTGAGGATGCGGTGGCCCTCGGCCTCGAGCCGCTGCGCCTCGACCAGGATCGGCCCGCGCACGTCGTAGCGGACACCTTGCAGCTTCTTGCTCTGTCGGATCGGGCGCACGACCTCATCCTCTCAGGCGCGATCCGGAGCTAGCATCGAGAGCATGTCCCGCAAGACCGCGCGCCTCAAGGTCGACGACCTCGCGGAGCTGGGCGACCCCGTGCGGTCGTGCCTGTTCTGGGAGCTCGGAGCGGTCGACCGGGCGCGGCTCGACGAGTCCGAACGGATCGCGCAGAAGGAGAGCTGGCTCTCCGGCGTCCTGCGTGACTGGGGCTCGTGCGGGCGCGTCGTACGCGTGGACGGGCGCACGGTGGGCCACATCATCTATGCGCCGGCGGCCTACCTCCCCGGTGCGGCTGCGCTGCCTACGGCACCGTCGTCGCCGGACGCGATCGTGGCGGCGACGGCCTGGGTGGATCCGCGCCTGCGGGGCGGCGGCCTCGGACGCCTGCTGGTGCAGGGGATGGCGGCCGACCTGGTCGAGCGCGGCCACACCGCGGTCGAGGCCTACGGCGACACCCGGGGCAGGACCCACGGCTGCGTGCTGCCCGCGGAGTTCCTCGGCAGTGTCGGTTTCAAGACCCAGCGCGCGCACCCCACCACGCCACGCATGCGGATGGAGCTGCGGACGGCGCTGCGGTGGAAGGACGAGGTCGAGCTCGCCCTCGAGAAGATGTGGGGAGTCGTACGCCCCACGCAGAAGGCGACCCGCCCGATCGGATCGGTGCGGGCCGCCTCCGGCGACTAGCAAACAGTCGGTGGTCGAGTAGCCGCGAGGAACGAGCGGCGTATCGAGACCTCAGATCTCGATACGGACCTGCGCGACTTCGTTCCTCAGTCGCGGGTCCTACTCGATCTGGCCACGCCCACGTCGTGCGCGCAAGCGCGCCCGACTGCGTGTCTCAGATGATGCCCTCGAGCTCCTTGAGGAGCGCGGCCTTGGGCTTGGCGCCCACGATGGACTTCACGACCTCGCCGCCCTGGTAGACGTTGATGGTCGGGATGCCGGTGACGCGGTAGGACGAGGGCGTCACCGGGTTCTCGTCGACGTTCATCTTGAGGAACGTGAGCTTCTCACCGTGCTCGGCATTGAGCTCGTCGAGGATCGGGGCGACCTGGCGGCACGGGCCGCACCACTCTGCCCAGAAGTCCACCAGGACGGGCTTGTCGGACTTGAGGACCTGCGCCTCGAACTCGGCGTCGGTCACAGCGGCGATGTTGGCCACGGCACGTGCCCCTTTCGGAAAAAGATCGGTGTTTCGTCGATGTCCTCAGTCAACACCACCCCGCGGACAGTTGTTCCCGCGATGGGTCCGCCCCGGGTGGCTGACGTGGTCAGGCGCCGGCCGTCTGCACCTGCGCGCTGATCTCGGCGACGGTCGCGGCCGCGTCACCCGCGGTGGACGCCTCGTGGTCGAGGGCGGCGATGAAGCGCTCGGCGTCGAGCGCGGCAGCGCAGCCGGTGCCGGCGGCGGTGATGGCCTGGCGGTAGTGGTGGTCGACCAGGTCGCCGGCGGCGAAGACGCCGGGCAGGTTGGTCTTGGTGGAGGGGTGGTCGACGAGGACGTAGCCGTCGTCGTCGAGGTCGACCTGGCCGGTCAGCAGCTCCGAGCGCGGGTCGTGACCGATGGCGATGAACAGGCCGGTGACGTCGAGCTGGCGCTCCTCCCCGGTCACGGTGTCACGCAGCGCGATCGACTCGAGCTTGTCGGCGCCGTTGATGGCGGCGACCTCGGAGTTCCACACCATCTCGAGCTTGGGGTCGGCGAAGGCGCGCTCCTGCATGATCTTGGAGGCGCGCAGCTCGTCGCGGCGGTGGACCAGGTAGACCTTGGAGGCGAAGCGGGTGAGGAAGGTGGCCTCCTCGACGGCCGAGTCGCCGCCGCCGATGACGGCGATGGCCTGCTCGCGGAAGAAGAAGCCGTCGCAGGTGGCGCACCACGAGACGCCGCGCCCGGAGAGCTCCTCCTCGCGGGGCAGGCCGAGCTTGCGGTAGCCGGACCCGGTGGCGAGGATCACCGACCGCGCGGTGTAGGTGTCGGTGGCGGTCCTGACGACCTTGACGTCGCCGGTGAGGTCGACCTCGACCACGTCGTCGGAGACGAGCTCGGCGCCGAAGCGCTCGGCCTGGGCGCGCATCTCGTCCATCAGCGCCGGGCCCATGATGCCGTCGCGGAAGCCCGGGAAGTTCTCCACCTCGGTGGTGTTCATCAGGGCGCCGCCCGCGGTCACCGACCCCTCGAAGACCAGGGGGTGGAGCGAGGCCCGCGCGGCATAGACGGCGGCGGTGTAGCCGGAGGGACCCGAGCCGATGATGATCACGTTGCGCAGCGTCGAGTCGGCCGGGGCGGTCGTCTGGCTCATGGGGGTCAGTCACTCCTGCATTGCTGGGGATCGGATGCGTCGTACGACGTCCTCAACCGATCGTAGGCGACCGTTCTTCCCGCGGCCGGACCGACGGCTCAGGGAGCGGGCAGCGTGAGGGTGCGGACGGGCTCACCGGTGCCGCAGACGAAGATCGCCACGCGCTGGGCGTCACCGGACGGCGGCTGGTAGACGACCGTGCCGGGCTGGCCGTCGACCTCGACGAGCAGTCGCCGACCAGGCCCGATGCCGCGCATGAGGCAGGTGCCCTGCACGTCGGGAGCCAGCGGCTGCCCCGTCGTGCGGGCGGCGGCGTCCCGGCGGAGCCCGAGGAGACGGTCGGACAGGGCGGGGTCGGAGAGCGAGACGGTCGGCAGGCCGGCGCGCGGCGCCGGGCTCGTGAGCGACTCGGGGGCCTCGGCGCCGCCACTGCTGGAGTCGGCGCTGCCGTCGTCCGACTGGCCGCCGAGCTCTCGGGAAGAGGCGTCGGACTCGGCCGCCACCCCGCCCGAGCTCGAGGCGTCGTCGCCGCCCGAGCGGGGCAGGGCCTGGCCGAGGGCCACTCCCGCGACGACGACGGCGGCTGCGGCCAGCAGCCCGAGGCCGGCCGTCCTCCGCCGCCGGGCACCGAGGTCCACCACCGGTGCGGCGGCGGCGCGGTCCGTGCCCGGACCGGACTGCTCGAGCGGCGCGTCGCCGCGCTCGGAGACGAGGGAGGCGAGGGTCTCGTCGAGGCGGGCGACGACCTCGGGCGGGACGGGCCCGTCGTGACGTGCGTCGGCGAGCAGGCGGCGTACGTGCTCCTCCTCGGGCGGCAGGCGCGGGGAGTCGGTCATCGGGTCACCTCCTCGGGAGGTCGTGGGACAGGGGCGGGTGCGCGGGTCGGGGTGGGGGGTCAGCGCGCGGGCGGGCCGCGTGGCCGCACGGTGGGTTGGACGGGGCCGTCCGGGGGCGGGTTCCCGTGAGGCGGGTCACCGACGGGGCGGTGGAGGTCCACCAGCAGCCCCGCGAGCCTGGCGCGCCCGCGCGAGCAGCGCGACTTCACGGTGCCCTCCGCGCAGCCCAGCATCTCGGCGACCTCGGCGACGGGGTAGCCCTCCATGTCGACCAGGACCAGGGCGGCACGCTGGTCGGGCGGAAGGGTGGCCAGGGCGTCGAGCACCCGGCGACGCCGCTCGGAGTCCTCGGCGACGGCGTCGGGCTGGTCCTCGTGCTCGGCGGTCGCCACCAGCGTGCCGCGGTCCTCCACGTCGTCGGGCAGCGCCTCGAGCCGCCGGATCCTGGCGGCCCGCAGCCGGTCGAGGCAGGCGTTGACGACCACGCGGTGCAGCCAGGTCGTCACCGCGGCCTCGCCCCGGTAGGACCCGGCCCGCCGGAACGCGGCGATCATCCCGTCCTGCAGGCCGTCCGCGGCGTCCTCGGGGTTGCCCATGGTGCGCAGCGCCACGGCCCACAGGCGGTCGCGGTGGCGGGAGAACAGCACGCCGAACGCCTCGGCGTCGCCGTCGACGTGGGCCCGGAGCAGGTCCTGGTCGGACCGGTGGTCCGTCACCCCAGCACCTGCACCTCGGAGATGGTGCCGCGGAACTCGGCACCGACCGGCGGCAGCAGGGTGAGCCACACCGTGACGTACCTGCCGGAGACGGCCTCGTCGAGGGTGATGGTGAGGGGACCGGTGCCCGAGGCGGTGCCCACCGGGGTGAGGTCGGCGATGCCGGTGGGGGGCGAGGAGGTGACGTAGGCCGCCAGCGAGGTCTGGCCGCCCTCGGTGGTGACCACGACCTCACGGACGCCCTTGGTGGCGCCGAGGTCGATGACGAGGCCGACCCCGGTCTTCAGCCCGCCCGGGCCGAAGTTCTGCAGGTAGCTCGACGTGCTCCACGACGTCGCGGGGTCGCCGTCGAGGACGTTGGGCACCTGGTCGGGGTTCTCCTCGCGCGGCTCGGAGCCCTGCGGGTCGAAGTCCACCGCGGTGAGGCCGGTGAAGGGGGTCGGCGCCGCGACGCTGGGAGTCGTGGCGGTCGGCGTGGGCTCGTCGTCGCTGGAGCCGGGCATCGGCGGCTTGAGGCCGAGCTGGTAGGCCGCCACGGCTGCCACCATGACCAGCACGCAGACGCCGACGATCATCGCCAGGCGGAACCAGCTGCGCCCGGGCACCTGGTCGCTGGTGTCGTCGAGGCCGTCGCCGGTGCCCCAGCGGTCCGCGGACCACGAGCCCGAGCTCCACGAGCCGGTGTCGCGACCGACCGGGCGCACGGCCGAGTCCTGGGAGGCGTCCCAGGGCCAGTACGCCGGGTTGGCCGAGGCCGCACGTGAGCCGGGGCGCGGTCGTCGTACGGGCTCGCCCTCCGGCGGGTCGGGGGCGAAGAGCGGCTTGGGCGGCAGGTCCTCCAGCGGCGGCGGGGGCTCCGGTCGGTCGGCGCGGGCGCGCAGCCAGTCGACCTCGTCGTCGTCGTGGAACACCGGCATGCCGGCCTCGGTCGGCAGGTCGGTGACCGGCGTCGGGGCGTGGGGGTCGACCGCCGGCTGCACCGCGGTCGGCTCGGCGGGCTGCTCGCCCGCGTCCTCGGGCTCGGGTGCCACCACGGGTACGACGGCGGTGGGCGCCGCCGGCGGGACGGGAGGCGGGGTCACGGGGGGGAGCGCGCGGCCGCCCGGCACCGGTACGTGGGTGCCGGTGAGGTCGCCGATGAAGTCCAGGAGCAGGTCGCGGATGCCGCGCGCGGTGTGGTCGGCCGTCTCCTCGCGGGGGGCGTGCTGCGGGTTGAGGACGTGGTCGCACAACGTGTCGAGCATCCGGGGGATGCCGGCGCGCACCCGGCGGGGACGCAGCACCTCGCCGTGGACCTCGGGTGCCGGCGGCAGGGTGGAGTCCGAGACGCCCGCCCACTTGCCGGTGAGCGCGCAGTAGAGCAGGCCGACGAGGTCGATCTCGTCGACGTTGATGCGCCCGGCGGGCAGCCCGCGGAGCGCGGCCTCCACGCCGAAGCCGATGATCCGGACGTGGCCGTGCTGGTCGACCAGCACGTTCTCCGGGGCCAGTCGTCCGTGCGCCAGCCCGGCGGCGTGCGCCTCGGCGAGGCTGTCGGCCACCTCCGCGACGAGCCAGGCCGCGCGGCGCGGCGGCAGCGGCCCCTCGCGGGTGAGGAGGACGTCGAGGGAGTCGCCCTGCCCCCACTCGTTGACGACGTAGCAGAGCCCGCCGGCGACCTCGGCGTCGAGCACGCGGAGCAGCCGGCGGCTGATCACCGGCCCCGCCTGGCGCGCGGCCTGGAGCACGGGCTCGGCCCGCTCGTCGTCGGCGGAGAGGATGTGGACCGAGACGGGGCGGTGGAGGACCAGGTCGTGGGCACGCCAGAAGCGGCCGGTCCCGTTCTCGGCCAGCAGGTCGTCGAGCCGGTAGCGCTCGGCGAGGACGTCACCGGCCTGCATCGACCTCGGCACCGCTCACCCCACTCTCCGCACGTCGTGGCTCTCGTCTCGGACCTTGGTGGACCCACCTCATCGTAGGGAGTCTCAGCCGCGTCGCAGCCTCGCCGCGGCGGTGTCCACCAGGGAGGTGACCTCGCGCACCCGCAGCAGCCGGGCGCCCACGAGCACCACCACCATCCCGGCGGCGGCGCTCAGGCCGCCGCGCAGCAGCGAGGGGAACGGTCCGGGGTAGTCGCCGAGTCCCGCCAGGGAGCGCTCGACCAGCCAGGCGGCGGTCCCGGCCACCGCGAGCACGAGGGCCATCCGCACGAGGAAGCGGAGCAGCCGCGGGGTCTCGAGGCCGCCCACGGTGCGGCGCAGGAGGACGAAGCTCACGACCGCACCCACGGCGTACGACGTCAGGTAGGCGACGACCAGCATCGGAGCCGTCCGCTCGGGGGGCAGCACCGGCAGCAGGGCGGTGGCGACGGCGACGTTGGTGAGCGAGACCGCGACCTGGATGAAGAAGACCAGCCGGGTCATCTCCATGGCGTAGAAGCCGCGCAGCATGAAGTAGTGGACGGTGAAGAAGACCAGCCCCGGGCCGAAGAGGGCGAGGGTCGGGGCGAAGGCAGCCGCCTCCCGGGGGTTGTCCCAGCCGAAGGCGAAGCCGGCGACGTCACCAGCGGTGATCGGCAGCAGCACCGCGAAGGGGAGCACGAGGGCGAGGGCGGTGCGCAGCGTCGACCCGACGGTGCTGCCCAGGTCGGCGAGCCGGCCCTCGTGGGCGAAGGCCGAGAGCCGCGGCAGGATCGCGGTCGCCAGCGAGACGGTCACGATGGCGTGCGGCACCATCATGATCAGCAGGCTGTTGGAGTAGACCAGGTAGCCGGTGCCCTTGCCGCCGTCGACCGTGCCGCCCGAGGCGAGCTTGACCACGACGAGGTACGCCGCCTGGGTGACGATGACGAACAGCACGGTCCAGACACCCAGCGACAGCGTCCGGCGCAGCTCGGGGTCGCGGAAGTCGAACCGCGGTCGGTAGGTGAACCCGGACGACCGCAGGTAGGGCACGAGGACGAGGAGCTGGGCGACGATGCCGATCGTCGAGCCTAGGCCGAGCAGCACCTCCTGGTTGCGTCCGAGCGCCTCGGCGCGGGCCGCGCCGTCACCGGTCGGCCCGAAGAACACCAGGTAGGCCACGAGCATCAGCACCGACAGCACGTTGTTGGCGATCGGCGCCCACATCATCGGGCCGAACCGCCCGCGCGCGTTGAGCACCTGGCCGACCAGGACGTACATCCCGTAGAAGAAGACCTGCGGCAGGCACCAGCGGGTCAGGTCGACGATCGTCTCCAGCTGGGTGACCCGGTCGGGATCGAGGTAGCGGTCGTCGAGGTAGAGCTGCAGCAGCAGGGGGGCGGCCACGACCAGGAGCGTGGTCACCGCGCCGAGGAAGAGCGCCGACAAGGTGATCACGCGGCTCGCGTAGGCGTCGCCGCCGTCGGCGTCCTCCTTGATCCGGCGCACGAGCTGCGGCACCAGGACCGCGTTGAAGATACCGCCGGCCAGCAGGATGTAGACCATGTTGGGCAGCGTGTTGGCGATCGCGAACAGGTCGCCGCGCAGGCCGGAGCCCAGCGCGACGACCAGCAGCGTGGCGCGGACGTAGCCCGACGCGCGCGAGAAGACCGTGCCCGCGGCCATCACGGCCGAGGAGGCCAGGATGCGCTGCTCGCTCACTGCGCCTCCGGGACCGGGTGGCCCACCGGCGCGTCGGTCGCGTCGGTCGCCTCGTGCTGTGCGGCGAGCTCGGCCCGCCGGGCCCGGATCTGACCGGGCAGGCGGTAGCCGATCATCCCGAAGAGGACGAGCGCGCCGGCCGCCATCGCGATCCAGATCAGCGCGCTCACCTGGGCCGCGCGGATCGGCAGCTCGCCGACCGAGCCCAGCGCGACCCCGTCCGCGCTGGTGACGGTCAGGCGTACGTTGTGCACGCCCGGCTGGTCGGTGGTGGCCCGGTAGCGCAGCACGCTGCGGGCATCCGGGCCGAGGTTCCTGGTCGAGTCGCCCTCCAGGGACAGGGCCAGCTGGCCGTCGGTGGTCGTCTTGACCTGGACGGTGACAGGCTGGTCGAGGCCGTTGACCAGCGTCGCCCCGAGCTTGCCGGAGTCGCTGGAGAGGGTCACGGCCGGGGGCACCTCGATCCGGACCTTGCGCAGCTCGTCGCGCAGGGACTCCTCGATGCGCGCGGCCGCCTTCAGCGCCAGGCCGGGCCGCTCACGGTGCTGCTCGGAGAGGGTGACCAGCACCTCCTCGCGGACGCTCGCCTCGAGCCTGGTCTGCAGGGTGAGCACCTGCTCGAGCAGGGCCGCGGCGTCGCTCGCGCGGGTGGCGGCGGTGAAGTTGCCGGCGTCGAGCTCGGCGGCACGGTCGGACTCGTTGTAGGCCAGGTTGGCGGCCTTGACCCCGGACGCCGAGCGGTCGGCGACCTCACCGGCGGGGACGAGGTCGAGCCACGGCTGCTCGAGGTCGGCGAAGAAGGCGGCGGCGTCCTCACCCCTCCACACAGTGGGGAGGGTGACCACGAGCGGGGCCCTGTCGTCGTTGGCCAGGCGCAGCGCCGCCTCGCTGAGCAGCCGCTGGCGCAGCGCCAGCGGATCGTTGGCCGCTGTCGGGCCGGGACCACCGGCCTCCGCGCCGGTGCTGGTGACGATCACCTTGTGGCCGAGCAGCCGGACCACCGAGGTGGGACTGCTCGGCGGGATCCCGAAGGCGTTGTCGCCGAGCAGGATGACCGTGTCGGGTGCTGTCGCGGAGATCGCCTCGGGGCTGAGCACGTCGCTCTCGGGAGCGACCGCCGGCCGGCTGGGGAGGCCGAGCGCGGCCATCACCTCGACGCTGTGCGCCAGCGCCTGGTCGTACCTCGTCCTGTCGTTGCGCACCGCCGCCGAGACGTCGATGTCGCCGAACGGGAGCGTGAGGACGGGGTTCGTGCCGACCAGCGCGGTGAAGCGGGCGAGCCAGGCCGAGGCCGCCGCGGCCAGCGCCGCGTCCTCGTCGCTGGGCGCCTCGGTGGGCTCCGGTGCGGTGGGGGTCAGCGACTCCGGGGTGACGGTCTCCGTCGTGGACTCCGTCGGGGTCTCGGTGGGCGTGGGCTCCTGGCCCGGGACAGTCTGGTCCGGGGCCAGGCTGCGTGGCATGTTGCCGGCGGCCAGCCGGGCGAGCGCCAGCAGGACCGCGGGGTCGACCAGCCAGCTGTACGGCACCGCGCCGGCCGACTCGGCCATGTCGAGGGCGCCGTCGAGGCTGCCCCCCTCGGCCAGTCGCCGCGCCCACCGGTCGGTGCCGGCGAGCCGTCCCTGGGCGTCGAACCACACCCGGCCGCGCAGCGACAGGATGACCGAGGCCTCCTGCGTCTCGCCGCCGGTGGGTCGGGCGGGGATGAAGGTGCGCGCGCGCCCGTCGGCCACCGTGTCGCGGGGCACCGTCGCCGTGTCCCCGAGCGCGTGGATGCCGATCCAGTAGACGCCGGCCTGGCCGGACGTGCCGAGCAGCTCGACCGGCACGGAGTCGGAGAAGGGCTCCGACTCGCCGGGGACCAGCTCGTCGATCGTGTCGAACGTGCCGGGCACGGTGACCCGCGTCCCGACGGACGCAGTGGGGTCGATCACCGCCGAGGCGGCCAGCGAGTTGGAGTCGAGGATCGGGGCCTGCGAGGAGAAGGCGTGCAGGTTGACCCGCGTGAAGGTCTCCTCGCTGGTGTTGGTGACCGTGCCGGTGATCTCGACGTTGCCGCTGCGCGGGAGCGCCGGGCTGATCGTGTCGATGTGCACCAGCAGCGGCTCGGCGTCCTCCGCCGGGGTGGCGGCAGCCGGCACGAGGGCCCCGCTGCACGCGAACCCGAGCGTCAGGAGCCCCGCCAGGGCAGCGCGGAACACGGGCGGGCGGGGCACGGCCCGACTCTAGATGAAGGGAGGTCGCGAGCTCGCACGTAGAATGGCCTGTCGTGTCCGACGCCGCCCTGCCCCCGCTCACGATCGTCGAGATCCAAAGCCGCGTCGGCGCCGAGCTGAGGCGCATCGGCTCGGTCATCGACGAGCTCGGCGCCCGCTTCGCGGAGGCCGGCGAGGAGCTCGCCCTGGTCGGCGGGCCCGTGCGCGACGCGATGATCGGTCGCCTGCAGAACGACCTGGACTTCACCACCTCGGCCCGGCCCGAGACCACCGAGCGCCTCCTGTCGGGGTGGGCCGACGCCGTGTGGGACATGGGTCGCGCGTTCGGCACCATCGGCTGCCGCAAGGGTCCCTGGCAGGTCGAGATCACCACCTACCGCTCCGAGTCCTACGACCCGACCTCGCGCAAGCCCGACGTCGACTTCGGCGACACCCTCGAGGGCGACCTGGGCCGGCGCGACTTCACGGTGAACTCGATGGCGGTGCGGGTGCCGAGCCGCGAGTTCGTCGACCCCTTCGGTGGCGTCGTCGACCTGGCCGAGCGGGTGCTGCGCACGCCCGGCGCTCCGGAGGACTCCTTCTCCGACGACCCGCTGCGGATGATGCGCGCGGCCCGGTTCGCCGCCCAGCTCGGCTTCGCCGTCGCGCCCGAGGTGGTCAAGGCCATGACTGCGATGGCCGGTCGGATCGAGATCATCTCCGCGGAGCGGGTGCGCGACGAGCTGGTCAAGCTGGTCTGCGCGCCCCACCCCAGGCTCGGCCTCACCCTGCTCACCGACACCGGGCTGGCGGCGTACGTCCTGCCGGAGCTGCCGGCGCTCGCCCTCGAGCGCGACGAGCACCACCGCCACAAGGACGTCTACGAGCACACCCTCACCGTGCTCGAGCAGTCGATCGACCTCGAGCACCGCCTCGCCCCTCCTGGTCAGCCGAGCGGACCCGACTTCATCTCGCGCTTCGCGGCGCTGATGCACGACGTCGGCAAGCCGAGGACGCGGCGCTTCGAGTCCGGCGGCATCGTGACCTTCCACCACCACGACGTGGTCGGTGCCAAGCTCACCCGCAAGCGGATGCAGGCGCTGCGCTTCTCCAACCACGACATCGACGCGGTCGCCACCCTGGTGGAGCTGCACCTGCGCTTCCACGGCTACGGCTCGGGCGAGTGGACCGACAGCGCCGTCCGACGCTACGTCCGCGACGCCGGTGACCAGCTCGAGCGGCTGCACATCCTCACCCGCGCCGACTGCACCACCCGCAACCAGCGCAAGGCCGACCGCCTGCGCCGCACCTACGACTCCCTCGAGGAGCGCATCGCGCGGCTCTCGGAGGAGGAGGAGCTCGCCGCCATCCGGCCCGACCTCGACGGCAACCAGATCATGGCCGTCCTCGGCATCGGCCCCGGTCGCGAGGTGGGTGATGCCTACAAGTTCCTCCTCGAGCTGCGCATGGACGAGGGTCCGAAGTCGGCCGAGGAGGCCGAGGCCGCGCTGCGCGCGTGGTGGGCGGCGCGCCAGGGGTGAGGCGACCCCCCTTAGGGGTGGCCGGGCACATTCCCTCGTGCGGAACGGGTAACGGGACGCGAGGTCGCGACCCCGGAGCGGCCCCTTCTGAGAGGAGCGTCCCGTGGACGTGGAGAACAGTTTCGAGAACGCCCTGGACAAGGTGGTGGGCTTCCTGCCCAACCTGCTGGGCTTCCTGCTGATCCTGCTGATCGGCTACATCATCGCCAAGGTCGTCGCCAAGGTGGTCACCAAGCTGCTGGAGAAGGTCGGCGTCGACCGTCGGCTCAAGGACAACAAGGCTGGGTCGTACGTCGACGCCGTCCTGCCCGGCGCCTCGATCGCCGCCGGCATCGCCGCGGTCGTCTTCTGGCTGATCTTCATCTTCTTCATCGTCACCGCGGTGGGGGCGCTGGACATCCCCGCTGCCACGGACTTCATGGACAAGGTGCTGGCCTACCTGCCCAACGTGATCGTGGCCATCCTCATCTTCGTCGTCGCCGCGCTCATCTCCGGTGCTGTGGGTGGCCTCGTCGCCCGCGTCATGGGTGACACCACGACCGGCAAGGTGGTCGCCTCGGTGGTCCCGGCCGTCGTGATGGTGATCGCCTTCTTCATGATCCTCGAGCAGCTCCAGATCGCTCCCGAGATCGTGCGCATCGCCTTCGGCGCCGTCATGTTCGCCATGGCGCTGGCGCTGGCGCTGGCCTTCGGCCTCGGTGGCCGCGACGTCGCCGCTCGCCTGCTCAACGACGCCGACACCAAGGCGCGGGCCAACGCCGGCCAGGTGAAGGACGACTTCCAGACCGGGGTCGACCGTGCGAAGTCCGAGGCGGAGCGCCGTGACCCGACCAGCGGGAACGGCACCGGCACGAGCAGCACGTCGACCGCCGCGGGCTACACCACCGGCACGACCAGCACGAGCACGACCGGCACCGGCTACGGCTCCACGACCGGCGACGGCCCGCTCGCGGACCCGCCGGGTGAGCGGACCCAGCCGTTCGACGTCGGCACCGGTGACCCGGGACACCGACGCGACTTCTGACGCCCACCCGCCACGGCCCAGCTCGGGACAGTCCGCATCAATGGCTGCGTCCCGAGCTGGGCCGTGCACGTTGTTCGATGCGGACTACCGGGAAAGAAGGCTCGCATTGGTCTGACCACTTGACCACTGATCCCAACAGTCTTAGCGTCGGGGCATGCCGCTGTCCCCTGTCGCCCGCCGCTCGGTCCCCGACGAGGTCTACGACCAGCTCCTCGACGAGATGCTGGGCGGCGAGCTCGCGCCGGGGGAGCCGTTGCCGAGCGAACGACGGCTGGCCGAGGTGCTCGGCGTGTCGCGCCCGGCGGTCCGCGAGGCCCTGCAGCGACTGGCGCACGCGGGTTACGTCGACGTGCGCCAGGGCGACTCGACCACGGTGCGCGACTTCCGTCGCCTCGGCGGGCTCGACCTGCTGCCGCGGCTCCTGCTGGCCCGCGGCGGTCTCGACCTCGCCGTGGCGCGCAGCATCCTCGAGGCTCGGGCGCACGTCGGGCCCAAGATCGCCGAGCTGGCGGCGGCGCGGGGTGGGCCGGAGGTCGCCGGGCTCCTGGCGCAGGCCGTGGAGGAGCTGCGGGCGGACGACGACGGCGTACGCCGCCAACACGTCGCGCTCACCTTCTGGGAGCACCTCGTCGAGGGTGCGGACTCGATCACCTTCCGGCTGATGTTCAACAGCATGCGGGCGGCCTACGTCCCGCTGATCGAGGCACTGGCCCCCTTGATGGCCGCCGAGGTGGACCGGGTCGACGCCTACGTCGCGCTCACGGACGCGGTGGCCGCCGGTGATCCCGAGCGGGCCCGGGCCTGCGCGGACGACCTGCTCGGCACCGCCACGACCAGCCTCGTGGACGCGATCGAGACGATGCAGGCGCCGTCATGAGCGACACGACGGACGAGGCCGTCGAGGCCCTCGCCCAGCAGCGGCTGGCCGGCGCCGAGCGCGAGCTGTCGCGCAGGCCGAAGGTCACCCTCGTCGAGACCGGCCGCGCCTTCTGGCGCTACCCGTCGCCGTGGATGATCGCCGCCTACCTCCTCGCCGCGGTCGCCGCGCGTGTCGTGGTCGGGGAGTGGTCGTGGACCGACCTGCTCGCCCCGGCCGTCTTCCTGGCGCTGTTCCCGGTCGTGGAGTGGCTGATCCACGTGTTCATCCTGCACTGGCGCCCGCGCCGGGTCGCCGGCGTCGAGGTGGACAGCCTGCTGGCGCGCGACCACCGGCGCCACCACGCCGACCCCCGCGACGTACCCCTCGTCTTCATCCCGTGGCGGGCGTTGGCCTGGGTGATCGCGCTGCCCGGCACCGCCCTCCCGCTCGCGGTCGGCGCGCTGCTCGGCGCCGACCTGCCCGCCCGGCTGTCGTTCGTGGTGACGCTGGCGGTCGTGCTGTTCGTGTACGAGTGGACGCACTACGTCATCCACTCCGACTACAAGCCGAGGACCAGGGCCTACAAGGCGATCTGGCGCAACCACCGGCTGCACCACTACAAGAACGAGCACTACTGGTTCTCGGTGACCACGTCGGGCACGAGCGACCGGCTCCTCGGCACCTGCCCCGATCCCGCCGCCGTGCCGACGAGCGCCACGGCCAAGGACCTCCACGGGCTGGCCGAGCGCGGCCCGGAAGCGCTGTAACGCCGGGTTGGTGCTTGTACCCACCCTGATGCAGGGGGGTGGGTACAGCGCCCAACCCGGCGTTACAACGAGTCAGCGGGCGGTGCGGAAGCCCTCGACGAAGGCGCGGCCGCGCTTCACGACCAGCCGGAGCCGGTGCGGCCCGTCGGTGCCGAGGCCGCGGATGACGGCGTGGCGGTCGAGCCGCGGACGTGCGCGCCGGCCGTCGAAGGACAGCGTTCCCACGCGCTCACCGTCGACGAACAGCACGGCCTTGCCGCCGCGTCGCGCGCGACCGAACACGATGTCGAGCGCATCGCCCTCGAAGCCCAGCCGGAGCACGTCACGACCGGCCCGGGTGCCGCCGTTGTCGCAGTACGACCCTCCGGGGGCGCGACCGTCCACGACCCGCCAGCTGCCCAGGTGGCCCACGGCGCGCCCCTGGCAGGCCTGCCGGCGCGGGAGGTCGGCCGGGGCCACCGATGTGGTGCTGACAGTGGGCTGCCCCGCCGCACCGGGCGTGCCCGTCGTGGGCGGTGGGGTGGTGGTCGGCGGTGCGGTCGTGCCGCGCTCGGTGACGGTGATCCGCACCGTGGCGGTGTCGGTGAGACCGCCGGCGTCGGAGACGGTCACCGTGGCGTCGTACGTGCCGGCGTTGCCGAACACGTGCTCCGCCACCGCGCCGGTGGCGTCCTTGGTGGTGCCTCCGTTGCCGAAGTCCCACGAGTACGTCAGGCTGCCGGGCGTCTCGGCGTCGGTGCTGCCCGAGGCGTCGAGCCTCACCCGTGTCCCCGGCTCGCCCGTCGTCGGCGTGGCCGTGGCACGGGCGTCCGGCGCGGTGTTGGCCGCAGGTGCCAGCTCGGCGCCGTAGCCGTAGTCGAAGGTGCCGCAGCCCAAGCCGAGGTCGAAGGCGACGGTGCCGGTCAGGTCGCCGTCGGCTGCCTGCGGCCCCTCGTTGGCCACCGTGCCGTCGCCGTTGCCGCTCATCCCGAGGACGTCGAAGGTCAGGCAGTCGTAGGCGAACTCCCAGTTGCCGGAGGCGCTGCTCGGGTCTTCGTAGTTGTCGGTCCAGCCGTCGCCACCGTCGGAGAAGCGAGAGTCTCCCGAGGCGTCGGTCCAGGCCGCGTCGTCGAGGTTCGGCGTGCTGCTCCCCGGCTCGGGCTGGCTGTCCAGCGGGGACTGGGCCGGCGGGTCGTCGGTGCCGGCGTTGCCGTAGCCGTGGGCCTCGTCGGTGTACGCGGTGTAGAAGCCCGACGCGAACTCCGGTGCGCCGCGGTCGGCCTGGCCGTTGCCGTCGAGGTCGAAGCCGGACCGGTCACGCATCTCCATGTAGTAGGCGTGGTCCGAGGGTCCTTCGGCGCCGGCCGCGACGTACTGCCATCCCTGGGTGCACCCGGCACCGGGGCCGTCGGCCCGGCAGCCGCCGTTGAAGATGCGCGGGTCCTCGGGCGAGCCGCTCGACTCGAAGTCCGTCGCGTAGATCTTCCGGGTGCTGCCGTCCGGCAGGGTCGCGGTGATCTCGACGTCATCGATGAACCAGCCGGGCCGGGCCAGACCGGGGTCGGTGGCGTAGCTGAAGCGCAGCACCGGGCTGGCGGCCCCGGCGAGCTCGGAGATGTCGTAGCTGTCGGCGAGGTAGACCATCGGCGGGGTGTTGCCCGCCTTGCGGTCCACGGCCTGGGTCTGCGCGTCGTAGGACCCGGACGTGCCGGTGATCCCGTTGTCGTAGGCCGACTGGCAGCCGTTCTGGTTCGGGTTGCCGGCCAGCGGGTCGGTGTTGGAGGTGGTGTAGCCGTTCTCCGAGGGGTTGGAGGCGAAGTTCTTGCCGCCGTCGACCGACGTCAGGACGAAGCCGTAGTCGTAGTCCCACTCGATGTCCCACATCGACTTGAAGTCCAGGCTCAGGGTCGTGCCGGCCGGCAGCTGGGCGACCTCCGGGATGGCGAGGTCGAAGTTGTGGCCCTTGCCGGGGTCCTTCGCGCACCCGAAGTCGTTGCCGGAGCGCGACCACCAGGTGTGGGTGGCGCTCGCCTTGTCACCGGTCTCGAACTTCGCCGGGTCCAGCAGGATGCGGCCCGGCAGCTTGGCGACGTACATCTGCGAGTTCTGCACACGCCCGACGCCGTCCAGGCCCTCGGTGAGGGTGTACGCCGTGCCGTCCGGGCGCTGCCAGGTGATCGAGTCGGTGTCCTGCTTGGAGTCGGTGATCCCGGTCTCGGTGCGGTCGGAGTCGAGCACCTCCGGGACGACCCAGCCGAGCTCCTGGCGGCCGTAGGCGTCGATGTTGTGCGACTTGTCGGTCGCCATCAGGTTCCAGTCGCCATAGGTCTCGCGGCTGCCGGTGGAGTAGAAGTCGGGCAGGCCGAGCGAGTGGCCGTACTCGTGCGAGATGACGCTGGCCGCGTCGATCGCGGTCTCGGGGTTCACGTTGTAGGGGCCGACGCGGACGAAGACCTTGAGGGCGTCGGTGCCCGGCGTCGTCGTCATCTCGGAGTAGGTCGCGTCGGTGTACCAGAGCGGCCGGCCCTCGAGGTCCTCGAGCTGGTCGTCGGTCGTGAAGCCGGGCAGCTTGGTCACGGGGTCGGAGTAGTAGAACTCCAGGCTCGACGAGTGCGGCCACACGTTGTCGTAGGTGACGTTGTCGTAGGGGCAGGCTCCGGCGGCATCGGTCGGGGTGCTGAGCTGCGACGAGCCGTTGCCACCGCACCCGGCGAAGACGGCCATGAAGAAGTCGACCACGCCGTCCTTGTCGGTGTCGTAGTCCGAGTAGTCGATCTCGGGGTCGGCGATGGCGGCTGCGTCGTAGACGAGCTTGCCGGCCGGGCCGCACCCGGAGTCGATGGCCTGCAGCGCGCCCACTCCGGCGACGGCTCCCGTCAGGGCGCTGCCGTTGGCGTCGGAGCCGTAGTACTCGGTCTGGCCGGGCAGGTTGTAGACGCCGTCGGTGATCCGCTCGGTGTAGGCCGCACCTCCGACGGTGCCGGGAGCAGGGACGGAGCCCACTGGCGTCGTGGTCTGGGTCGCGCCGTGGCAGGTCTGGGGGGACGACGTCTGGACCTGGCTGAACGGGAAGCCCGGGGCGTAGGTGAAGTCGGCGGAGCCGATCCCCGCGGACGGCACGGTGCCCTCCGGGTAGAGCTGGCCGAGGCTCATCTCCTGGAAGAGGTTGAACGTGGAACCCTCGTAGGAGGGATCGTTGATGACCTCGTCGAGCGTGCGGTCGTGCGCCTTGTAGGCGCGGTCGCGGTACTGCACCGGCACGACCGGGAACGGACGGTCGCCGTAGCGGGCCGTCTCGTACTCGGAGGCCGGCGGGATGACCTTGGGCCCGTGGCTGGTCAGCGTCTGCGAGGCGGTCCCGACGGTGACCTGGGCCGTGGTCGAGAGGTCGCGCCAGACGATGGTCGAGAGCTGTGCGGTGGTCGCGGCCGCGCTCTCGAGCACCAGCGTGACCGTGCTCTCCGGCGCTACGGCCGGCACGTCCCAGGTGTAGGTCCGGCCCCCGCTCGTGCCGAGCGTCCCGGTCGTCCCGGTCGGAGGCTTCGCCTGCGTGATGGTGGAGCCCACCGGAGCGGTGACGACCACGCGGACCGCGGCGACCGGGGTCGCGGCCGGGTTGCGCACGATGATGCGCGAGGGGTAGGTCTCGCCGGGCTTGACCCAGCCGACGGCGGAGACGAAGGAGTTCTCCACCTCGAGGCCGCCGACGGTCCCCTCGGACACGACGGCGGCGGACGGGGCAGCGGCGCCGGGGGCACCTGATGCCTGGGCGGAGCCGGCAGTGGCGACCGTGGTGACGGTCAGCAGGCCGGCGAGGAGGGCGGTGGCGGCAGTGGTGGCCGCGAGCCGTCGGGATCGGGACATCGGGTTCCTCGGTGACGGGGACGCGTTCGGGGGCGCGTCGGTGACCGGGAAACGACGGGTTGGAGCCGGAAGTTACGCAGGCGTGGCCCCGCGCCGGGCGGCGGGGCCACGCCTGCCGTCAGCGCACGACCTTGATGTTGAACATCCCCGTGCCGAGCGCTCCCATCGTGCGCAGCCACAGCGGCAGCAGCATCTCGGTGCCCCGGGCGGTCTCGATGCCACCGAGGTCGATCACGTCCTGGTGCCCGAACCCGGTGAGGATCTCGGTCACCGTGGCCTTGGCGGCCGCGTCGTCCCCGGAGACGAAGACGGTCGTCGCCTCGCCGAGGAGGCCCGGGTCCACCATCAGCGGCGCGGTGAGGGTGTTGAGCGTCTTCACCACCCGGGTCTCGGGGAAGGCCGCCTGGATCTGCTCCCCGAGGGAGTCGGTGTCCTTGACGAAGAGGGTGGGCGGGAAGCCCGCGGAGAAGTCGAGCGGGTTGGAGATGTCGATCAGCACCGTGCCGGCGAGGTTGTCGGACCCGGCGGCGGCGAGCATGTCGAGGGCGGCGGCGCCGTTGCCGGCCAGCACGACCAGCTCGGCCCCCTTGGTCGCGTCGGCGTACGTCGCCAGGGCGATGTCGCCGTGGTCGGCGTGCCACGCGGCGAAGGGCGGGGTGCCCATGGCGTCGGGCTCGGTGCGCGCGCGGGTCGCCTCGGGGTCGCGCGTGCCGACCGTGACGGTGTGGCCCAGGCGTGCGAGGCCGGAGGCGAGTGCCTGGCCGACCATGCCGGTGCCGAGTACTGCGATGTCCATGTGAAGGTGCTCCTGGGTAGAGAGACAGGTCTGTCTGCTGGATGGACGCTAGCAGACAGGTCTGTCTACAATCAAGGGCATGGCCGCTCCCTCCGCTCGTGAACGCATCCTCGAGACCGCGTTCGCGCTGTTCTACGCCCGGGGGATCCGCGCCGTCGGGGTCGACCTGATCATCGCCGAGTCCGGGGTCGCCAAGGCGACCTTCTACCGCCACTTCCCGGCCAAGGACGAGCTCGTCCTGGCCTACCTCGACAAGGTCGACGGCATCTGGAGCGGGCAGCTGCGCGCGGCGGCCGAGGCCGCAGGCGAAGACCCGGCCGAGCAGCTGGTGGGCCTGTTCGACGCGCTGACCACGGCCTGCCGGCGCGAGGGCTATCGCGGGTGCGCCTTCATCAACGCGGCGGCGGAGTCCGTCCCGGGGACGCCGGTGCACGAGCGCACGGTGGCCCACAAGGACGCCGTACGGACCTGGGTGACCGACCTCGCCGAGCGCGCGGGCGCGGCCGACCCGCAAGGCCTCGCCCGCTCGCTCACGCTCCTGCTCGACGGCGGGCTGTCCGACGGCGCCTTGTCCGCCTCGCCCGACGCGCCCGCCCGGGCCAAGGAGACAGCACGCCTCCTGGTCGACGCCCACACCGGCTGAACGGGCGGCGCCACGCCCGGGAACGACATCGGCCACGCAGGTCCGGGACGGGACCTGCGTGGCCGATGGGCGTGCGCGCCTCAGCGCGGGACGATCACTCGCCCTTGATGAACTTCTCGAGCTCCGCGCGACCGATGTCGTCGGGCATCTGCACGGGCGGGGACTTCATCAGGTAGGTCGAGGCGGCGATGATCGGGCCACCGATGCCCCGGTCCTTGGCGATCTTCGCGGCGCGCACCGCGTCGATGATGATGCCGGCCGAGTTGGGGGAGTCCCAGACCTCGAGCTTGTACTCGAGGTTGAGGGGGACGTCACCGAAGGCACGACCCTCGAGGCGGACGTAGGCCCACTTCCGGTCGTCGAGCCACGCGACGTAGTCGGACGGGCCGATGTGGACGTTGCGGTCGTCGGCGCCCACGTTGGCGAGCGAGCCCTCGAGGTTGGAGGTCACGGCCTGGGTCTTGGAGACCTTCTTGGACTCCAGGCGCTCGCGCTCGAGCATGTTCTTGAAGTCCATGTTGCCGCCGACGTTGAGCTGGTAGGTGCGGTCCAGCGCGACACCGCGGTCCTCGAACAGCTTGGCCATCACGCGGTGGGTGATGGTGGCGCCGACCTGGCTCTTGATGTCGTCGCCGACGATCGGGACGCCGGCGTCCTCGAACTTCTTGGCCCACACCGGGTCGGAGGCGATGAAGACGGGCAGCGCGTTGACGAAGGCCACGCCGGCGTCGATGGCGCACTGGGCGTAGAACTTGTCGGCCTCCTCCGAGCCCACCGGGAGGTAGGACACGAGGACGTCGACCTCCGCGTCCTTGAGCGCCTGGACGACGTCGACCGGCTCGGCGCCCGACTCCTCGATCGTCTGGCGGTAGTACTTGCCGAGGCCGTCGAGCGTGGGGCCGCGCTTGACCTCGACGCCGAGCGTCGGGACGTCGGCGATCTTGATGGTGTTGTTCTCCGAGGCGTTGATGGCCTCGGACAGGTCCTTGCCGACCTTCTTGTCGTCGACGTCGAAGGCGACCACGAACTGGACGTCCTTGACGTGGTAGTCACCGAAGACGACGTGCATGAGCCCAGGGACGGTCCCGGTCGGGTCCGCGTCCTTGTAGTACTCAACGCCCTGGATCAGAGAGGTGGCGCAGTTGCCGACTCCGACGATCCCTACTCGTACCGAACCCATGGGGCTCTCCTTCTCATTGCTGGTCGTGCTCGTGGACGTGGTGGTGGTCATTCGTTCGTGGCCGGGATGCCGGGACCGGCGGCCCGTGCGGCGGGTGGTGCTGCGGGCGAGGGAGCCGGTGCGGCCTCGTTGCCACGCTCGGCCCGGATCAGGTCCGAGAGCCACCTGACCTCGCGCTCGACCGACTCCACGCCGTGGCGCTGCAGCTCCGCGGCGTAGCGGTTGACCTCGGCCTGGGTGCGCTCGAGCTCGCCCTGCACCCGTGCGAGCCGCTCCTGCAGCCGCGAGCGGCGGCCCTCCAGGACGCGGAGGCGGATCTCCATGTCGGTGGAGGAGAAGAACGCGAACCGGATGTCGAAGTTGTCGTCCTCCCAGGCCGTGGGTCCGACCTCGGACATGAGCCGGTGGAAGTGCTCGTTGCCGCTCTCGGTCACCTCGTAGGTGATGCGGGGACGACGGCTGGTCGGCGAGGTGGTGGCGGCGACCTCGGTGATGAGGTTGGCGCGCAGCATCTTCTTCAACGCGGGGTAGAGCGAGCCGTAGGACAGCACCCGTCCCCACCCGAGCATCAGGTTGAGCCGCTTGCGCAGCTCGTAGCCGTGCATGGGTCCCTCGTGCAGCAGTCCGAGGACTGCGAGCTCGATGGTGTCACCACGACGTGCCATACGACCTATCGTACCGATATATCCGCGTGTGACGAATCAAGGTTGCCACGTGACTCCCCGTACCCTGTGCCGCGTGAGTGCGAAGCGGAGGGCCACCGGTCCGGCTCAGACCCGAAAGCCCCAGCCCCGGCGTACGCCGAAGCAGCGCGCGGCCAAGGTCGCGAAGGTCCTGGCGATCGTCGGGGTCGTCGGCGCCCTCGTCCTGGCCGGCGTCGTCGTCGTGCTCTACCAGGCGATCAGCATCCCGACGCCCAACTCCGCCTTCCAGGCGCAGACGACCTTCGTCTACTACAAGGACGGCAAGCAGCAGCTCGGCACCTACTACGAGGACCAGAACCGGGAGTCGATCCCGCTCGCCGAGATGCCGCAGACGATGCAGGACGCCGTGGTCGCCGCGGAGAACCAGACCTTCTGGACCGACAAGGGAATCGACCCCAAGGGCATCCTGCGCGCGCTGTTCTCCAACGCCCGTGGCAACGCGCGCCAGGGCGCGTCGACGATCACCCAGCAGTACGTCAAGATCCTCTACCTGACCAGCGAGCAGAGCTACAAGCGCAAGATCAAGGAAGCGGTCGTCTCGCTCAAGATCCAGCAGCAGCTCAGCAAGTCCGAGGTCCTCGAGGGCTACCTCAACACCATCTACTTCGGTCGCGGCGCCTACGGCATCCAGGCCGCGTCCAAGGCCTACTTCGCGCACCCGGCGAGCGAGCTCAGCCTTCGCGAGTCCGCCGTGCTGGCGACGGTGCTCAACAACCCGACGAAGTACGACCCGGCCAACGGCAAGGAGGCCAGGGAGGACCTCAAGGTCCGCTACGAGTACGTCCTCGACGGCATGGCCGAGATGGGCACCATCACGACCGAGGAGCGCGACCAGGCGCTCAAGCGGCTGCCGAAGTTCCCCAAGGTCGCGGCCCAGAGCCAGTTCGGGGGTCAGAAGGGCCACATGCTCGCCCTGGTCAAGAAGGAGCTGCTCGCCCGCGGCATCGCCTCCGAGGAGGAGATCGACGGCGGCGGCCTGCGCATCACCACCACGTTCGACCCCGAGGTCATGAAGGACGTCGAGGAGGGCGTGCTCGCCGAGAAGCCCGAGGGCTTCGGCGACAAGCAGCTGCACATCGGCGCGGCGACCATCGAGGTCGGCACCGGCGCGGTCCGCGGCTTCTACGGCGGTCAGGACTACCTCGAGTCGCAGATCAACTGGGCCGCGACCGGCGGGATGGCGGGCTCGACGATCAAGCCGCTCACCGTGGCGGCGGCGATCAAGCAGGGCTTCTCGCTCGACGACACCTTCGAGGGCAACTCGCCCTTCGAGTTCCCCGACGGCACCGAGGTGCGCAACGAGGGCACCGGCAGCGACGGCCTCGGCAACGACTACGGCTCGGCGGTCAGCCTGGTCACCGCCGGCGAGGAGTCGATCAACACCGCCTTCGTCGACATGTCCGACTCGATGGACGACGGGCCGCAGGCCATCTACGACATGGCGCGCGCGCTCGGCATCCCCGGCGAGGTGCCGTCGAAGAAGTTCCCCGGCATCCCGGACAAGTCCGTCGACTTCACGCCCGACGACACCCTGATCACCCTGGGCAAGGGACGGGTCAGCCCGATCAACATGGCCAACGCCTACGCGACGATCGCCAACGGCGGCCAGCGCGCCGACGCGCACGTGGTGCAGAAGGTCGTCGACAAGAGCGGCGAGACCCTCTACGAGTGGAAGGGCAAGACGCGCGAGGCGGTGAGCGAGGACATCGCCTCCGACACCTCCTACGTCATGCAGCAGATCGTGCAGAACGGCACCGGCCAGGCCGCCCTCGAGCTCGGCCGCCCCGCCGCAGGCAAGACGGGCACCGCGACCGGTGGCGCCGAGGAGTTCGTGTCGTCGTCGTGGTTCGCCGGCTACACGCCCCAGATGGCCACCGCGGTGATGTACGTCCGCGGCGACGGCGACGACCGCCTCGACGAGTGGCTGCCGTCCTACTTCGGTGCGGTCTACCCGGCCCAGACCTGGACCGGCATCATGCAGCGCGTCATGGACGGGATGGAGGTCGAGGACTTCCCGGAGCCGGCCATGGTCGACGGCGACGCGCCCGAGGACGGCCACGAGTACACCCCGCCCCCGCCCCCGCCGCCGCAGCCCACCAAGCCGCCGAAGCCGACCCCCACCCAGACCGAGACCGGTGGCGTGCCGACCGAGACGCCCACGGAGACGCCGACGGAGACGCCCGTCCCCACCGAGACGCCGATCCCGACGGAGACCCCGACCACCCCGGTGCCGCCGCCGGCTCCGCCGACCACCCCAGCGCCGCCGCCTCCGCCGCCCACCGAGAGTCCCACGACACCGGCCGGTCGCATCCAGCCCCGGCAGACCGTCGACACCCGACCCTGAGCCTTCCGGTGGACCACCTCGAGCCGGAGTCACCCACCCGCACCGACCCGGTGGCCGCGACGATGTCCGCGGTCGTCGGGGGGCCGCTGGGTGAGCACGCAGGCGGCCATCGCTGGTGGAACGCCACGCGGGTGCTGCTGGGCGCCACCGGCATCGTCCTCGCCGGCGGCATGCTCAGCAAGGGCGCGTGCGTCCCGTCCGGGTGGAGCAAGGAGACGCAGCCCTACGCCGAGCTCTGCTGGACCGGCCTCGCCGGGGCCGCCGCCGGCACCGGCACCCCGCCGCACGTCACGACCTGGCTGGAGCGCCTGGCGGGGCTGTTCCCCGGATCGGGCACCGTCGCCACCACCGCCGTCCTCGCGGTGCTGCTCGGCGCGCTCGCGCTGCTGGCCACCGCACTGCTCGTCCGCGTCGACGAGCGCCGGCCCTGGGCCGCCGCGGGATGGGCGCTGGGGCCCCTCCTCCTCGTGCACTGGCTCTCCTGGGAGCTGGTCGCCGCCGTGGGCGTCGCCGTGCTGCTGTGGGGCTGGACCACCGGCCGCAGCTGGCTGGCCGGGGTGGGCGCCGGCGTCGGAGCCGCGTTCGCGCTGCCGGTGGTCGCGGCGCTGCTCGGCGTGGTGGCCGTCGGCGGACGGTGGCGCGACCGGGTCGACGCCCTGCTCGCGGCAGCGGCGGCGTACGTCGTCGTCACCCTCCCGGGCCGGGCCCGGGTCCAGGAGCCGGACGTCGGGTCGGTCTGGCTGCTCCTCCAGCAGGCCGGTGTCGGCGCACCGCGCACGGCGCGGTGGGTCGTCCAGCTCGCCGTCCTGGCCCTCGCGGCGGCGGCGGTGGGGTGGCTCCTCCGGAGGTCCGGCCGGCCGACGCCCCTGACGAGCGCGCGGGCCGGGCTGGTCATGCTCGCGGCGGCGCTCGTCGTGGCGCCGTCGGCCCCGCCGGAGCTCGCGCTCGTGCTCCTGCCGCTGGCCGCGATCGCCGTACGCCGCTGGCGCGACCTGCTGGTCTGGCAGGGCCTGCACCTGGTCAGCTGGGTCCTCACCGGGTGGTACCTCGGCGAGGCGCTGGTGCCGACGGTCGCCGACGACACCCGGGCCTACTGGCTGGCGATCGTGCTGCGGGTGGCGGGCCTGGTGTGGCTCGTCGTGGCGGTGCTGCGCTCAGCCGACGACGACGCGGTCGAAGTCGGTGGCGGTGAAGCGGACGCGGACGTCGATCTCCTCACCGACGCGGGGGACGCGCGCCCCTGAGGGCAGGAACAGCATCGAGGCCTGCATGTGCGGCGGCTCGGCGAAGAGCCGCTGCTTGCCGTCGATGGAGAACGGCGAGCGGACGAAGCCGACCGCGTCGAGGCCGCCGCGGGCCAGGGTCGCGGCGCGCGCCTTGAGCGACTGGTCGCCGGTCGGCGCCTCCAGGCCGATGCCGTGCGCGGTGCCGCCGCTGACCACGACGACGTGCCCGCCCTTGGGCGCCGTACGGCCGCGGTAGCCGAAGATCTCGCCGCGCTCCACGTCGTGCACGTCGAGCACCGTCGCGGTCACCGTGAGGGCACCGCGGTCGCCGAGCCACAGGTCGGTGCCGATGCGCGGGCGCACGGTGAAGTCGGGGTAGCTGCTGCCCAGCTGCGCGAGCTCGCGGTGCGTGAGGTGGGAGACGAAGACGGTGCGGGTCGGCAGGCCCGAGGCGACGACGTCGTTGATCAGCCGACTCACCTCACCGAGGTGGGAGGTGGTGTTGAGCGGCAGGTGCATGGCGACGCCACGCAGCCCGCTGTGCCGCTCGCCGCCGAGGGTGTCGGCGGCCGCGGCGAGCTCGCGGCGCGTCATGCCGTGCCGGCGCATCGACGTGAGCTGCTCCAGGACGAACCAGGCGTCCGGGTCGTGCTCGCGCAGCGCGGTGAGGTCCTCGGGGCGGCTGACGGTGTGCACGACCCGCGAGGCCGTCCGAGCGTCGAGCTCGAGCGCCGCGCCGAAGGGGCGCCACGGGGTGAGCACGAGCAGGTCGCCGTGGAAGCGGGACGCCGCCTCCCCCAGCTCGTCGTAGGTGCCGACCGCCAGCAGGTCGAGGCGCGCACCGGTCTCGTCCGCGTGCTCGGCGAGCCACTGCGCCCGACGCGCGAGCCGCCCGAGCCTGAAGCCGTAGCCGTTGCCCTTGGCGACCGGCACGATGCCCGGGCTCGCGCGCACCGTGGCGAGGAGGTGGGCGCGCCAGCGGTCACCGTCGACCGACAGGGTGAGGCTCATCCTCGCCTCGCGAGGTAGAGCTGGAACGCCTTGTAGATCGCCCGGTTGAGGGGCAGGTCCCACTCGCCGGCGTACTCCACGGCCTGGCCGCCGGTGCCGACCTTGAACTGGATGAGCCCCACGTGCGGGTCGTCGGAGTCGAGGGTCTCGGTGATGCCGCGCAGGTCGTAGACCTCAGCGCCGGCGTCGAGCGCGTGCCGGATCATCGCCCACTGGACGCCGTTGGACCCGCGCACCTCGCGCTTGTCGGTGGACGAGGCGCCGTAGGAGTACCACGCGTGGGTGCCGACCCGGATCGCGATCGTGGCCGCGACCAGGTCGCCCTCGTGCCGGCCCAGCCACAGCTGGATCCGGTCGGGGTCCTCGGCGTGCAGCGCGTCGTACATCGTCTCGAAGTAGGAGAGCGGCCGCGGCGTGAAGTGGTCGCGCTCCGCGGTGTGGGCGTAGAGGTCGTGGAAGGCCTTGAGGTCGGTGCGCTCGCCCAGGGTGACCTCAAGACCCGACTTGTCCGCCTTCTTGATGTTGCGGCGCCACAGCTGGTTCATCCCCTTGAGGACGTCGTCCTCGGTGCGCGGCGCGCCCTCGTCGTCGACGAGCGGGATCTGGAAGTTGAACTGCGGCTGGCCGGCCGAGAATCCGCCCTCGGCCGACTGCTGCTGCCAGCCCAGCTCGTGCAGCTGCGCGATGACGCGCGCGCCGTCCTGCGTGCGCTCGAGGGGAGGTACGTCGCCGAGGCGCCGCACCGACTCGTCGGCGATGCCGGCCTTGACCTGCTCGGCGCTCCACCGGCGGGTGACGACCGGCGGACCCATCCGGACCGCGAAGGCGCCCTGCTCCTTGAGGTGGGCGACCATCGGTGCCAGCCAGGACTCGAGGTCGTCACCGGCCCAGTCGATCACCGGGCCCTCGGGCAGGTAGGCGAGGTAGCGCCTGACCTTCGGCAGCTGGCGGTAGAGGACCAGCCCGGCACCCACGAGCTCGGCGCCACGGAACCAGCCGATCGACTCGGCCTTCCAGTCCGACTTCACGGTGGCCCAGCCAGGGGTCTGGAGGAAGCTGGCCGACGACCGTCCGGCGATGAAGTCGCGGTGCTCCTGCGCGGAGATCGGGCGGAGCGTCAGGGGGTTCGTCACTCCGGAGAGGCTACAAGGGACCAGACACGACCCCCGTACGTGTCTGGTCCCTCCGTGCATACAGACGTAGGACGGCCGCGTTTGGTTGCGCCGTTGTCAGAGGTTTCTTGACAAGTTTTTCTTGAACGGATCAAGAGATCCTCAAGATCGCTTCCAGAAGGACTAGACGCCATAGCCCGTTCGGGCCATGTCTCGTTCGAGGTCTTGTCGGGGACGGGCGAGCGTTCGGGAGCGCGCATCCACCCGGCGACCGGCGGCGCCACCGCGCCCCGGACCGAACGTCGTCGGCGCCACCGCGCCGGCTCGTCACTGAGGGAGACCACATGCACACCACCGACCGCACGCACCTCCGGCGCCAGGCCGACCGCGCCGAGGGCATCGCCCGCGTCCAGGGAGCCACCCGCATCGGGGTCGCCGCCCTGCTGTGCCTCGGCACGCTCGCCCTCGCGCCCGCAGCGAGCGCCGACCCGGGCAACGGCCAGGCCAACGGCCAGGCGAACGGCCAGGGTCAGCAGCCCCAGCCCCAGCCCCAGCCGCAGCCGGCGGCCCAGTCCCAGCAGCCGCAGGCGCCCGCCGCCCAGGCGCCGGGCAAGGCCCCGGGCAACGCCCCTGGCAAGGCCCCCGGCAACGCCCCCGGCAAGGCGCCGGGCAACGCCCCCGCCGACCCCGGCGGCAACAACGGCACCGTCAAGATCGCGCCGCTGGGCGACATCGACCGCATCCCGAACAACACCCCGCACGTCGGGTGCACGTTCCAGGTCGAGTGGTACGGCTTCGACCAGGGCGCCGACATCGTCTCGAGCGTCTCCTTCGCCGAGCACGCCCCGACGACGGGGGTCGGCATGACCGTGAGCGGCCCGTCGCAGGTCTTCGTCGGGGCTGACCCGGCGAGCGGCGCCGGCACCGACAGCGGCCTCGACGGTCGTGAGGCCTACACCCTGTCCTTCACCGGCGACCCGCACCCCCAGCAGGGCTACCACGTGAAGCTGACCATCTCCACGCCCCGCTCGCGCGGCAACGACACCAAGACCAAGGTCTTCTGGGTCCAGGGCTGCGCCCCTACCACGCCCGAGACGCCGACCACTCCGGAGACCCCCACCACGCCGGAGACGCCGACCACCCCGGAGACGCCCTCGACGCCGCAGACCCCCACCACCCCGCAGGCCCCGACGACCCCGCAGGCCCCGACGACCCCGCAGACCCCGGGGACGCCGCAGGCCCCGAACGGGCAGAACCCGACCCAGGACGACCAGCCCGGGTCGCAGCCCGAGTCGGAGGTGCTGCCCGACGACGCCGAGGTCCTCGGCGTGCAGGCCTTCGCCGGCAACAGTGCCCCCTCGGCCAACTCGGCCAACTCGGCTGCCCCGCAGGCCCTCCCGACGGCCGTCAACGCGGGCGCGGCCGGCACGACTCCTGACCCCGTCTCCCCTGTGGGCTCGCTGCTCGGCCTCGTGCTGGTGCTGCTCGCGGGGGTGGCCACGCGCGTGGCGTGGGGCCGCGCGCGTGGCTGAACTGCGGCGCCGGCAGAGCCGGGCGGGAGTGGTCGTCGCGGCAGTCGCGGCACCGCTCCTGCTGGCCGCCGGCCTCGCTGTGGGGGCGGGGGCGCTCCGGACCTCCTCGGAGGCTTCCGGGGTTCTCGCCCCCGGTGCCCGCCGCTGCGCCGGCGGCGGAGGTGACCACCTCCGCCGCCGCCCCACCGTCCGGACGGCCCCGGCCCGGTCGACCGGCGGGGGGCGCGGCGCCCGAGGCGGTCGTCGTACCCGCGCTGGGCATCGAGGCCGTGGTCTCCGGCATCACGCTGAAGCAGGGGGCCCTCACCCCGCCCGCCGACCCGCAGCAGGTCGGCTGGTGGTCGGAGGGCGCCGCTCCCGGCGCCGACACGGGAGCCGCGGTGCTCACCGGCCACACGGTGCACACGGGCGGCGGTGCCTTCGACGACCTCGAGGAGCTCACGGCCGGGGATGACGTCGTGGTGCGGACCGCCCGCGGGCGGATCGCCTACGTCGTCGACTCGGTCCGGGTGCTCGACCGCGACGAGCTGGCGCGGCAGAGCGCGGACGTCTTCGACCAGTCCGGCGCTGCCCGCCTGGTGCTCATCACCTGCGAGGACTGGGACGGCACGGCCTACCGCAGCAACGTCGTCGTGACGGCCCGGCCGTCCCCCTGAGCCTGCTCAGAGGTGCTCGGTGGGGTCGACCAGACCGTTGAGGCCCTGTCCGAAGGGTTCCGTGTGGGTTGGGTCAAGGACTCGGTGAGATTGGCCCGAATGTGTCCTCAGGGGATGGCCCGTTCGAACCACCTGGGGTTTCTCTGGCCGGGGAGCAGGAGCGGTCCGTGGGAGACCGTGGGGCTCCGGAGCTCCCTCACCCACCGACGCGGCGCACGGGCGTCGCGCATGACCCTGGGGGGCTCGCATGACCAGCAACGACCACTACCGCCTCGCGCCGCGGCTCGGGCTCGCCGCACTCGTGTGCCTCGGCGCCGCCACCGCTGTCCCGTTCGCCCAGGCGGACGCGCAGGACCCGAAGGGCAACAACGGCACGGTGAAGGTGGCGCCCTACGGCGACATCGACTCCATCCCGAACAACACACCGCACGTCGGCTGCACCTTCCAGCTCGAGTGGTACGGCTTCGACGCCGGCGTCACCTCGACGGTGCTCTTCGAGGAGCAGCCGCCGACGACCGATGTCGGCATGTCTGTCTCGGGCGACACCACCGTCGTGCTCGACGACGACCCGGGTGCCGGTGCGGGCAACGACGGCTTCGACGGGTCGCAGGCCTACACGTTGTCCTTCACCGGTGCGCCGCACCCGCAGCAGGGCTACCACGTGAAGCTGACCATCAACACGCCTGAGTCCAGGGGCGCGGACGTCAAGCACAAGGTCTTCTGGGTCGAGGGCTGCACGACGCCCACCCCCACGACCACCCCCACCACCCCGACCACGCCCACGACACCCGCCGTGCCGTCCACGCCCACCACGACACCCGCGGTGCCGACCACGCCTGCCGTGACGCCCACGCCGCAGGTCACCCCCCAGACGACCCCGCAGGCACCCGAGGTGCAGCCTCAGGACCAGGAGGAGTCGGAGGCGCCCGACGTGCTGGGCGAGCAGGCTTCCAGCAACAGCTCGCCCTCGGCCCCCGCGGCCTCGCAGGAGGCGCTGCCGACGTCCGTGAACGCAGGACTCGACCGGGCGGGTGCTTCGGCGGACGAGTCGCGCGTGGGCAGTGACCCGGCCCGCGTCCTGCTGGGTGCGGTGCTGTTGCTGCTCGGCGGCGTGTGCGCACGGCTGGGGTGGCTCCGCGCACGTGGCTGAGGGGGGTCGCCACCAAGGCGGCCGCGTCATGACGTCCGTCCTGCTGGGAGCAGTCGCCACCGTGCTGGTCACGGCGGGGCTGTTCCTGGCGGGGGGCGCGTGGCGGGGGACCGACCGGTCACCACCACAGGACAGGCCGCCCGCGAGCCAGGCCGCCGTCCACCGGCAGGAGCGCGAGCCGGCGACCCCGCCCAGAGCGACCCTGCCCAGCGCGGACCCGCCGTCCCCGGGCCTTCGGCCCGCGCTGGTCGTCGTACCTGCGCTGGGGCTGCGGGCACAGGTCATCGACATCCGCACCGAGGACGGTGCCCTGACACCGCCGCCCGACCCGCAGGACGTCGGGTGGTGGTCGGGCGGGTCCCGGCCGGGGGCGGCCAGGGGCGCGGCAGTGATCACCGGTCACACCGTGCACACCGGCGGCGGTGCCTTCGACGACCTCGAGACCCTGAGTCGTGGCGACCGGGTCGTCGTCGGGTCGGCGGACGACGAGGTGGCCTACCGGGTCTCCGACGTCGAGGTGCTGAGCCGCGACGAGCTGGCCCGCCGGAGCCGGAAGCTGTTCTCCCGGTCGGGCCCTGGACGCCTGGTGCTCGTCACCTGCGAGGACTGGGACGGCTCGGCCTACCGCAGCAACGTCGTCGTGACGGCCCGGCCCTCGCCCTGAGCCGGGTCAGAGGTGCTCGCGGAGCCAGCTGAAGTCGGCCATGTGCTCCGCGGCACCGCCCGGCGTCTCGCAGATCACCGGCGCACCGGCCTCGCGCACCACGCCCGCGAACTCGTCGGCGGGCAGGTGGCCCTGGCCGAAGTTGGCGTGCCGGTCGGCCCCGGAGTCGAACGTGTCGCGCGAGTCGTTGGCGTGCACCAGGTCGATCCGGCCGGTGATCGCACGGATCCTGTCGACCGCGTCGCCGAGCTCGATGCCCCCGGCCCAGGCATGGCAGGTGTCGAGGCAGAAGCCCACGCGGTCGGAGCCCTCGGCGCCGGAGATGGCATCCCACACGCCGCCGATCCGGTCGAGGTGACGAGCCATCGCGTTGTCGCCGCCGGCGGTGTTCTCGATGAGGAGCGGGATCTTGAGGTCGGTGGCCTCGATCGCCTTGCGCCAGTTGTCGAAGCCGACCGCCGGGTCGTCGGTCTTGTTGACGTGGCCGCCGTGGACGATCAGCCCCTTGGCGCCGATCTCCGCGGCCGCGTCCATGTGCTGCTGCAGCAGCTTGCGGCTCGGGATGCGGATCCGGTTGTTGGTCGTGGCGACGTTGACGATGTAGGGAGCGTGGACGTAGAGGTCCACCCCGGCCCCCTCGGCGTCGGCGCGCAGTGCCTCGGCGCCGCCGGCGTACGTGACCTCCGGTCCCTTGTAGCCCTGCGGGTCACCCAGGAAGAACTGCACGAGGGTGGTCCCGCGGGCCACGGCCTCGGCGACCGGGTCGGTCTGGTCGACGTGGGCGCCGATGCTCAGCTGGGTGCTCATGAGGACCACCCTAGGAGGACGCACAGACACCCCACGACCACGCCCGCGAGGCCGAGGGCCGCGGCCCAGCCCACCCAGTCGACGTCCGCGGGGAAGCGTCCCCAGGTCGTACGCCGGGGGTGCGGGGCCGGTCCGAGGCGGTCGGGCACCGGCGGCCCGGCCGGCTCCGGCCTCGGCAGCCGGCGGAGCAGCCTCAACGCCGCGTCGGCGCTGGCCAGGCGCTGCTCCGGGTCGGCCACCAGCAGCCGCTCGACGAGGGGCCGCAACGGGTGCGACGGGATCGGGCCCTGGCGCGACGGCGGCAGGCCGGTGATGAGCTCGAGCGCCACCCGGCCCACGGCGTAGAGGTCCTGCGAGGGCTCCGGCGGCGCGCCGCGCGCCTGCTCGGGCGCCATGTAGCCGTCGGTCCCGATCGCGCCGGGGACCGTGGTGAAGCGGCGGTCGGCGATCGGTGCCGCGACCCCGAAGTCACCGAGCCGCAGGTGGGGCGCGTCGTCGCCGGTGGCCTCGAGCAGCAGGTTGGCCGGCTTGACGTCGCGGTGGACCAGTCCCGCGCCGTGCACGGCGGCCAGGCCCATGAGCAGCTGCTCGACCAGCAGCCCGGCCGTGCCGGCGTCGAGGGGTCCGTGCTCGCGCACGAGGTCGGCGACCGACCCGCCGGCGACGAGCTCCATCGCGAGCACCACCAGGTCGTCCTCGGCCGCCCACCCGTGCGGGGCCACCACGTGCGGGTGCCGCACCCGGACCGCCTGCTCGCGCACGAAGCGGGCGAGCAGCGCCGAGCTGTGCCGGCCGAGCACCTTCACCGCGACCAGGCACCGGGTGCGCTCGTCCCAGGCCCGCCACACCGAACCCATGCCGCCGCTGCCCACCTGGTCGAGCAGCCGGTAGCGCCCCGCCACCACGACGGAGCCGCGGGTCGGAGCACGGGTCGGAGCGACTTCGGGCACCTCATGACGCTAGCCCGGTCGTACGTCGTCGCGCGTGGCGTCGTCCACAGGTCCCGGGCCCTGTGCATCGATTCCTGCAGGCGGCTGCCCCGCTGGTAGTCTTCCCCGGTTGCCTTCGGGCGACACGCACCACACGCGGCGCACGACCCACGTCGTACCCCGCCGCGAACGCACAGTCCTCCTGCCACGGAGAGCCCGTGGCCGCTCTAGCCCAGAGGAGGTGGAGACCGCTATGCGTGCCTATGAAGTGATGGTCATCCTCGACCCGAGTCTCGACGAGCGCACCATCGAGCCGTCGCTCGACAAGTACCTCAACGTGATCCGCAAGGACGGTGGCTCGATCGAGTCGCTCGACGTGTGGGGTCGTCGCCGGATGGCGTACGAGATCAAGAAGAACGCCGAGGGCATCTACGCCGTCATCAACCTGACGGCCGAGCCCGCGACGGTCAAGGAGTTCGACCGCCAGCTCACGCTGAACGAGTCGATCCTGCGCACGAAGGTCATGCGTCCCGACGCCCACTGATCGCCTTCGCGGCGTCTGTGGAAAGACCCTTCCCGCTGTCGGTGTGTGCCTGTTTGATGGGCGCATCACCGGGAGCAACCCGGATCAGCATCCTGAGGAGACCCTGACATGGCAGGCGAGACCACCATCACCGTGATCGGCAACCTCGTCGACGACCCGGAGCTGCGCTTCACCCCCTCGGGGGCTCCCGTGGCCAACTTCCGGATCGCGTCGACGCCGCGCACCTTCGACCGCCAGAGCAACGAGTGGAAGGACGGCGACACGCTGTTCCTCTCCTGCGCTGTGTGGCGGCAGGCCGCGGAGAACGTCGCCGAGTCCCTCCAGAGGGGCATGCGCGTGATCGTCCAGGGTCGCCTGAAGTCGCGTCAGTACGAGACCCGCGAGGGTGAGAAGCGCACCGTCTTCGAGATCGACGTCGAGGAGGTCGGCCCGTCGCTGCGCTCCGCATCGGCCAAGGTCACCAAGACGACCCGGTCCGGCGGCGGTGGCGGCTACTCCGGTGGCGGCGGTGGCGGCGGCTACTCGGGCGGTGGCGGCAACCAGTCCGCGCCGGCCGACGACCCGTGGGCCAGCCCGGCGCCCTCGCAGGGTGGCGGCGGCGGTTGGGGCGGCCAGTCCCAGGGCCAGCCGCAGGGTGGCGGCCAGTCCGCTCCGCCCAACGACCCGTGGGCCACGCCCGGGGTCAGCGGCGGCAACGACGAGCCGCCCTTCTAGTCCCGATCCGGGATCTCGATACGCGCCTCGTTCCTCGGCGCTACTCGATCACCGAAGTATTCACACTCCATTCCGTCCCTGATTGCCTTCAGGGCCGGGCTCACTGAAAGGGAGCACCACAATGGCCAAGGCAATTCTGCGCAAGCCCAAGAAGAAGGTTTGCCAGTTCTGCAAGGAGAAGGCGACCGGTGTCGACTACAAGGACACCACCCTGCTCCGCAAGTTCATCTCCGACCGTGGCAAGATCCGCGCCCGTCGCGTGACCGGCAACTGCGTCCAGCACCAGCGCGACGTGGCCATCGCCGTCAAGAACGCGCGTGAGCTCGCTCTGCTGCCCTACACGTCCACCGGTCGCTGAGAGGGGCACAGAACATGAAGCTCATCCTGACCCAGGAAGTCGACGGCCTCGGTGCCCCCGGCGACGTGGTCGAGGTCAAGGACGGCTACGGCCGTAACTACCTCGTGCCCCGTGGCCTCGGCATCCGCTGGACCCGCGGCGGCGAGAAGACCATCGAGTCGATCAAGGCCGCGCGCACCGCTCGCGCCGTGCGCGACGAGGACCACGCCAAGGACGTCAAGGCCAAGCTCGAGGCCAACGCGGTCAACGTGAAGGTCCGTGCCGGTGAGGGCGGTCGCCTGTTCGGCGCCGTCACCACCTCGGAGATCGCCGACGCGATCGCCGAGGTCTCGGGCGAGAAGGTCGACCGCCGCACGATCGTCGTGGTCAACCCGATCAAGTCGCTCGGCGCCCACGAGGTGTCGGTCAAGCTGCACGACGAGGTGTCCGCCACGGTGGCCCTCAACGTCGTCCCGGCCTGACGCCGACGCACGACCCACTCGACGGCCCGCTGCCCCTCCGGGGGTGGCGGGCCGTTCGGTGTCCCGAGCGGCCCGTGGCCATCGCCTACTGGGCCGGCGGGAACCGGTTGGGTCGTGCGACGACGGCATCGATGACCACGGGCCTGTGGCCGAGCGTCTCGATGGTGATCCGGCCGGAGCGCATGCCCGAGTAGCGGTCGATGACGACGTGCTGCCGCAGCGCGCTCCTCGAGCCGCTGAGGTCGACCACGTGCCAGTCACGGCGGCCCACCCGGATGCGGACCTTGCCCATCCGCGGCCCGCTGGGCGCCAGCAGGCGCAGCTCGCCGACCTTGGCGCGCGGCAGCACGAGGCGCGCCCCCCGTCGGGTGGCCCGCACGGCGTCGCCGCCGAAGTAGCCCGTGTCCTTGACCTTCTTCCAGCCGCGCTTGCGGGCGAGGTCGGTGGGCACGAAGAACTCGATCGGGTCCGACCACGCGCTGGCGTTGCCGGCGCGGTCGAGCGTCCGGGCGGAGAAGACGTGGCGACCCGCCTTCGCGCCCACCAGCTCCCAGCGCCCGGGTGAGCACGTGACGGGCGCGCCGTTGTCGGTGCACTCGAACGACGAGCCGGGCTCGTTGCTGTTGAGCCGGATCGGGACGGTGGAGGAGGTGACCACCGGCTGGGTCGGGGTGTCCTCGTCGTAGGCGCTCTGGGTGACGAAGACGAAGGGAGCCTTGGTGTCCTGGGTCCAGCTGGTGCTGGCGGGGGTCGGGTCGAGGTCAGGGGCGTCGGTCACCGTCGGCGCCACCCCGTCGTCGGGGGTGCGGGCCGAGTCACCGAGGTCGACGGTGCGGGCGGAGAAGGCGTACGCCCCGTCGGGGAGGCCGGCGTACGACACCGGGCTGGTGCAGGCGCGCCAGTCGTGGGCCTGGGCAGGACCGGTCAGCCGGCACTCGAGGCCGAACGGCCCGGCGTCGCCGTCGGAGACCTGCGCCCCGAAGCTGAAGGTCATCGTCGAGACGCTCACGAAGCCGGCGGCGTCGGGAGGGGTGGAGGCCGACAGGACGGTGTCGGGCGGGGTGTCGTCGTCGCAACCGTCCCCGGCCGGGATCGGAACCCCCGGGATGATCTCGATCGTCGGCCGGGTCTCGTCGGTGCAGCCGGGGGACGCCCCTGCGGGTGCTGCGGTGAGCGGCACCAGTGCCGCCACCAGCGCCGTCGGGACCAGCGCGGCGCCGCGGCGCGCACGTGTCCTCGTCATGTCGACCTCCCTCGACAGGTGCATGGCTGCACCTTCCCTCGCCGTGATCAACGGCGTGAGGTGGTCCCGGTTACGAGCCAGTGGTCGCTGCGGGCCCGCCAGGACAGCAGGAGGCCACGCGCACCCATGAACACCACCGTCATCGCCACCCACACGGCGACGACCCCGTGCGGGAGCGTGGCCGCCCAGAGGGCCGCCGGTGCGTAGGCCGCGAGCACGACGAGACCCGCCCAGGCGAGGAAGCGGCCGTCGCCGGCGCCGATGAGCACGCCGTCGAGGACGAAGACCACGCCGGCCAGGGGTTGGCCCACTGCGGCCACCAGGAGCACCGGCACCAGCAGCGCGCGGACCTCGGGGTCGCTGGTGAACAGGAACCCGATGAAGGGAGCGCTGGCCGCGAGCCCGAGGCCGGCGACGATGCCGCTGCCCCAGCCCCAGCGGACCATCCGCCGGGTGAGGCGGCGGGTGGTGTCCACGTCGCCGCTGCCGAGCGCCCGGCCGGTGAGCGCCTGCGCGGCGATCGCGATGGCGTCGAGGGCGAAGGCGAGGAAGCTCCACAGGGTGATGGCGATCTGGTGCGTCGCCACGTTGACGTCGGTGCCGTGCGTGCCGACGCGGGTGACGGCGTACGTCCCGACGAGCAGGCAGGCGCGCAGCGCGAGGGTGCGGACGACCAGCGCCACCGCCGCGTGGGCCGCCGCGAGGATCCCCGCGCGGTCGGGGGAGAGCGGGGCGTCGTGCTCGCGCGCGGCGCGGACCACCACGGCGACCAGCCACGCCGCCGAGATCACCTGGGCGATCACGGAGCCGATCGCGGAGCCGGCGATCCCGAGGTCGAGGCCGTAGACGAGGAGGACGTTGAGGGCGATGTTGAGGCCGTTGCCGACGACGGCCACCAGCAGCGGCGTACGCGTGTCCTGCAGGCCGCGCAGGACGCCGGTCGTCGCGAGCATGACCAGCAGCGGCGTGGTGCCGAGGAAGGCGATGGCCAGGTAGGTCTCGGCGTGCGCGGCGACCTCGGTCCCGGCGTCGAAGACGGCCACCAGGGGAGGGGTGAGCAGGATCCCGCCCACCGTCGCGACGGTGCCGATGAGGATGGCCAGCCAGACGCCGTCGACGCCCTGGGCGAGGGCGCCGCGCAGGTCGCCGGCGCCGAGGTGGCGCGCGACGCTCGCGGTGGTGCCGTAGGCGAGGAAGACGCACAGTCCGACGACGGTCTGGAGGATGACCGCGGCGACCCCGAGCCCCGCCAGCTGCGGCGTGCCGAGGTGGCCCACGATCGCCGCGTCGGAGAGCAGGAACAGCGGCTCGGCCACGAGGGCGAGGAAGGCCGGGACGGCCAGGCGCAGGATCTCGCGGTCGACGGCCTTCACGATGAGCACCCTAGGAACAGCGGGCCGGGCACGCTCCGGCGCGGTCGCATACCGAGGAGTAGCAGGAGTGTCCATGGTCCTATCGGACTACCTGTGTATCGCCGTGTGGATGATGCGGGGGAGACCCCCGTCACGGGCCCATGTCGACAAAGCAACAGGCATCATCCAGATGACGGACAGGTGAACGCACAGACGAGGGTGGGGATTTTCGTCCACAGGATGTGGATCGTGTTTTCGCAGGTCAGGCCCCGTGTGCCGGCCGGACGCCGGGCGCTGTCCACAGGGCGCTCCACCGAACGTGCACCTCCGGGGGCGTGTCGTCCACCTGCGTGCCCACGTTGTCCACAGAGCCTGTGGACAACTCGACGCCGTCGGCTTCCCCTGGACGCGGGCGAGCACGTACGGTCACGCGCGGCAAGGGCCTCGTGCGGGTGCTGTCGACGCGATGTCGGTGGCCGTCCCTAACGTCGGGCGCAGAGTGGGAGCACGTCGGAAGGAGCATCGGTGAGCGTCACCTTCGAGGGGGACACCGACGAGGCCTGGGGTGACGGCCCGGCGGCCTACGAGCCCGGTGAGTCCCCGCGCTCGGCCGGTGACCGCACGCCCCCGCAGGACAACGCCGCCGAGCAGAGCGTGCTCGGCTCGATGCTGCTCTCCAAGGACGCCATTGCCGACGTCGTCGACGTCATCAAGGGCGTGGACTACTACCGTCCCGCCCACGAGATCATCCACGACTCGATCATCGACCTCTACGGCCGCGGCGAGCCCGCCGACCCGATCACGGTGGCGGCCGAGCTGCAGAAGCGCGGCGAGCTGCAGCGCATCGGCGGGGCGCCCTACCTCCACACGCTCTCGGCCAACGTGCCCATCGCCGCCAACGCCGGCTACTACGCCGAGATCGTCCGCGACAAGGCGATCCTGCGCCGCCTGGTCGAGGCCGGCACGCGCATCGCGGCGCTCGGCTACGCCGGCGAGGGCCAGATCGACGACGTCGTGGACAGCGCCCAGGCCGAGGTCTACAAGGTCACCGACCGTCGCGCGGCCGTCGACTACGCCCCGCTGAGCGACATCATGAGCGGCGTCCTCGACGAGATCGAGGCGATCGGCAACCGCGAGGCCGGGCTCTACGGCGTGCCGACCGGCTTCGCCGACCTCGACGACCTCACCAACGGCCTGCACTCCGGGCAGATGATCATCGTCGCGGCGCGCCCGGCCATGGGCAAAAGCACCCTCGCCCTCGACTTCTGCCGCGCCGCGTCGATCCACAACAACCTCACGAGCGTCTTCTTCAGCCTCGAGATGACGCGCTCGGAGATCATGATGCGCCTGCTCTCTGCCGAGGCGAAGGTGCCGCTCAACCACATCCGCAACGGCACGATGCGCGACGACGACTGGGAGAAGCTGGCCCGCAAGATGGGCCAGGTGTCGGGTGCGCCGATGTTCATCGACGACAGTCCCAACATGACGATGATGGAGATCCGGGCCAAGGCCCGCCGCCTCAAGCAGCGCCACGACCTCAAGCTCATCGTCATCGACTACATGCAGCTGATGAGCTCGGGCAAGAAGGTCGAGTCCCGCCAGCTCGAGGTCTCGGAGTTCTCCCGCAACATCAAGCTCCTCGCCAAGGAGCTCGAGTGTCCGATCATCGCGCTGTCGCAGCTCAACCGTGGTCCCGAGCAGCGCGGCGACAAGCGCCCGATGATGAGCGACCTACGCGAGTCCGGCTCCCTGGAGCAGGACGCCGACATGGTGATCCTGCTCCACCGCGACGACGTCTACGAGAAGGAGTCGACCCGCCCCGGCGAGGCCGACCTCATCGTGGCCAAGCACCGCAACGGCCCCACCCGCGACCTCACGGTCGCCTTCCAGGGTCACTACTCCCGCTTCGTGGACATGGCCCAGGGCTGACCCGCGGGTGGTCGCGAGCACGCGAACATGACGGTACGGATGCGCCCCTCCTCCAGGTTGGCCACCTGGTTGGCGGCCATCTGCCCGAACGCGTCGCCGAGGAACGCCGCGAAGGTGACCGGTGGTGGCCCGTCGCGCTGGATCCGGGCACGCACCTGCTGGAACCACGCGAGGCTCTCGTCCGAGGAGTCGACCTCCGACGTGACCTCGAACGCTGCCGCGGCGAGCAGCTCGCGCATCTCTTCCGGGGTGGCGAGAAAGCTCGTCGAGGAGTCCTTGGCCCACGGCACGGGGTAGTGGACGTCCCCGCCCTCACCCTGCAGCACGTCGTAGACGACGAACCTGCCGCCGGGTCGGAGCACGCGGAAGGCTTCGGCGTAGAGCGCGCGCTTGTCGGCGACGTTCATCGCCACGTGCACGGTCATCGCCGCGTCCACAGCCGCGTCCGGAAGACCGGTGGCGGTGGCGTCCCCGACGTAGAAGCGGGTGCGGTCGGACAGGCCCGTCCACTCCGACAGTGCCGTGGCGACCTCGCAGAAGTCCGGTGTCAGGTCGACGCCGGTGACCGTGCACCCGGTCACCTCGACAAGCGTGCGCGCCGGACCGCCCAGCCCGCTGCCGAGGTCGAGGACATGGGAGTCGGCGTCGAGGTCGAGCGCCTCGATGATCTCCAACGTGGCCGCACGGCCACGGATGTGGAACTCGTCGACCGGAGCGAGGTCGGCCGGCCGCAGTGCGGTGCGGTCGAAACCGGACGAGTCGAGGGCGGAGCCGATGGCTGTCACGAGCCCGCCGGGGCCGCTGTAGAACCGCGAGACCTGGTCCATGGCGCCATCGTGGCACGCGCGGCCGCGAGCCACCTCACCCCGGCCCGCCCGGCCCTTCCGGGTGGCTGAAGTCGTACTTGCGAGCCAGCTTCTGCGGCACCACCATCCGCCAGGCGTCGACGACCAGCTCCCGCGCCTCGTCGGCGTCCAGCTCGGCGAGCGTGGCGTGCACCCAGTTGAAGCGCAGGTCGGACGCCTGCGGCAGGTGGAAGCGGGGGTCGCTCTCGACCAGGGCGAGCCGCTCGTCCTTGGGGAAGGCGAACCCCATCACGGTCTCGTCGCGGGAGAACGCGACGAAGACGATGGAGCCGACCCGGAACTTCAGGCGGCCCGCGACCTGCACGACGTACGACCGCTCGAGCGTCTCGCCCAGGGGGAGCACGTCCTCGACGACAGCCATGCCTCCTCCCTCCTCCGTGCTGACGAGTATCCGACGATTTCCGTCGGAGGGCGAGAGGGCAGAAACTAACTAACCAGACAGTTGATAACGAGGAGGCTGCGCTCTACGGTAGGTCCGACGACGGACCCTGGAGAGGATCGGCGCATGACAGGACACGAGGTGGGCGTCCGGCTCACCGTCGACGGCGTCGGGAGCCGACTGGCCCTCGATCCGCGGGTCACGGTGCTCGACGCGCTGCGCGACGAGCTCGGCGTGATGTCGGTGAAGAAGGGGTGCGACCACGGCCAGTGCGGTGCCTGCACGGTGATCGTCGACGGCCGGCGCATCCTGTCCTGCCTCGCGCTCGCGGCGTCGTACGACGGCGCGGACGTCACGACCGCGGCGGGCCTGGGCACCCCCGACCGGCTCAGCCCGATGCAGCAGGCGTTCGCCGACCGCGACGCCCTCCAGTGCGGCTACTGCACGCCCGGTCAGGTCTGCTCCGCGGTCGCGATGCTCGAGGAGGTGCGGGCCGGGATGCCCAGCCACGTCAGCCCCGACGTCGCGGCCGCCGACATCGACCTCACCGACGCCGAGGTGCGTGAGCGGATGAGCGGCAACCTCTGCCGCTGCGGCGCCTACGTGAACATCGTCGCGGCCATCCAGGACGTCGCGCACGCGGACGGCGGTGCGGCGTGAAGCCCTTCGCCTACGAGCGCCCGACCACGGTCGACGAGGCGCTGGCCCTGGCTGCGGGCGGCGGCACGTTCCTCGCCGGTGGCACGAACCTCGTCGACCACCTGCGGCTCGGCATCGCCGAGGCCGACCGGCTCGTCGACATCACGCGCCTGCCGCTCGACGAGGTCACGGAGCGTCCGGACGGCGGCCTGGTGATCGGCGCGGGGGTGCGCAACAGCGACCTCGCCGCGCACCCGCTGGTCCGCACACGCTTCCCGTTCGTCACCCAGGCGCTCGTCGCCGGGGCGTCCGGCCAGCTCCGCAACATGGCCACGACCGGCGGCAACCTGCTCCAGCGCACGCGCTGCGTCTACTTCCAGGACCTCACCACCCCCTGCAACAAGCGCGAGCCCGGCACCGGCTGCTCGGCCGTCGACGGGTTCGGCCGCTACAACGCGATCCTCGGCACCTCGGACGCCTGCGTCGCCACGCACCCCTCCGACCTCTGCGTCCCCCTGGCCGCGCTCGATGCCGAGGTGGTGGTCCTCGGCCCGGCCGGGGAGCGCCGCATCCCGTTCGCCGACTTCCACCGCCTGCCCGGCGACCGGCCCGACGTCGACACCACCCTCGAGCCCGGCGAGCTGGTGCTCGCCGTGGAGGTGCCGCCGCTCGACTTCGCCGTCCGCTCGCGCTACCGCAAGGTCCGGGAGCGGGCGTCGTACGCCTTCGCGCTGGTGTCGGTCGCCGCCGCGCTCGACGTGCACGACGGCACGGTCCGTGACGTACGCCTGGCGCTGGGCGGGGTCTCGCACCGCCCGCACCGGGCCCTGGCCGCGGAGGAGGCGCTGCGCGACGGCCCGGCCACGCCCGAGCTGTTCCGCGCCGCGATCGAGGTCGAGCTCGCCGCCGCCCGGCCCGGCGAGCACAACGCCTTCAAGGTGCCGATGGTCAGGAACACGGTGGTCGACGTGCTGACCCAGCTCACCGACGGGAGCGCCGCATGACCACCCTCGAGCCCGAGATCGCCACGGCGGACCTCACCCCGACCCACGACCGGATGCGGGTCGACGCACCGGCCAAGGTCACCGGCACCGCGCCCTACGCCTACGAGCAGCCCGTCGACGAGCCGTGCCACCTCGTCCCGATCGTCTCCACGATCGCGCGGGGACGGATCACCCGGATCGACGACGCGCAGGCCCGCGCGCTGCCGGGCGTGCGCCTCGTCCTCACCCACGCCAACGCGCCGCGCATCCGCGTGCGCACCGACGCGGCGCTGGTGATCCTGCAGTCGCCGGAGGTGCACCACCGCGGCGAGCTCGTCGGCGCCGTCGTCGCAGACTCACCGCAGGTGGCGCGCGAGGCCGCGGCGCTCGTGCGGGTGGAGTACGACGAGGAGCCGGCCGAGCTGGGCTTCGACATCGACGACCCGAGGGCCTACGAGCCCCGCCGGGTCAACGCGTTCAAGCACGGCTCCTACGAGCGCGGCGACGTGGACGCCGGCCTCGCCCGCGGCACCCGCGTCGAGGCCGACTACAGCCTGCCGATGGAGTTCCACTCCCCGATCGAGCCCCACGCGGTCACCGCGACCTGGCACGACGTCTCCGCGCTCAACCCGCGCGCCACCCGGCTCACGATGTACGACAGCAACCAGGGCCCGGGCGTCCACGGCGCCCTGCTCGCGCCGGTGCTGGGCCTGCTCCCGACGCAGATCGAGGTCGTCTCGCCCTATGTCGGAGGCTCGTTCGGCTCCAAGGGCTGGCCCCATCCCCACCTGGTCCTCGTGGCGATGGCGGCACGGCTGCTGCCGGGGCGGCCGGTGAAGTACGCGATGACGCGCCAGCAGACGTTCCGCACCGTCGGCCACCGGCCGGCCAGCAAGCAGCGGGTCCGGCTCTCGGTCGAGGACGACGGCCGCCTCGTCGCGCTCGACCACCAGAGCTGGCAGCCGACCTCACGGCTCAAGACCTACGTCGACCAGACCGTGTCGGCGACCCGGATGATGTACGACGTCGCGCACCTGCGCACGGTCCACCACGCAGTCACCCAGGACGCGGCACCCGGGACCTTCATGCGCGCGCCCGGTGAGTTCACCGGGATGTTCGCCCTCGAGACCGCCCTCGACGAGGCCGCCCACGCGGTCGGCGTCGACCCGGTCGAGCTGCGCGTGCGCAACGAGCCGGCGAGGGACCCCGAGTCGGGCAAGCCGTTCAGCACCCGCAACCTCGTGGCTTGCCTGCGCGAGGGTGCCGAGCTGTTCGGCTGGGTCGACCGGCAGCCGCCCGGCGCCCGGCGCGACGGCGAGTGGCTGGTGGGCCTGGGCGTCGCGAGCGCGTCGTACCCCAACCAGCAGGTCGTGCCGAGCCGTGCCGGCATCCGCTACACCGACGGGCGCTACCGCGTGGAGCTGCAGGCCGGCGACCTCGGCACCGGTGCGTGGACGATCCTCCCGCAGATCGCGGCCGAGGCGCTGGAGGTGCACGTCGACCTCGTCGACGCCGAGATCGGGCGCTCGGGCCTGCCGTGGGCGGTCCCGGCCGGCGGCTCGGTCGGCACCTACAGCTGGGGCGACGCGGTGGTGATGGCGGCGCGCAAGTTCCGCCGCAAGCACGGCCTCGTGCCCGCGGAGGGGGCGTACGAGACCGCCGCCGGCCGCCTGCCCCGCGGCACGCGCGGTCACTCGCGGCACTCCTTCGGCGCCCACTTCGCCCAGGTGCGGGTCAGCACGGTCACCGGGGAGGTGCGGGTGGAGAAGATGCTCGGGGTCTTCGCCGCGGGCCGGATCATCAACCCGCGCACCGCGCGCAGCCAGCTGATCGGCGGCATGACGATGGGCCTCTCCGCGGCGCTGCACGAGGAGGGCCACCTCGACGAGCGCTTCGGCCACGTCGTCAACGGCGACCTCGCCGGCTACCACGTCGCCGCCCACGCCGACGTGGTCGGCCTCGAGGCGGTGTGCCTCGAGGAGCACGACCCGTGGTTCGGTGCGACCGGCGCCAAGGGCATCGGCGAGCTCGGCGTGGTCGGCGCACCGGCGGCGATCGGCAACGCGATCTTCAACGCGAGCGGCGTACGGCTGCGCGACCTGCCGTTCACCCCCGACAAGCTGTTCGCCGCCTGGGGGTGAGCCGGGAACGGCTGCGCCGACCGACTGCCCTTGGGGTGAGGCAGAAGCTCGCGCGGCCGATCTAGGGTCGTCGGCGTCATGAGCACCGACAGTCCCGCCCGCGACGGGCGCGTCCTCACCCTGACCTACACCAGCTCGGCCAGCCGCCTGATGTCCGTCGGCCAGCTGGTCGAGCTGATCGAGCAGATCCGGCCCAAGAACGAGCGCCTCGGCGTGACCGGCCTGCTGCTCTACAGCGGCGGCAACGTCATCCAGACGCTCGAGGGCGAGGCGGCCGTCGTCGACGGCCTGCTGAGCCAGATCGGGGCGGACCCGCGCCACTCCGGCGTACGCGTCGTGGACCGGAGGTACGTCGACGAGCGGGCCTTCTCGACGTGGTCGATGGGCTTCCGCAACGTCACCGCGCGCGAGGTCGCCGACCTGCAGGACTTCACCGAGCTCGCCCGCCAGTCGGTGGGTGACGACCTCAGCGCCCACGCCGTCGCGGCGTTCGGGCTGCTGGAGACCTATCGCGTCAACGCCGTGTGAGCCACCCCGGCGCGGGTTTCGCGAGCGGTCGTAGGGTCGGGCCCATGCAGACTCGCACTCTCGGCAAGCAGCAGGTCGGCGCGATCGGCCTCGGCCTGATGACCTTCGACCAGACCGGCACCCAGCCCCGCCAGCAGCTCCTCGACACCGTGACCGCGGCGCTCGACGCGGGCGTCACGCTCTTCGACACCGCCGACGCCTACGGCCCCGGGGACGAGAAGGGAGCCGGCGCCCAGGGCGAGAACGAGCGGCTCATCGCCTCGATCCTCGACGAGCTCGGAGTACGCGACCGGGTCCTGCTCGCCACCAAGGGTGGGCACGTGCGCACGGACGGCGGCGACTGGGACCTCGACAGCTCGGCGGAGCACCTGCACCGCGCGGTCGACGACAGCCTCGCCCGCCTCGGCGTCGAGCAGCTCTTCCTCTGGCAGCACCACCGGCCGGACCCGAAGGTGCCCTACGACGAGGTGATCGGCACCATGAAGGAGATCGCCGACAGCGGCAAGGTCGCCCACCTCGGCCTCTCCAACGCCGACCCCGACCAGATCCGGGCGGCGAAGGCCGTTCTCGGTGACGCGCTGATCAGCGTGCAGAACGAGTTCAGCCCCAAGTTCCGGAGCAGCCGCCCCGAGATCGACGTGTGCGAGGAGCTCGGGCTCGCCTTCCTGCCGTGGAGCCCGCTCGGTGGCCTGTCGGACGCCAAGGAGCTCGCCGACAAGCACCCCGCCTTCGCCGAGGTCGCGGCCGATCGTGGCGTCAGCGCCCAGCAGGTCGCGCTCGCCTGGGAGCTCGCCCAGTCGCCGTGCGTGATCCCGATCCCCGGCGCGAAGCGGCCCTCCTCGATCATCGACTCCGCCGCGGCCGCCGAGATCGAGCTCACCGACGACGAGCTCGCCCGGCTCGACGCCAGCTGACGCAGATGGACCGGCCGCTGCTCGCCCGCGCCGTCGACGCCGCCATGGACCGCTCGCTGGTCCTCGGCTACACGACGATCGGCCTCGCCGTCCGCCGTGCGCTTCCGGGGTGGCCGCCCGACCCGCTGCCGCGCTCGCTCGAGGGGCGGCACGTGCTCGTCACCGGCGCCAGCTCCGGCCTCGGCGTCGCGACCGTCGAGGGACTGGCCGACCTCGGCGCGACGGTCCACATGCTCGTGCGCGACGAGGCCAAGGGAGCCGGGGTCGCCGACCGGATCCGGGCCGCGCACCCCGGCGTGGAGCTCCGGCTCTGGCGCTGCGACGTCGCCGACCTCGACGACGTACGCCGCTTCGCGTCCGACTTCGCTCGCGAGGTGCCCGAGCTGCACGCGGTCGTGCACAACGCCGGCGTGATGCCGCCGGAGCGCACCGAGTCGCCGCAGGGCCACGAGCTCAGCATGGCCGTGCACGTGCTCGGCCCGGTCGTGATGACCGAGGCGCTGCGCGGTCCGCTCGCCGGCGGGCGGGTGGTGCTGGTGAGCAGCGGCGGGATGTACGGCCAGCCGCTGCGCGCCGACGACCCGGAGTACACCACCGGCGACTACTCGCCCACCACGTCGTACGCCCGCTCCAAGCGCTGGCAGGTCGAGCTGCGGCCGCTGCTGGCCGAGCGGTGGCACGCCGACGGCATCACCGTGGCCGTCATGCACCCCGGCTGGGCCGACACCCCGGGCGTGCAGGAGTCGCTGCCGACCTTCCGCAGGATCACCCGGCCGGTGCTGCGCGACGACGCGCAGGGCGCCGACACGAGCGTGTGGCTGGCCGCGGTGCAGCCCGCGCCCCCCACGGGCCGCTTCTGGCACGACCGCGTCGAGCGCCCGACCCACCTGCTGCCGACGACCCGCACGTCCGACGACGACCGGGCCCGTGCGTGGACCTGGCTGCTCGCCGTCACGGATCTCGACGAGGTGGGCCGGTCCCCTGCGTGAGCCGACGCGACCGCGACCAGAAGACTTGACTCGTTCAAGAAAAGGGGGCAGGGTGGCGAGGGATGGACGACAGCGACTTCGAGGACCTGCTCCGCGGCGCTGACCTGAGGGTCACCCGCCCGCGACTGGCCGTCCTGCGCGCCGTACGACGTCAGCCGCACGCCGACACCTCCAGCGTCCTCGCCGCGGTCCGCGACGAGGAGCCGAGCGTCTCCCACCAGGCCGTCTACGACGTGCTGGGCGCCCTGACCGAGTCGGGCCTGGTGCGCAAGATCCAGCCCGCCGGGTCGGTCTCGCGCTACGAGCTCCGGGTGGGCGACAACCACCACCACCTCGTGTGCCGCTCGTGCGGCGCGGTGGCCGACGTCGACTGCGCCGTCGGCGTACGTCCCTGCCTCGACGCCTCCGACACCCACGGCTTCGTCATCGACGAGGCCGAGGTCACCTACTGGGGCACCTGCTCCGACTGCTCCACCTTGATCCGACCTTGATCCGACCCTGATCCGACTGCCCGTTCGTGACACCACGCAGGCACCACCCGAGCACCACGAAAGGTTTCCGATGACCGACAGCCAGGACAACAGCGCACCCGAGAGCCCCCAGGGGGTGGACCGCAAGGCCGAGGCCGGGTGCCCGGTGATGCACGACTCCGCGACGGCGCAGGGCAGCGAGAGCGAGAACCCCGTCATCGACGCCCCGGAGCCCACGGGACACCGCCCGCGCACCAACCAGGACTGGTGGCCCAACCAGCTCGACCTCTCCGTCCTCCACGCGCACTCGCCCAAGGGCAACCCGCTGGGCGCCGACTTCAGCTACCGCGACGAGTTCGCGAAGCTCGACGTCGAGGCGCTCAAGAGCGACATCGCCCAGATGCTGCGCACCTCGCAGGACTGGTGGCCGGCCGACTTCGGTCACTACGGCGGCCTGATGATCCGGATGAGCTGGCACTCCGCGGGCACCTACCGTGTCCACGACGGTCGCGGCGGTGCGGGCGACGGCGGACAGCGCTTCGCCCCGCTCAACAGCTGGCCCGACAACGCCAACCTCGACAAGGCCCGGCGCCTGCTGTGGCCGGTGAAGCAGAAGTACGGCCAGAAGATCTCGTGGGCCGACCTGCTCGTGCTCGCGGGCAACGTCGCGCTCGAGGACATGGGCTTCGAGACCTTCGGCTTCGCCTTCGGTCGCGAGGACGTGTGGGAGCCGGAGGAGATCTTCTGGGGTCCCGAGGACACCTGGCTCGGCGACGAGCGCTACTCCGGCGAGCGTGAGCTCGGCGACGGCCTCGGCGCCGTCCAGATGGGCCTGATCTACGTGAACCCCGAGGGCCCCAACGGCAACCCCGACCCGGTGGCGTCGGCGCGCGACATCCGCGAGACGTTCGCCCGGATGGCGATGAACGACGAGGAGACCGTCGCGCTCATCGCCGGCGGCCACACCTTCGGCAAGACCCACGGCATCGGCGACCCCGACCTCATCGGCCCGGAGCCCGAGGGCGCACCCCTCGAGAACCAGGGCCTGGGCTGGATCAGCTCCTACGGCACGGGCAAGGGCGGCGACACGATCACCTCCGGCCTCGAGGTCACGTGGACCGACAAGCCGACGCAGTGGAGCAACCGCTACTTCGAGATCCTCTTCGGCTACGAGTGGGAGCTCACCGAGAGCCCGGCCGGGGCGAAGCAGTGGGTCGCCAAGACCGACGAGGAGATCATCCCCGACGCGCACGACCCGCAGAAGAAGCACCGCCCGACGATGCTCACCTCCGACCTGGCGCTGCGCGAGGACCCGGCCTACGAGAAGATCTCGCGCCGCTTCCTGGAGAACCCCGAGGAGTTCCGCCTCGCCTTCGCCAAGGCCTGGTACAAGCTGCTGCACCGTGACATGGGCCCGGTCGGCCCGCACATGCTCGGCCCGTGGGTGCCGGAGCCGCAGGTGTGGCAGGACCCGGTGCCGGCCGTCGACCACGAGCTGGTCGACGAGGCGGACGTCGCCGCGCTCAAGGAGAAGCTCCTCGGCTCCGGCCTGTCCGTCGCGCAGCTGGTCTCGCTCGCCTGGGCGTCGGCCTCGACCTTCCGCGGCACCGACAAGCGCGGCGGCGCCAACGGCGCGCGGATCCGCCTCGAGCCGCAGCGCGGCTGGGCGGTCAACGCCGACCTCGACCTCGACACCTCGCTCGGGGCGATCGAGCGCATCCAGCAGGAGTTCAACGGCGCCGGCGCCAAGCAGGTCTCGATCGCCGACCTGATCGTCCTCGGCGGCGCGGCGGCGATCGAGAAGGCGGCCAAGGACGCCGGTCACGACGTGACCGTGCCCTTCACCCCGGGTCGTACCGACGCCACCCAGGAGGACACCGACGTCCAGTCCGTCGGCTACCTCGAGCCGCGCGCGGACGGCTTCCGCAACTGGGTCCGCCCGGGCGAGAAGCTCCAGCCCGAGAAGCTGCTGGTCGACAAGGCCTACCTGCTCGGCCTCTCCGCACCGCAGATGACCGTGCTGCTCGGCGGCCTGCGCGCCCTCGGCGCCAACGCCGGCGGCACCGCCCACGGCGTGCTGACCGACCGTCCGGGCACCCTCACCAACGACTTCTTCGCCCACCTGCTGGCCCCGGGCACGCAGTGGAAGGCGTCGCAGTCGGAGGAGGGCGTCTACGAGATCCGCGACGTCGCCTCGGGTGAGCTCAGGTGGACCGCGACCGCCGTCGACCTGGTGCTGGGCTCCAACTCCCAGCTGCGGGCGCTCTCGGAGGTCTACGCCAGCGAGGACGCGCGCGACAAGTTCGTCGCCGACTTCGTCGCCGCATGGGCGCAGGTCATGGACAACGACAGGTTCGACCTGCGCTGAGTCGGCTCGACGTCATGGGGATCGCGGGTGCGGACCCGCGATCCCCATGACGCACGCGTCGGGCAACGTCGACCAGCCCTGGAGGCTCGCCGAGCAGCTCCCGGAGGACTAGCCTCGCCAGGAGACCTGCAGGAGGCTCCGATGAGCGCGACGACGTCCTGGCGACTGCCCGAGGTCGCGGCCGGCTGGGTCACCGACGGCGGCCTCGAGACCGACCTGATCTTCCACCGCGGCCTCGACCTCCCGGACTTCGCGTCCTTCCCGCTGCTCGACGACGAGCAGGGCCGCGACGTGCTCGCGGACTACTACCGCGCCTACGCCGTCGTGGCCGCGGGCGCGGGCGCCGGCCTGCTGCTGGAGACGCCGACCTGGCGGGCCAACACCGACTGGGGCGCCCGGCTGGGGTACGACGCCCAGGCGCTGCGCCGGGTCAACCGGGCGGCCGTCGACCACCTGCGTGGCCTCGCTGACGAGGTGTCCGCCGACGTGGCGGACGTGCTCGTGGTCGGGGTGGTGGGACCCCGCGGCGACGGCTACCTCGCCGGCGACCTCGACGCGAGCCGCTACGCCGACTACCACCGGCCCCAGCTCGCCGCCTTCGCCGAGGCGGGCGCGGACCTCGCGACGGCGTACACCCTGACCACGGTCGCCGAGGCGACCGGAGTGGTGCGCGCGGCGCAGGACGTCGGCCTGGCGGTGGCGATCTCCTTCACCGTCGAGACCGACGGACGACTGCCGGACGGCACCGCGCTCGGTGACGCGGTCGAGCAGCTCGACGCGGGCACCGACCGGGGCGCCGCACACCTGCTCGTCAACTGTGCCCATCCCGACCACGTGGCTCCCGGGCTCGACGCCACCGCGCCGTGGGCCGGGCGGATCGCGGGGCTCCGGGTGAACTCCTCGCGGCTCAGCCACGCCGAGCTCGACGAGGCCGAGGAGCTCGACGAGGGCGACCTGCGCGACCTCGCCGCCACGACCCACGCGCTGGCCGAGGCGCTGCCGTCGGTGAGCATCGTGGGCGGTTGCTGCGGCACGGACGTGCGCCACGTCGCAGCGATGTGGGACGGCTGGTCGCCGGCAGCTCCGCGGTGATCAGGCCGGCATCTCGACGCGGAGGAACCGCACCGTGCGGTCCATCGCCGCGACGAACGCCGGGCCGAACGCGTGCCCGTCGTCGTACCACTCCAGGGTCGAGTCGACGCCCGCCCGGGTCAGCGCCCGCTGGGTCGCGCGGGCCCACCGGGGTGGGCACGTGTCGTCGAAGCGGCCGTGGGCCAGCAGCACCGGCTCGGTGATGTCGCCGAACGCGGGCCGGGACGAGACGCCCCGCCAGAACTCCGGGTCGTCCCCGGGCAGGCCGTGGCGTCCGCGGAAGCCGGCCCGCAGCTGGGCGACCGGCGCGTCCGGGCGCTGGAAGTGGTCGAAGTTCTGCCCCTCCAGGCTGGACACCGAGGCCCACGCGACCCCGGCCGCGACGAGGCCCGGGTCGGCGGCCAGCGCCTTGAGCACGACCCCGCTGCCCATCGACCGGCCGAAGAGCGCGATCCGGTCCGGGTCGACCCGGACGTCGCCCGACTCACGCAGCGCGTGGACCGCCGCGACGACGTCGGCGGAGTAGCCGAGCCGCACGGCCGTCTCGATGCGCGGGTCGTCGGTGGACTCGGCGTGGTTGCGGTAGTCGACGTGCAACGCCACGAAGCCCCGCTGGGCGAGGAAGCCGCGCTCGCGCGTCATGCCCTGGCCGCGGACGTAGGTCGCGGGGTCGATGTAGCCGTGCGCCAGCACCACGGCCGGCCACCCCTGACCACCCAGCGGACCACGCCCGGTCGGCACGTCGAGGACGCCACTGATCCGCAGCGGTGCCGTGCCCGCGCCGGCGGTGGTCGAGGCGAAGGTGACGTCGTACGACGTGTAGGCGGGGGTCCGCTCACGCACGGTGCCCAGCCGCAGGTCCCCGCCCGTCAGGTCGGCCTCGGCGAGCGCGGCGACGGAGATGGGGTCCGGCTTCTCGGCCGGGGTCCCCTGCGCGGAAGGTGACGCAGGTGATGACGTGGGGGAGGGCTCGGGCGCCGACGTGGATGGTGGGGACTCCGGCGACCCGGTGCAGGCGGCGAGCAGCGGCAGCATCGCGAGTGCAGCGGCGCCGCGGCGCCAGGGGCCGGCCATGGCACCCAGTGTGCGGGACCCGGTCACACCTGCGGCCGCTCGCGCGTCGACTGGTTGACGCACACTGCAGACGGAAGGGTGGGGCCATGGACCAGACGGAGATCTTCGAGGGGGAGCGGCCGCGACTGGTCGCTCTCGCCAGCCGCGTGCTGGGCGACCACGCCGAGGCCGAGGACGTCGTCCAGCGGGCCTGGCTGAGGCTCGACCGCGCCGACACCGGCGACATCGAGAACCTCCCCGCCTGGCTCACGACGGTGACCACCCGGCTGTGCCTGGACCGCCTCCGGGCGCGCACTCCGGTGCCCGTGGAGGAGGTCGAGGTCGCCGAGACGTCACCGGACCCGGCCGACGACGTGGCGCTCGCCGACACCGTGGGCATCGCCCTGCAGGCGGTGATCGACCGCCTGTCGCCCCGCGAGCGCGTCGCCTTCGTGCTCCACGACAGCTTCGGCTTCGACTTCGGCACGATCGCCGCGGTCCTGGACACCACTCCCGTCGCCGCCCGCAAGCTCGCCTCGCGGGCCCGGTCCAAGGTCGCCCAGCCGGCGGCCGAGGACGCCCTGGCGGACTGGGAGGTGGTCGACGCGTTCATGGCGGCTGCCCGCGGGGGCGACTTCGAGCGGCTGCTGCAGCTGCTCGCGCCCGACGCCGTCGTGGGTGCCGACGAGGCCGCGATCCTGGCCGGCACCCCCGCCACGATCGAGGGTCGCGACGACGTCGCTGCCTTCTTCAACGGCAGCGCCCAGTCGGCGCTCGCCGTGTTCGTCGGGGACCGCCCCGCCTCGGCCTGGTTCCTGCGCGGCGAGGCGAAGGTCGTCTTCGACTTCACCGTCGACCACGGCCAGGTGCGGGGCATCACCTTCCGCGCCGACCCAGCGGTCCTCGCCCAGGTCGTACGCCGTGCCGGAGCCGACCGGAAGTGACCCGGGTGAGGTCGTGTCCCAGCGGGGAGGGGCAGCCGTTGTGACACGCCATGGACCAGATCCGGCGCGCATGTGCCGAGCAATGCGACACGGGGTGTGACACGACGGGACGCGAGCGGCCGCAGGTCTTGGTCGACCAGGTGTCACATCCGGTCACACCTGTGCCCGCCCGATCGTCAGAGCAGTAGGACCCATCGGAGGAGAGGGAACCATGAAGAGCATGACCTGCCGCCAGCTGGGCGGCCCCTGCGACCTCGCGCACCGCGGGGAGACCCACGACGACGTGATCAACGCGCAGGACAAGCACCTCAAGCAGGCCGAGAAGGACGGCGACGCCGCCCACCAGCCGGCGCGCGACGAGATGAAGGCTCGCTGGCGGCACCCGAAGAAGTCGCTCGGGTGGTATCGCGAGATGAAGCAGGCCTTCGCGGACCTGCCGGAGGGCTGAGCTGAGGCAGCAGCCCTCAGCGGGCCCGGCGGTCGGCCAGCAGCCAGGCGGCGCCGGCGCTCACGGCGGTGACGCCGAGCACCGACGGCCACGTGCCGACCTTCTTGGCCAGGGGGTGCGAGACGCCCATCGCGGTCCAGTAGGCCGCGGTCAGGCCGGCGGCCAGCGGCGCGCCACCTACGGCGTACCACTGGCGCGCGGCCAGCGCGTTGGCCCCGAGCATGGCGGCTCCGCCGAGGGGGCGTACGCCGGTGCGCTGGGCCAGGGCGAAGCCTCCGACGAGGCCGCCGGCGAGCAGGGGAGCAGTGGGGATGCTGGTGAGGTCGGGCACCGCTCGAGCCTAGCCAGCAACTCCAGGCACGATGCGGTCGACGGTCCGGGCTCGCCTAGCGGAGACGGCCTACTTCGACGGCTCCGGGGTGTCGACGTCGGCGCACTTCACCTTGGGGTTGAGGCCGGTGTAGTTCAGGGGGCCGGCGACGATGTTGAGGGCGATGTCGCTGGCCTCGGAGCAGTTGGTCTTGGCGTCGTCGAAGTAGCCGCGCTGGAAAGCGGCGAACGCGCCGATGACCAACCAGATCACCAGCAGCAGTCCGATGATTCGTCCCATGGAAACCCCTCCTCCTCGATCCGGCCGTGGTGGCCGGCCGATCGAGTCTTCCCCGCCGCGGGTCCGGCGTGCCACCCTCCCAGGGGTAGGGGGGCCCTACTGTGCGCCCATGACGATCTTCACGGTGGGCTTCGCCCTGCTGGCGGCGCTGCTCCACGTCTACATCTGGGTGCTCGAGTCCTTCCGGTGGACCGAGCCGTCGACGCGCAAGACCTTCGGGGTCTCCGAGGCCGACGCCGAGACCACCAGGCCGCTGGCCTACAACCAGGGCTTCTACAACCTCTTCCTCGCGATCATCACCTTCGTCGGCCTCGCGCTGCTCAAGAGCGAGCACGGGGTCGGCTCGGCGCTCGCGCTGGCCGGCACGGGGTCGATGCTCGCGGCCGCGGTCGTCCTCGTCACCCACGACCGCTCGATGATGCGCGCCGCCCTGACCCAGGGGACCCTGCCGGCGCTCGCGGTGCTGTTCCTGCTGCTGGAGCTCTAGCCGGACCGGTCTCCGGCTACTGGCCCAGCCAGGTGTGCACCGACGACACGACCGAGGCGCCCTCGCCGGTCGCCGAGGCCACCCGCTTCATCGAGCCCGACCGGATGTCGCCACCCGCGAAGATGCCCGGCACCGTCGTGGCGAGGTCCTCGGGCGGCACGTCCTCGATCCAGCGCTCGCGCGGGATGTCGCGGCCGGTGAGCACGAAGCCCTTCTCGTCGCGCAGCACCTCGTCCGGCAGCCAGCCGCACTCGGGCGCAGCGCCGAGCAGCAGGAAGAGCCCGCGCGCCTCGACGCGCTCGTGCTCGCCGCTGTCGAGGTCCTCGACGTCGACCCAGGCGAGGTGGCCGACGTCGTCGGGGCCGCCGTCGACGACCCGCGCCGACCCGCGCACGGTGATCCGCGGGTTCCACTCGACCTCGTTGATGAGGTACGACGACATGGTGGCCGTCAGGTCGGGTCGGCGGACCACGATCGTCACGCTGCTCGCGAACCGGGCCGCGTGGACCGCCGCCTGCCCGGCCGAGTTGCCCCCGCCCACGACGACCACGTGGTCGCCGGCGAGCTCGCGCGCGGCGGCCATCGCGGCGCCGTAGAACACCCCGCGGCCCACCAGCTCCTCCAGCGAGTCGACGCCGAGCCGTCGGTAGTCGACTCCTGTCGCGACGAGCACCGAGCGGGCGCGTACGTCGCCGCCGTCGGTGTGCACGACGTGGTGCCCGCCGTCGGTGGCCGGCGTCAGCCCGACCGCCGGCCACCCGGTGAAGAACCGGGTGCCGAAGCGCAGCGCCTGCCCGCGGGCCCGCTGCGCCAGCCGCATCCCGGAGATCCCGCGCGGGAAGCCGAGGTAGTTGCGGATCATCGAGCTGGTGCCGGCCTGGCCGCCGATGGCCTCGGCCTCCAGGCAGACGGTCGACAACCCCTCGCTGGAGGCGTACACGCTGGCGGCCAGCCCCGCCGGGCCGGCGCCCACCACGACCAGGTCGACCACGTCGTCGACCTCGATGTCGTCGGGGCGGCCGTAGAGCTGGTTGGCCAGGGCGCGCACGCTGGGGCAGTGGCCGCACCAGCCGACCAGGGAGGAGACGACGGGCCACCTGCCCTCGTCCTCGGGGCACTTCGCCATGACCTCACGGCCCACCGCGCTGTCGGGGTGGTGCACGCCCGCCGGCAGCCCGACGCGGCCGAGGTAGTCGAGCAGCTCGCGGGTCAGCGCGTCCTTCTCCGGCGTGATGATCCGGACGTTCTCGACCACGGGCGTCGCGACGGTCGCGTTCCACTCGTTGAGCATCTCGCCCACCGCGCCGTGGAACTCCTCGTCACGCGGCCCCTGCGGCATGAGCAGCAGCGCGTCGACCTTCCCGGCCGCGACCGCGTGGCGGAAGGCCTGGTTGTCGTCGCGGAAGCGGCTGATGTGCGACACGATCAGGCGCCGCGCGGTCGGTACGGCCTTCCGCGTGCCGCTGATCAGGGCGTGGAGCTTCTCCTGGTCGTGGTCGCTGTCGATCACGAACAGCGCGACCTGGTGCCCCGAGGCCATCAGCTCCTCGGCCGTCGCCTTCGCGGTGGCCTCGTCCTGCACCAGCCGTACGTCGTACTCCCGCTCGTAGCGCGCGAAGGCCTCGGCCAGCACGTCTCCGTGGTGTGCGGAGGCGATGACGATGGCGGGCGCTCCCATGACGAGAGCCTAGTGCGCGGGTCAGCCGGTGAGGTTGTGCACGAAGCACCAGCGCCAGGACTCACCGGGCTCGGCGGACTCGGCGACCGGGTGGAGGGTCTCGTGGAAGTGGGCGCTCGCGTGCTTGCCGATCGAGGAGTCGCAGCAGCCGACGTGGCCGCACTCCAGGCACTGGCGCAGCGACACCCAGCGGGTGCCGTCGGCCAGGCAGGTCGCGCACGCCGGGTCGTCGACGGTCTCGACGGCCGGGAACGCGGTGAGGTCGTCGCACGAGCGGCCGGCGGTGAAGGCGAGGGTGCCGCTGCGCACGCTCTCGCGGGCCTCGGAGCCGAAGTCGAGCATCGACTCCTCGATGTCGAGCATCCCGAGCACCTGGCTGACCACCTCGGAGGGCACCTTGCCCTTGCTCCGCACGAGCAGCACCTTGGCCCGCTCGGCCTCGATCATCTCCCTGCGGATGCGCGCGTAGAGCTCCGACGGGGTCTCCTCGCCGGGCGTGGTCGCCAGCTGCTCCCACGCGGCGAACGTGCGCTGGTCGAGGCGCGTACGGATCTGCGTGGCGACGCCGTGGTGGTCGTCGTAGTCCAGCTCGTCGAGCCGCGCGAAGCCGGCGTCGGCGGCCTGCTGCAGGAGCGCGGCCCGGGCGAGCGCGTCCTCCGCGGGGTCGGGAGCAGGTACGCCGAGGAGCCGGGTCAGCACCGGCAGGGACAGCCCCTGCAGGAACAGCGTGCCCGCCACCACGGTGAAGGCGACCAGCAGCAGCACCTCGCGGTGCGGCGCGGTCTCCGGGATGACGAACGCGGCGGCCAGGGTGACCACGCCCCGCATGCCCGCCCAGCCGATCAGGAAGGTCCACGAGGCCGGGAGGGGGTTGTCGCCCAGGCGGCGCAGCAGCCAGGTCGCGTAGACCCAGGTGAGGCGCACCGCGATGACGGTCGCGAGGGTGGCGCCGCAGACCAGGGCGATGCGGCCGATCGAGAGGGTCGAGTCGGCGACGTCGGCCAGGATCCAGTCGAGCTGCAGGCCGATGAGCAGGAAGACCGTGTTCTCCAGGACGAAGGCGATCGTGCGCCAGGTGATCCGCTCGGTGATGCGCGACTGCGCGGTCTGGATGATCGGCGCCTTGTGGCCCAGCAGCAGGCCGGCGACGACCACCGAGATGACGCCGGAGGCGTGCGCCTCCTCGGCGGCGACGAAGGCCGCGAAGGGCGTGAGGAAGGAGATCGCGGTGTCCATGAGCGGGTCGGTGATCCGCTTGCGCAACCAGGCGACCAGCGCGAAGACCGCGAAGCCGATGAGCACCCCGCCTCCGGCAGCGCGCACGAAGTCGATCCCCACCTCCGCCATGGCGACGCCCCCGGAGATGGCGGCGATCGCGGTGCGCAGGGCGACCAGAGCGGTGGCGTCGTTGAGCAGCGACTCGCCCTCGAGGATCGTCACGACCCGTCGGGGCAGCCCGATGCGCCGGGCGACGGCCGTGGCGGCGACCGCGTCGGGCGGGGCGACCACCGCCCCGATCGCGATCGCGGCGGCCCAGCCGATGCCCGGCACGAGCCACTGCACGACGGCGCCGACCGCCAGTGAGGTGAGCACCACCAGCACGACCGAGAGCCGCAGGATAGAGCCCCGGTTGGCGTTGAAGTCGACCAGCGAGGTCTGGATCGCCGCGGCGTAGAGCAGCGGCGGCAGCAGCCCCAGCAGGACCACCTCGGCCTCGAGGTGGATGGTGGGCACGCCGGGCACGTAGGAGACCGCGGCGCCCACGACGATCAGCAGCAGCGGTGCGGGGACGCGCAGTCGCTCACTGACGGCGGTCGCGGCCAGGACGATGGCTGCCATCGACACCAGCAGCAGGGCGAGCTCCACCGGTCGAGTCTGGCAGACCTCCCCGGCCTTGGCGGACGGCGTTCAGCGCACGACGTCGTAGCGCTGCAGCGTGATCCCGTTGGAGTAGGCCGCGTGCTCGACCAGCGCGAGCCTGGTCTTGTCGCCCTCCCCGAAGAGCCGCTTGCCGCTGCCGAGCACGAGCGGGAAGACGAGCAGGTGGTAACGGTCGACCAGCCCGGCGGCCGCCAGGCCCTGGGCGAGGGTGGCGCTGCCGTGCACGTGGATCTCCCCGCCCTCGGTCTCCTTGAGCTCGGCGACCTCGTCGAGGGAGCGCAGGACCGTGGTGTTGTGCCACTCCGGGTCCTGCAGGGTGGAGGACACGACGTACTTCGGCATCGCGTTGTAGGTGGCGAACTCCTCCATCGACGGCCACACCGGCGCGAACTCGTCGTAGGACTGCCGGCCCAGCAGGAGCGCGGTCGCCTCGAGCGTCTCGCGGCCCTTGATCTCGTAGGCCGCCTCGTCGAAGGCGACGTCCTTGAAGGTCCAGCCGGCGTGCGGGTGCTCGCCGCCGCCGGGCGAGTCGACGATGCCGTCGAGGGTGATGAACTCGGTCACGACGATGGGACGCATGGTGGGGCCTTTCAGGCAGTGGGTCAGGTGGGGCGGATCGGGCGGGGTGGTCCTGTAGTCAGGCCGCGAGCAGGTCGTCGACCTGGTTGATGGAGGCCGAGGCACCCTCGACGACGCCCATCGACAGCACCTGCTCCAGCGCCTCGGCGGAGGCGTACGTCGCGACGAAGGTGGCACGCGTGGCGCCGTCGACCTCGGCGAACTCGTAGACCTGGGCCGACTCGGGCATCTCGCGGTTGGGGGTGAAGGACTCGTCGAGCGCGAAGCCGTCGTTGAAGGTGAAGCGGTCCGGCGCGGAGACGGAGGTGACGTCCCAGTAGGCGTAGTACCTCTGACCCTCGGGGCTGGTCAGGTAGTAGTTCATCCGGCCGCCCTCGGCCATCTCGTGGTCGACGAAGGTGGCCGGCCAGCCCGGAGGGCCCCAGACGCGCTCGAGCTGGCGCGGGTCGGCGTAGACCTGCCACACGCGCTCGACGGGTGCGGCGAAGTCGGCGGTGATGGTGAGGGTGAGGGCGTCGAGGTCGTGCTGGACGTCGGTGACAGGCATGGCTCTAGTCCGTTCGGGAGGTGGGTGGGTCCTGCTGCTGGTCCTGCTCGTTGTCGGTGGCGAGGAGCTCGTCCATGCGCGAGATGCGGCCGCGCCAGAGGGCCTCGAGCTCGGTGAGCATCAGCCCCACCGACCGCACGGCCTCCACGTCGCCGCTGGCGAGGGCCTCGCGGCCCTGCCGACGCTTGGTCAGCAGGCCGGCGCGCTCCAGCACGGCGACGTGCTTCTGGACGGCGGCGAAGCTCATGTCGTAGCCCCGCGACAGGGTCGACACGGAGTGCTCGCCGGCCAGCACGCGTCGCAGGATGTCGCGCCGCGTGCGGTCGGCGAGCGCGTGGAACCAGGCGTCCGCCCGGTCCTCGTCCGTCTCGCTCACGGTGCGAATCTACAACCATGTGGTTGTAGGTTGTCAAGGGGCTGCGCTCGGAAGCTGTCGTCGCGACTGATGTATGGGTCGGCGGTGATGGGGAACCGGTCCCTCTGAAAGGGTGGAACGAGTGCCGCTCCGAGTACGATCACGACTTGGTGCGCATCCGTGCCGCGATCTGTCGAGAGAAGTGGGGCACGTCCAGTGCACAGACTCGTAGCAGGACTCCGTCTCGGGGGTCGCTACGTGCTCGAGGAGCGCATCGCGTCCGGCGGCATGGCCGACGTGTGGCGGGGCCTCGACGACGTCCTGCAGCGCAACGTCGCGGTCAAGGTCATGCGAGCCGATCCCGACAACGAGGAGATCTTCGCCGAGCGCTTCCGCGACGAGGCGCTCCACTCGGCGGCGCTGCTGCACCCCAACATCACCACCGTCTTCGACTACGGCGAGGACGACCACCTGTCCTACCTCGTGATGGAGCTCGTGCAGGGCCTGCCGCTCTCGGCGGTGATCCGCGACCAGGGCGCCCTGCCGCCCGAGACGGTGCGCTCGATCCTCGGCCAGGCCGCCCTCGCGCTCGGCACCGCGCACGAGGCGGGCGTGGTGCACCGCGACGTGAAGCCGGCCAACATCCTGGTCCGCGAGGACGGGATGGTGAAGCTGACCGACTTCGGCATCGCCCGCGCCACCGACGCGATCGGCCACACCCGGGTCGGCGAGATGCTCGGCACGCCCAACTACATCAGCCCGGAGCAGGCCGTCGGGCAGCAGGCGACCGGTGCCAGCGACCTCTACGCCCTCGGTGTCGTCGCGCACGAGATGTTCACCGGCAAGCGTCCCTTCGACCGCGGCACCCCCATCGCCACGGCCATGTCGCACGTCAACGAGCCCCCGCCGCCCCTCGGTGACGACGTGCCGGCCGACCTGCGCGTGGTGGTCGAGGCGCTGCTCGAGAAGGACCCCGCCGACCGCCCCGAGAACGCCCGCGCCGTGGCCGTCATGCTCGGCGTGCCCACCGGCGACGAGCTGTCCGACCTCGACATCGACCCCGCCGCCGGCGTGCCCAGCGGCTACGTCGTGCTGCCGGTGACCCCGCTGACGCCGGCCACGCCGCTGAAGACCGTGCCGCCCGCCGAGGAGCACCGCAACGGCGCCTCCCACGAGGACGGGTCCGAGGCGCCAGCCGAGGTGCCGACCATGGCGGCCACCGCCGAGGAGCTGCTCGACTAGCGCTTCGTCGCCTCGTCGATCAGCACCGCGAGCGCTTGCGGCTGGGTGAACATCGGCCAGTGGCCCGACTCGATGTCGACCAGCTCGAGCCTGGTGGCGGCCGCCAGCTCGGGCACGTCACCGCCGTCGATCCACTCCTGTGCCTCGGCCGGGCTGAACTCCGGGCAGATCAGCGTGAGCGGCACGTCGTGGCGTGCCTCGCTCGTCCAGCGCACGGTCCCCTTGGTGACCCCCACCGGCACGGGGTGGGTGCCCGCGGCGACCTCGGCCTTCAGCTCCGGGGACATGTCGTCGGAGTCGGGGCCGGCGAACGGCTCCCAGCCGGGGAACGGGACGGCGTCACCGTCGGGCTCGAAGAAGTCGGCGTAGGAGCCGCCCTCCGTCGTGGGGAACCCGCCGATGATCGCGACGCCGGTGACGGCGTCGGGCCGCTGGTCGGCCGCCACCCACGCGAGCGTGCTCGCGGCGGAGTGACCCACGACGAGCGGTGCGCCCTCGGCCGCGTCGACCGCGGCCAGCACGGCGCCCGCCTGGTCGTCGTACGTCGCCGAGCCGGCGCCGTCGCCCTGCCCGGGCAGCGTCACCGGGATGCCGCGGTGGCCGAGCTTCTCCAGCTCGGGCAGCACGTCGTCCCAGGCGGAGCCGTCGAGCCAGAGTCCGGGGATGAGCACGATGTCCATGGGTTCTCCTTCAGTCGGATGGTGGTTCGACCCTCGAGTGCCACGGTAGGGGTGGTTCCGGACGCTCCACGTCCGGTATCGGTGAGAACATCCCACCATGAGCGAGATCAGCCCGACCGCGCGGGCGCTCCGGGCGCTGGACCTCCTGCAAGGCAGACCGGGGATCACCGCGACCGAGCTGGCGCAGCGCCTCGGCGTCACCGAGCGGGCGGCACGGCGCTACGTCGCGATCCTGCGCGAGGCCGACATCCCGGTGGAGTCCACGCGGGGCCCCTACGGCGGCTACCGGCTGGGGCGCGGGCTCCGGCTCCCGCCGCTCGTCTTCTCCGCGACCGAGGCGCTCGGCCTGGTGATGGCCGCCCTCGACTCCCAGCACGCGGTCGCCGACCCGGACGACCCGGTCGGCTCGGCGCTCGGCAAGATCCTGCGCGTGCTGCCGACCAACGTCGCGCGGCAGGCGGTCATGCTGCGCGAGACCGCGCGGACCGTGCCCGAGCGCGCGCCGGTCAAGCCCGACCCCGCCGTCACCAGTGACCTCGTCGCGGCGGTGGCCGCCCAGCGCCGGCTGCGGTTCGGCTACCGCACCGCCGCCGGCAACGCGCGCACGTTCGAGGTCGACCCGTGGTCGGTCGTGGTCCGCTACGGCCGCTGGTACCTGCTCTGCCACTCCCACCACGCCGACGCGCTGCGCACCTTCCGCGTCGACCGGATCTCCGGGGTCACCCTCCTCGAGGAGACCTTCGACGTGCCGGCCGACCTCGACCCGGCGGCCGCGCTCGAGGCCAACCTGGGCCAGGGCTGGGAGTACGACACCCACGTCACGTTCGAGGCGCCCCTCGCCGAGGTCCGGCCGTGGATCCGGCCGGTGATGGGCGAGCTCCGCGAGCTCCCCGGTGGGGGCTGCGAGCTGGTCGGCACCACCAGCAACGCGGAGGCGTACGCCGGCGAGTGGCTCGCGGGCGTGCCCTTCGCCTTCACGGTCGTCGGCGGTGCGGAGCTGCGCGCCGCGGTGGCCGAGGTGGGTGCCCGGCTGACGCGAGCGGTCAGCGGCTGACCGCGACCTCCGTGCCGAGGGTCCAGCCCTCGGAGATGGGCAGGTAGTCGCCGCTCCAGAACTTGCCCGGGTCGTACCAGGTCGCGCGGCGGTCGTTGCGCAGGATGCCCATCTCGATGTAGCAGGTGGCCACGATCTCGGCGCAGAACGCCGCCTCGGGCGTCACCCGCTGCCCGCGCTTGCGGTGCGGGACGTAGGCGTCGCGCCCGCGCAGCCACCGGGCACCGAGCCTGGTGAGGCTGGGGAAGGACACACCGTCGAGCCGGGCGACCGCGCGCAGCATGCCGTCCTCCTCGTCACGCCCGATCTCCGGCTGGAGCTGGCGCACCCAGGCGTCCTGCTCGTACTCGGTCTGCCACCGCGCGACCGCCTCGCGGAGGTCGTGGAGCTGGACGCCGCGGTGGTGGCCGCCGGTCCACATGTCGACCTGCCGCTTGCCGAGCTCGGCGTGGAAGATCAGCGGCGGGAGGTCGTCGACCACGACCGCCATGCCCACGTGGTTGACGGGTGAGTTGGTGACCGCCCGGATCGCCCGGTCGGGCGCTCGCCGGCCGCGGAAGAGCCAGATGTCGCCGCTCCGGGTGAGGTCGACGGCCTCGTCGAGGCCAAGGGCAGGTGCCATGCGCGGAAGTCTGCCGCACGACCGGGCGCGCGCGTGCGAGCCGCGGGATACGCTCGCCGCATGCGCGTGTGGAAGCTCCTCGGCCTCGCCGGGATCCTGGCCGGTGTCGCCACCGGTGCCGCGGTCGCCCGCGACGAGCGCGTACGCCGTCACTACGACGCCGACGAGATCCGCCAGCGGCTCCACGCCCGCCACGACGAGGCCGTCGCCCGCGAGCCCGAGTCGAGCTGACCCGGTCAGCTGGGGAGGGCGAGGCGGGCGGCGATCGCCAGCATGACCACGCCGATGCCGACGTCGAGCACCTGCCAGGCACGGGGGCTCGCCAGGCGGGGGGCGGCCAGCCGGGCGCCGTACCCGAGGCCGGCGAACCAGCCGATGCTCGCCACGCATGCGCCGAGGGCGAACCACCAGCGGCCGGGGTCGCCGTGGGTGCCCGCGATGGAGCCGAGCAGGAGCACCGTGTCGAGGTAGACGTGCGGGTTGAGCCAGGTCAGGGCGACGGCCCGGGCGACCACGCCGCCGCGGGACTCCACGACACCCTCGCCGACCGCGAGCACCTGGGGCCGGCGGGCCTGCAGCAGGGAGCCCGTGCCGTAGACGGTGAGGAACGCGACGCCGAGCCAGCGGATCACCTCGATCGCCCACGGTGCGCGGTCGACCACGACGCCGATGCCCGCGACGCCGGCGACGATCAGCACGACGTCCGACACGGCGCAGACGGCGACCACCAGGCCCACGTGGCTGCGGCGCAGGCCCTGGCGGAGCACGAAGGCGTTCTGCGCGCCGATGGCCACGATGAGGGACAGGCCGGTCAGCAGGCCCGCCGCGATGTCTCCCACGTGCGTCAATCTAGGGGCGACACGGACCCGCCCTGACCCCGGCGAGGCCCTGACAGATGTCAGGGTCTTCTCCGGGTGTTGTCCCATGGCCACTCGTTTCCGGGTCCTGCCAGACTTGCGCGCATGACTGAGCACAGCGCGGGGGAGTCGACGCAGGGCGTCGCAGCGAGCGCACACGACCTGGTGAAGACCTACGGCAAGGGCGAGGCCGAGGTCCGCGCCCTCGACGGCGTGACCGTCGACCTGATGGCCGGCGAGTTCACCGCGGTGATGGGCCCGTCGGGCTCGGGGAAGTCGACGCTGATGCACTGCCTCGCCGCCCTCGACACGCCCACCTCGGGCGAGGCCGTCGTCGACGGCACGTCCTTGGGCCGGCTCAAGGACAAGGAGCTGACCACCCTGCGCCGCGAGCGCGTGGGCTTCGTCTTCCAGTCCTTCAACCTGGTGCCGACCCTCAGTGCCGAGGAGAACATCCTGCTGCCGCTGAGCCTCGCCGGGCGCAAGCCGGACCGCGCGTGGTTCGACCAGGTCGTCGATGCCGTCGGCCTGAGGCCCCGCCTGGGCCACCGCCCCAGCGAGATGTCCGGCGGCCAGCAGCAGCGCGTCGCCTGCGCCCGCGCCCTCGTCGCCCAGCCGTCGATCGTCTTCGCCGACGAGCCGACCGGCAACCTCGACTCCACCAGCGGCGCCGAGGTGCTGGGCTTCCTGCGCCGCAGCGTCGACGAGTTCGGCCAGACGGTGGTGATGGTGACGCACGACCCGGTCGCCGCGTCGTACACCGACCGCGTGCTCTTCCTGGCCGACGGCCAGATCGTCGACGAGCTCCGCCAGCCGGACCGTGACGCGATCCTCGACAAGATGGCGAAGCTCCAGGACGTCGCGGTGCGGAAGGCGGCGGGCTGAGATGCTCCGCCTGACCTGGCGCAACCTGCTCGCGCGCAAGGTGCGCCTGCTGATGAGCACGCTCGCGATCGTGCTCGGCATCGGCTTCCTGGCCGGCGTGATGACCTTCAGCACCGGCCTCAACGCGACCTTCGACAACATCGTCAAGGGGTCCACCTCGGATGCCGTCGTACGACCTGCGGGCGACCTGCAGGGCGCCAACGCCGGGGTGGCGACCACCCAGCTGGTGACGCCCGAGGACGTCGACAAGCTGAGCGCGCTGCCGGAGGTGGAGGACGCCACCGGCTCCGTCGACGGCATCGGCTCCTTCCTGCTCGGCAAGGACGACAAGCTCGTCGGCGGCCAGGGCGCGCCGACCCTGGCCTTCAACTACGCGCCCGCCGAGAACATGCAGGGCGAGCAGGTGCTCGAGCTCAACCAGGGCCGGTGGCCGGAGAAGCCCGGCGAGATCACGCTCGACACGTCCTCCGCGGAGCGCGGCGCCTACGAGGTCGGTGACAACGTCACGCTGATCGTCCCGGCCAAGGAGCCGAAGCGGACGTTCACGCTCGTCGGCACCGCCGACTTCAACGGCGGCGGCACGGCCGGCGCGACCCTCGTGCTGCTGGACACCGCGGAGGCCCAGGACATCTTCCTCGACGGCGCCGACGCCTACACCAGCGTCGCCCTGACCGCTGCCGACGGCGTCTCCCAGTCCCAGCTCGCCAAGGCCGCCGACCAGGTCGTGCCGGACGGCTTCACCGCCGTCACCGGGGACAAGGTGGTGAAGGAGACGCAGGAGCAGATCGGCCAGTTCCTCGACGTCATCTCGATCTTCCTGACGACCTTCGCGGTCATCGCGATCGTGGTGGGCGCGTTCATCATCTTCAACACCTTCTCGATCCTGGTCTCCCAGCGGGTGCGCGAGTCCGCGCTCCTGCGGGCGCTCGGGGCCAGCAAGAAGCAGGTCACCCGCTCGGTGCTCATCGAGGCGTTCCTGATGGCGCTCGTCGGCGCGACCCTCGGCCTGCTGCTGGGGCTGGGCCTCTCCCGGCTGCTCGCCGGCCTGTTCCGCTCGTTCGGGCTCGACATCGCCGGCGAGGTGCTCACCCTGACGACGTTCACGATCGTCGCCGGCTACGTCGTCGGCATCCTGGTCACGATGGTGGCGGCGTTCGTGCCGGCCCGCCGGGCGGCCAAGGTGCCGCCGGTGGCGGCGATGCGCGACGACCTCGTCGTGCAGGAGCGCGGGATGGCCCGCCGGCTGCTGCTGGGCACCATCGCCATGGTCATCGGCACCGCGCTCGTCGCGGTCGGCCTCGCCGGGGCGCCCGGCACCGACGCGATCTGGATCGGCGCCGGAGCGGTGATCTGGGTGGTCACGACCGCGGTGCTGGCGCCCGTGCTCGGCCACCCGGTGCTGGTCGCGTGCCGCAGCGCGTTCGGCCGCCTGTTCGGCACCCCGGGCCGGCTCGCCGGCGAGAACGCCCTGCGCAACCCGCGTCGTACGGGCGCCACCGCGTCGGCGCTCATGATCGGCCTCGCGGTCGTCTCCGCCGTCGGGGTGCTGGCCTCCTCGCTGAGCGCCACGAACGACGCGGTGGTGGACGACGAGTTCCGCAGCGACTTCCTCGTGCAGATGCCGACGTTCCAGGGCTTCCCGGCGCAGTACGGCGACCGGATGCTCGACGTCGACGGGGTCGGCCTGGTCTCGCGCCAGCAGGGCACCCCGGTCAGCATCGACGTCGACGGCAAGCCCGACCAGACCTTCGCCACCGGGGTCGACCAGGGGTTCTTCGAGATCTACGACCTCACGATGGTCGCGGGCAAGGACGCGATCTCCGGGCGCCAGGTGCTCCTCAGCGAGAGTCGCGCCGGCGACCTGGGGGCGGGTCCCGGCGACACCATCGACGTGGAGTTCCCCGGCGGCAGGACCGTCCCGCTCGAGGTCACGGGTGTCTTCGAGGACAGCCCGATCACTGGCGGGCTCACCTTCCCGCTCTCCGTGCTCCGCGACGCCGGCATCAAGCGCAGCGACTCGACCCTCAGCATCACCGTCGCCGAAGGGGCCGACCGCGGGGCGGTCAAGCAGGACCTCGAGGACGTCATCAAGGACCTGCCGATCCTCGCGGTGCAGGACAAGGAGGAGTTCAAGGACCTCATCAGCGGCCAGGTCAACCAGCTGCTCTACGTCATCTACGGGCTGCTCGCGCTCGCCGTCGTGATCGCGGTCATCGGCATCGTCAACACCCTCGGCCTCAGCGTGCTCGAACGGACGCGTGAGATCGGCCTGCTGCGTGCCGTCGGCCTGTCCCGCAGCCGACTGCGGCGGATGATCACGCTGGAGTCGGTGGCGATCGCGCTGCTCGGTGCGGTCCTCGGCATGGTGCTCGGGCTCGTCATCGGCGTGGTGCTGCGCCAGTCCCTCAAGGACGACCTCACCGAGCTGGCGCTGCCCCTGACCGGGCTGGGCGTCTTCCTCGTGGTCGCGGTGCTCTTCGGCGTGCTGGCGGCCATCGTGCCGGCGATCCGCGCCTCGCGGATGAAGGTGCTGGACGCGATCGCCACCGAGTGAGGCCGAGCGCTGGCATCCTGTCCCCGTGATCGCGTCCCTCGGCTGGGGAGCGCTGGCCGCCGGGTCGCTGGTGGTCGGCGCCGTCCTGGCGCTCCTCCGCACGTGGCCGGACCGGGCGGTCGGCCTGGTGCTCGGCTTCGGCGCCGGCGCCCTGATCGCGAGCGTCTCCTTCGAGCTCGCCGAGGAGGGCCTGAAGATCGGGAGCGCGTCCGCCGTCGCGGCGGGCCTGGCGCTCGGCGGGCTCACCTTCTTCGGCGCCGACCGCCTCGTGGAGAGGTGGGGTGGACGCTCCGGAGGGTCCGCGGCCGGCGCCCCGCTCGCGGTCGGTGCCTTCCTGGACGGGATCCCCGAGCAGCTGGTCCTCGGCATCGGCATCGCCTCGGGCGGAGGGGTCAGCGCGGCACTCGTCGTCGCGATCTTCGCCTCCAACCTGCCCGAGGCGATCGGCTCGGCGGCCGACATGAGGTCGGCCGGTCGTTCGGGACGCTCGGTCATCGGTCTGTGGACCGGAGTCGCGGTGCTCTGCGCCGCGGCCACCGTCGTGGGGGCCGCGCTCGCCGGGGCGGTCTCCGACGAGGCGCAGGCGCTCGTCGACGGGTTCGCGGCAGGAGCGCTCCTGACGATGCTGATCGACTCGATGGTCCCCGAGGCCAAGGAGAAGGCCCAGGACTGGGCCGGCCTGACGACCGTCGCCGGGTTCGCCCTGGCGGCCGGGCTCTCGCTGCTCGGTCAGTAGCCGCCCTCGGGCGGCACCATCTCCCCCCGCACGCCGAGCAGCCGCACCGGCCGGACGTCGTCCAGGGCGAGGTAGAGCTCGTAGGCAGTCCGCGCGATCACCTCGACGTCGTACGTCGGCGTGGGCAGCTTGCGCACCTTGGTGAACGTGAAGAACGGGGCGAAGCGGACCTTGAGGTGTACCCGCTGCACCGCCCGGCCCTCCTTGCGCACGTCGTCGACGACCCGACCGGCCAGCTCGATGAGGGCGGCACGCACCTCGTCGGGGGTGGTGAGGTCGGACTGGTACGTCGTCTCGCGACCGTGGGCGCGTGCCACCCACGGGGTGTCGTCGGGCCGGGTCCGGCCGCCACCCCGACCGAGCCGGCCGAGGTGCGGCCCGTTGGTCGGGCCGAACGCCGCGACCAGCGCCGCCTCCTCCGCGGCCGCGAGGTCGGCGACCGTGTGGAGGCCGATGGACGCCAGCCGGGCGCCGATCCTGCTGCCGACGCCCCAGAGCGCGGTCGTCGGGCGGGCGCCCATGACCTCCATCCAGTTGTCGCGGGTGAGCTGGAAGGTGCCCTGGGGCTTGCCGAAGTCGGTCGCGATCTTCGCCCGCACCAACGTGTCGCCGATGCCGATCGAGCAGTGCAGGTCGGTCGCCTCGAGCACCGCCGCCTGGATCCCGCGGGCCGCCGAGAGGGGGTCGTCGGTCTCGATGCCGACGAACGCCTCGTCCCAGCCGAGCACCTCGACCACCGCACCGGGGATCGCGCGCAGCGTCTCCATCACCCGCGCGGACGCCGCCTCGTAGACCGGGAGGTCGACGGGGAGGAAGACCGCGTCGGGCGAGCGTCGCCGGGCGACCTTGAGCGCCAGCCCGCTGCGTACGCCGTGCGCGCGGGCCTCGTAGGACGCCGTCGACACGACCGCCCGCTCGGTCGGGTCGCCGCGGCCGCCGACCACGACCGGCCTGCCCACCAGCTCGGGGTGGCGCAGCAGCTCGACGGCGACGAGGAACTGGTCCATGTCGACGTGGAGCACCCAGTGGCGGGACACCTCGTCATTGTGGCCGAGGCCTCCGACGTCGTCGTGGGATCTGCCGCCACCGTCGACGGTGCGGCGTAGCCTCGGAAGGTGACCAGCGGCGAGTTCATCGACCCGGACCCGATCGACGAGCACCACCCCGAGTCGATCTTCCCGGACGCGGGTGAGCGGATGGACGACGCCACCCGGGAGCAGGCGCTCCGTGCGGAGCCGCGCGGCAACGCGACCGTCGGTGACATGGTCGACATGGACCTCATCGACTCGCGCGCCCACGAGTCGGGGCCCGGCGCCCAGGAGGTCGACGACCAGGTCCACGGGGGCCACAGGGCCGACTGACGGGCGGTCAGCGCACGCGGTGCAGGCGGACGAGGCTCATCGGGTTGCTGGGGTGGGGCGGGAAGGTCGCGACGACGGCGGGGAGGTGCGGGTCGAAGGTGCGGCCCTCGAGCTCGACCAGGCGGACGCCGCGGTCGGCGAGGAGCGTGAGGGTGCGGGCGAGGGCCGCCGCGACGAGGTGCTCGCCGTCGGGCTCGTCGACGCGCGGGGTCTCGGCGAGCACCCGGACGATCCCGTCCCAGGCGGGGCCGTCGAAGACCAGGCTGAGCGCGACGACGCGGCCGCCGCGGATCACCAGGCTCGAGACCGTGTGGTCGAGGCCCGCGCCGAGTCCGGCCGAGGCCGCGGCGACCTCGGCCCGGGGCCGCAGCGGCCCGATCATCTCGTGGGCCCAGACGTAGTAGTCGACCCACGCCTCCTCGAGGTCCGCCTCCGGGACCCCGTCGGACCCGACCGCCGCCGCGCCGTCGGGGACGGGGTGCGCCTCGCACCACGCGACCCAGGCCGCCGCCGTGGGGTCGGCCTGCGGCGCCGGGCACAGCTCCACCAGGTCGTGCCCGATCGAGCGCGCGAAGCCGACGGCGTCGGCATCGGCGTGCAGGAGCCGACAGACGAGGGCCTCGTCCGCGGGCACGGCACGGTCCAGAGCGGCGTAGAGCGCGGACCCGATGCCCTCGCGCCGTCGCCCGTGGTCGACCTGCACGTCGCAGAAGCGTTCGCGCTCGAACAGGCGCACCGGCCGCGCGGTGGCGTGGCCGACGAGAGAGTCGCCCACCCACGCCTCGAGGCGTACGACGTCGTCGGAGGAAGCGTCGCGGATCTCGGGCACGGCCATGCGGGGAGCATCCTCCTGCCGGTGCGATCTGTCAGGAGGTTGTCCAGACCTTGCCCAGACGATGTCCGGACTGTGGCTGGGTGAACCGCGTGATGGATTTCCACTCCTGCGAGTGGAAGTCCATCCGGGGCTGAGCGTGGACCTGTTCGCTCGGGCCTGAATTCCACTCGAGCGAGTGGAAGTTCAGGAGCGCAGGCGGTCGGTCGGGGAGGGCCGACCACACCTTCGGGCGGGTCGCGGTCCGGGACCCCCGGCGTACCGTCGGACGCATGACCAGCGACGACCAGGGCAGCCCCGACGCCTACGCCGAGCACCCCGAGGAGTCGGTGTTCCCCGGCGCCGGTGAGCGGGTGAGCGACGAGGACCGGCAGCGAGCGCTCGACGCCGCGCCCGCCGGCAACGCGACCGTCGGCGACACCGTGGACACCGCCGACGTCGACTCGGGCGCGCACGAGGACGGACCGGGGGCCGAGGAGGTCGCCGAGCAGGTCGGGGACTGAATCTCGGGTGCGTCCGGGCGGGACGGGCTGCCAGAGTGCCGCCATGACTCCCGAGCGCCTCGACGTCGAGCACGCCCTGCCACGCATGCAGGCCCTGGCGTCACAGCTGTGGAGCCCTCAGTCGCGGCACCACCCCGGCCAGCTCGCCTGGTCGGCCGCCTACGGCGAGCCACACGTGCTGGACCTCGGGCCGGCCTTCCTGCTCGACACCGCCTGGGCGTGGCTGGAGTCGCGCGACTGGCTGGAGGTCTGCGGCACGGACGCCGCCGCCGTCGAGGCCGTCGTCGCCGCGGCGCTGGCGGTGGCCGATGACGAGGTCACCGCGAGCACCCTCGAGACCGAGGACGTCACGGTCGCCGCGCTCACCCGCGCCGGCTTCGTCGAGGTGGACGCGCCGTGGTTCACCCACCACCACCTCGACCTGGCCGACCTGCCGCCGGTCGTGCTTCCAGAGGGGTACGCCGTCCGCGCCGTGCGACCGGGCGAGGCCGAGCAACGGGCCGCCGTCCACCGCGCTGCCTGGTCGCCGACGTCACGGGTGACGACCGCGGCCTACGAGCGGCTGATGACGGTGGCGCCCTACCGCACCGAGACCGACCACGTCGTGGTCAGCGAGTCGGGCGAGTGGGTCGCGTCCTGCTGCGTGTGGCTCGACCCCGCGACCGGCGTGGCGCTGGTCGAGCCCGTGGGGTGCGTCGAGGAGCACGGCGGCCGTGGCCTGGCCGCAGCGGCGTCGGTGTCCGCGCTCACCGCCGCTCGCGACCTCGGTGCCACCGAGGGGCTGGTCTGCCCGCGCGGCGACGACGACCACCCCGGTCCCGCGCGCCTCTACCGCCGGATCGGCTTCGTGCCGGGCGCCCGGACGAGGACCTACCGCTGGCGGCGGGACGGCTGAGGCTGGGCCGACGATCTCTCGCGCATGCTGCGAGTGATCTGTGAGTCAGTGGGCGGTCGCCCGGAAGCGGCGGGCGTTGCGGTGCTCGCTCAACGCCCACCACGCGAAGGTCGCGGTCATGAGCGCGGCGGGCCAGCGGAAGCCGTCGGCGAGCTGGATCCCTGCGCAGAGAGCGAGGGCGGCGAAGGCGAGGACCTTCCACCTGCTCCGACGCGCCAGGTCGGGGGCGAAGTGGGCGGCGTACTGCTCCGGCGTGCCGAACTCGTCCTGCACGGAGCGCCCCGACTGTGCGGCGTGGGCATGCGCCTCGGCAACGATGTCGCGCACCCGCGGGCCAGACATCGCGTGGCGGCTCCGCAGGATCTCGGTGAGCTCCATCGACCAGCGCGCGTCGTCCGGGACGCCGGGCCCGGGAGCGGGTCGTCGGTGACGTCGGCTCCACGCGGCCTGGCCGACCGCGGCGCCCAGCCCGAGCGCGAGCGAGATGCCGGCGACACGGGCGACGGCAGCCGTCCCGAGCTCGCCCCGGACGAGCAGCAGCACGGCGAAGATCCCCGCGACCAGCGCAGCGAGGACGAGGCCGGTCACGACCGCGTCGCGCCAGGTGGTGAAGCCGTCGTCGAGCACGAGCCGACCCTCCTCGACCCATCGGTCGTAGAGGGTGTCCGCGTGCTGCCTCGCGTCGCCGAACAGGTCCTGTGGTGACTCCTGCGTCTCGCGGACGACGTCCAGCGCCTCGTTGAGTCCATCGACGACGAGCGTGACGTCGACATCGCGCATCAGCAGCCTCCACGAGGCGCTGAAGGCCCAGACGCCGTCCATGTCGTCGCCCCGCGCGCGGTCGAACTCGTCGACGGTCCTCGACAGCGGTGTTGCCTCAGCCATTCCGAACCGCCCTCGTGCCCATCGTCGTCAGCGTCGCTCCCAGGTCGCGCCACGAGGCGAGCTCGCGGTCGAGGCGGTCGCGTCCGGCGGAGGTCAGGTGGTACTCCCGGCGACCGGGTCCGCCACTGCCCTCGACCCAGGCGGCCTCGACCGAGCCGGCCTCCTCGAGGCGGCCGAGCACCGGGTAGAGCGACCCACCCTTGAGCAGCCCGAACCCGTGGGCGGCGAGCGTCTGCCCGATGGCGTACCCGTGGAGGGGTCCCTCCGTCAGGCTCGCCAGCACCGCGAGGTCGAGCGCGGCACGAACCCACGGGGATGGCCACCTGGCTGTATCGCTCACGTATCTAAGTACAGCACATACCTAGTAGTTCTCACGCCAGGACGTCCGTCAGTCCCTCCAGCAGCCGGTCCACGTCGGAGTCGTCGTTGTAGGCGGCGAGCCCGATCCGCAGGCCGGAGTCGTCCGGCAGGCGCAGGGCCCGGAAGGTCTCATAGGCGTAGAACGTGCCGGCGGGCACGAGGACGTCGCGCTTCGCCAGGAGCTCGTACGCGTCCACGGGCAGGCGGTCGCGGAGCGTGACGAAGAGCGTGGACGTGCGGTCGACCGCGCGCGAGTGGAGGGTCAGCCGGTCACCGAGGGCGGCGAGCCCCTCCTCGATCCGCAGCCGCAGCCGGAGCTCGTGCTCGGCGATGGTGGCCGCCGCCGCGACGAGCCGCTCGCGCCGAGTGCCACCGGTGCCGAGCGAGTCGATGAGGTCGATCGCCGCGGTCGCGCCGGCGAGCAGCTCGTAGGGCAGCGTGCCGAGCTCGAAGCGCTCGGGGACCGCGTCGGTCGAGGGCAGCAGCTTGTCGGGTCGCAGCGTCTCGAGCAGGTCGGGGTCGGCGACGAGTGCGCCGCAGTGGGGCCCGAAGAACTTGTAGGGCGAGCAGACCGCGAAGTCGGCGCCCATCGCCGCCACGTCCGGGGCCGCGTGGGCGGTGTGGTGCACCGCGTCGACGTGGACCAGCGCACCCACCTCGTGCGCCCTCGCCGCGACGGTGGCGACCGGGGGCCGGGTGCCGAGGAGGTTGGAGGCGGCGGTCATCGCGACCAGGCGGGTGCGCTCGGTGATCACGTCGAGCGAGGACAGGTCGAGCTCGGCGGTGTCCGGGTCGAGGCGCAGCCAGCGCACGGTGGCCCCGGCCCGCTCCGCCGACTGGACCCACGGCCGCACGTTGGAGTCGTGGTCGAGCTCGCACACGACGACCTCGTCGCCGGGCACCCACGTCCTCGCGAGCGTGCGGGAGAAGTCGTACGTCAGCGCGGTGGCGCTGCGGCCGTGGACCACGCCCTCCGGCACGCCGCCGAGCAGGTCGGCCACCGCGGAGCGGAAGCCGGCCACGACCTCCTCGGCGTTGCGCTGGCTCACCGTCGCGGCGCCGCGCTGCGACAGCGGCCCGGTCATCGTGCGTGCGATCGCCTCACCCACGACGGCCGGCGTCTGGGTGCCGCCGGGGTTGTCGAAGTGGGCGATGCCGGAGGCGAGCGACGGGAACCCGGCGCGGAAGGAGGCGACGTCGAAGGGCACCCGAGCACGCTAGCTGGCGATGTGCACCACCGCGTCACCGGAGTTCACGAGGGGTGCCTCGGTGCGGCCGATGACGATGCCGTCGCGGTTGGCGTAGACCGCGCGCAGGGTCTTGCCGAAGGAGTCGAAGAGCGTGCCGAGCCGCTCGCCGTCGCTGACCTTCTGCCCGAGGTGGGCGTCGAGGTGCAGGATGCCGGTGCGCCGGGCGCGCACCCAGCCGCTGGAGCGGCACTCCAGGCTCGGCTCAACGGGAGGCTCGTCGACCGACTCGGTCATGCCGAGCGCGGCCAGCACCCGGCGTACGCCGATCACGCCGGCCTCCACGGCGAAGTCGTCGAAGCGCAGGGGTTCGCCGGCCTCGTAGAGCAGCACCTTCGCGCCCTGCTCGCGGGCGGCGTGGCGCAGCGAGCCGTCACGGATCTTGGCGTGGAGCATCACCGGCGCGCCGAACGCCTGGGCCAGCTCGCGCGTGCGCTCGTCGTCGAGGTCGGCGCGGACCTGCGGCAGGTTGCTGCGCCGGTCGGAGCCGGTGTGCAGGTCGATGCCGACCTCGCAGCCGGCGACGATCTCGCGCATGAAGAGGTGGGCGATCCGGCTGGCCAGCGACCCGCGGGCCGAGCCGGGGAACGAGCGGTTGAGGTCGCGGCGGTCGGGGAGGTAGCGGTCGCCGGTCATGAAGCCGAGGACGTTGACGATCGGCACCGCGACCAGGGTGCCGCGGAACGTCTTGGGGTCGAGGCCGGCCATCACCTGGCGCACCACCTCGACGCCCGCGACCTCGTCGCCGTGGATCGCGGCATCGATCCAGACGCGCGGACCGTCCTCACGACCGTGCACGACCCGCACCGGCAGGGTCACGTCGGCCCCGGTCACCAGGCGGGTGATCGGCAGCTCGAGGGCGCGCACGGTGCCCGAACGGATCCGGACACCGCCGATGGCGAAGGACTCGCGGGGCACTAGGCGCGTCTCGGGGTCGTGGTGGTGGTCATCCTCTGAGGGTAGTGCGGACAAGGACCCGGCCCGACGAAGGCGTGCTTGCCTCCCGAGGGTGGCGGCACACGACATGTCGACGTCCGACCCTGGCGGCACACGACACCGTTCTGCGTCCGAAAGGTGTCGTATGCCGCCACCTTGCGCGGGAGGTATGTCGTATGCCGCCACCCACCTCGCGGAGCGGCCGGCAGGGACGCCTACTTGCCCCAGTTCTTGCGGCGCACCGCGCGGCGCGGCCGGCCACCGGCGTAGGACCGCGCGGAGTCGACGAGGAAGCCGCGCTCGAGCGCCTCGCGCCCGATCAGCATCCGGAAGCCCATCTCGTCGCGGTTGCTCAGCGTCATCACCGTCGTGATGGTGCGGCCGGCGAGCGTGACGTCCATCGCGACCGCGTAGCGCTGCTCGGTCTGGCCGTTGCTGCTGCGCACCTCGCGGCGGTCGAGCACCGGGAGGGTGAGCTCGTGGGCCTCGTCGTCGGAGCGCTGCCAGGGGTGGATCGAGAAGCGCACCCACTCGCGGTCGTCCTGCTCGAAGATCTCGAGGTCGAAGGCGTGGATCGAGGACGAGCGGGCGCCGGTGTCGATCTTGGCCTTCACCCAGTCCACGCCGGCCTGCGGCAGCGCCACCCACTCGCGCCAGCCCACGACCACCTTCGCGGCCTCGCGCTCGGAGACGGGCTCGGAGTCGGGCGGTGCGGGGGTGGTGGACACCCGGACATCCTGTCAAAGCCCCCGTGCCGAGGTGGTTGGATGGCTCCCCATGAAGCTCGCCATCCTCTCTCGGGCGCCGCGCGCCTACAGCACGCAGCGGCTGCGGACGGCCGCGCTGGACCGCGGTCACGACGTCAAGGTGCTCAACACGCTCCGCTTCGGCATCGACCTCACGGGAGACGAGCCCGACCTGCTGTTCCGCGGCAAGCAGCTGTCGACGTACGACGCCGTGCTGCCGCGCATCGGCAACTCGATCACCTACTTCGGCACCGCCGTCGTGCGACAGTTCGAGCAGATGGACGTCTACACGCCCAACACGAGCTACGGCATCGCCAACAGCCGCGACAAGCTGCGCGCGACGCAGATCCTGTCCCGGCACAAGATCCCGATGCCCGCGACGACCTTCGTGCAGGACCGGGCCGACGTGATCCCCGCGATCGAGAGCGTCGGCGGCGCACCGGTGGTGATCAAGCTGCTCGAGGGCACGCAGGGCATCGGGGTGATCCTGGCACCGACCATCAAGGTGGCCGAGGCGATCATCGAGACGCTGCAGAGCACCCGGCAGAACGTGCTGATCCAGAGCTTCGTCAAGGAGAGCAAGGGCCGCGACATCCGCGCGCTCGTCGTCGGTGACCGCGTGGTCGCCGCGATGCGTCGCGTCGCGCAGGGTGACGAGTTCCGCTCCAACGTGCACCGCGGCGGCAGCGTCGAGGCGGTCGAGCTCGACGAGGAGTTCGAGCGGGTGGCCGTGCGCTCGGCGCAGATCATGGGCCTGCGCGTCGCGGGTGTCGACATGCTGGAGGGCCGCAAGGGCCCGCAGGTGATGGAGGTCAACTCCTCGCCCGGGCTCGAGGGCATCGAGCGTGCGACCAAGCTCGACGTCGCCGGCGCGATCGTCGACTACATGGCCAACCAGGTCGCCTTCCCCGACATCGACGTACGCCAGCGGCTGACCGTCTCGACCGGCTACGGCGTGGCCGAGATCGTCGTCCACGGCGGCTCCGACATGGTCGGCAAGAAGCTCGGCGACTCCGGCCTCGACGAGCGCGACATCACCGTCCTCACGCTGCACCGCGGCCCCCAGGTCATCCCCAACCCGCGCAACAAGACCGTGCTCGAGGGCGAGGACCGGCTGCTCTGCTTCGGCAAGCTCGAGGAGATGCGCTCGATGATCCCCGACCGCAAGGAGAAGCGGGTCCGGCGACTGATGAAGAAGCACCTGCCGCCCGAGTCGTCGTGAGTCAGTCGCGGGGGCGTGTGCGCAGCAGCCAGGCGATGCCGGCGAAGGGCAGCACGAGCGGCAGCCAGCCGTAGCCCGAGCCGTACGACGACCACACGGTCTGGTCGGGGAAGAGCTCCGGGTCGAGGACCGTCAGCGTCCCCACGGTGAGCACCCCGACCAGCTCGAAGCCGACGGCCGCCCAGGCCACCCGGCGCGGGTCCGGGCCGACCTCGGCCAGGCCCAGGGTGGCGGCGATGTAGACGATCCCGGCGAGCGCGGACAGCCCGTAGGCGAGCGGGGCCTCGTCGGCCTTGGTCAAGAGCTGCACGAGCGAGCGCGCCGTCGCGGCGAGCGCGAAGACGCCGTAGATCGCGACGAGGACGCGCCCGGCTCCGGACCGGGTCGAGTGCGGCGTGCTCACGACGCCCAGACCTGCAGTGCGCGCACGACGAGGAAGGCCTCGGTGAGTCCGACGACCGCCAGCACCGCCGTGGCGCCGCGGCTCCGCTCCGTCAGCGACCACAGGAAGCCGATCGGCAGGACGGCGAGCGCGGCGACCAGGTAGCCGAAGAGCGTGATCGCGCTGGGTCCGGAGAGGTCGGCGTCGCCGACCTGGAAGGCCGCGATCACCAGCAGCACGAGCACCCCGGCCTCGATGACGCCCGCGAGTCCGAGCAGCCCCCAGTCCGGCGTACGAGCCAGGGCGACGTAGACCAGCACCACGACTGCGAAGAGCAGCGAGGCGGCGATCAGTGCGAGGGGCAGCGGTCCGTCCACGAGCGCAGATTCTTGCAGGGCGCCGACCCACAGGTGGGCCACAGGTCGACGGCAGGTGACGAACAGGCGGGACCGGGACGTTCGGGGCTCACCGATCCTGAAGGGCCCTCCATGAACTCCACCCACCTGCTGGCGCTCGTCGACGTCGTCGCCGTCCTCGTCCTCGCCATCGCCGTGTACTACCCCCGCCACCGCCGCGCCGACCTGGTGACGGCCTTCATCGCCGTCAACGTCGGCGTCCTGGCCGTCACGATCGTGCTGTCGAGCAGTGCCGCGACGGTGGAGCTGGGGCTCGGCCTGTTCGGGGTGCTGTCCATCATCCGGCTCCGCTCCGACGAGCTCGGGCAGCACGAGATCGCCTACTACTTCGCCGCGCTCGCGATCGGGCTCATCGGCGGCCTCGGCACCGGCGACGTACCACTCTCCGTGTCTCTGATGGCCGGCATCGTGGCGGTCCTCGCCCTCGCCGACAGCCGCCTGCTGCACGGCACCGGGCTGCGCCAGGTGGTCGTGCTCGACTCCGCGATCACCGACGAGCCGACCCTCGTCGAGCGGCTCGAGATGCTGCTCGACGCCCGGGTCACCCGCGTGACGCCGGTGCGCGTCGACCTCGTCGACGACACCACCACGGTCGAGGTCCACTACGCCGCGGCCCCAGGTCCCGCGCTCCGTCGCACCGATCGCCACCAGGCGCTCACCCGGTGAGCACGATCGAGCCGATGGAGGCCGTCGAGCTGCTGCCGAGCGTCTCCCTGGCCGAGCTCGACGCGGCGGCCGCGCTGCTCACCCGCGTGGACCGCAAGTACGTCATCGAGGCCGCCGAGCTGGACGCGGTGCTGACCGGGCCCTACGACTCCGGGGTGGCCGGGCTGCGCGCGCTCGAGGTCGAGGGCCGCCGGTCCTCGCGCTACGAGTCGACCTACCTCGACACCGTCGACCTCGACAGCTGGGCGGGCGCCGCGCACCGCCGCCGACGCCGGTGGAAGGTGCGCACCCGTACGTACGCCGACACCGGCGAGCGCTGGCTCGAGGTGAAGACACGCGGCCGGCGCGGCGTCACCGTCAAGGAGCGGCTGCCCCACGACGCGCTCGAGATCTCCGGCCCCGCAGGCGCTTGGCTGCGCGACCGCCTCGGCGCCGCGCACGTCCACGACATCGACCCCAGCGGCCTCGTCGCGACCCTGCGCACCAGCTACGTACGTACGACGCTGCTGCTCGCCGACGGCGCCGGCCGCGCGACGGTCGACCGCGACCTGCGTTGGATGTCGGGCCACGGCACCGCGGAGGTCGGCGACGTGCTGGTCGTCGAGACCAAGTCCGCCAGCGCGCGACCCGGACCGCTGGACCGGCGCCTCTGGGAGCTGGGACACCGACCCGTCCGCATCTCCAAGTACGGCACCGGGCTGGCGCTGCTCACGCCCCACCTCCAGACCAACCGCTGGCACCGGGTGACCTCACGCCACCTCGCCGACCACCTCACCCTCCACGAAGGAGTGCTCGCATGACAGACCTTCCCCGCATCATGATCACCCGCCGCCTCGCGGTCGGCGCCACCCTCGGCGCGCTCGCCCTGTCCGGCTGCGCGGCCACCTCCGACGGCACCACGACGGGAACCTCCGGGGTCTCCTCGGCCGCGCAGGAGGTCGCTGACGGCACCGGGGTGTGGGACGCCAGCGCCGTGCACGAGTTCTCGATCGACGTCGACGAGGACGCCCTGGCGGGGATGATCGACACCTACCAGCAGACCCAGGAGAAGGAGTGGATCGAGGCCACGGTCACGATCGACGGGACGACCTACCGGCGCGCCGGCCTGCGGCTGAAGGGCAACTCCTCGCTGCGAGGCGTCAGCGACGACGCCGCCCCGGGCGACCTGCCGTGGCTGATCCGGCTCGACAAGTTCGTCGACGGCCAGTCGGTGGACGGCTCGAGCGGCTTCATCGTGCGCTCCAACAGCTCCGAGACCGCGCTCAACGAGGCCGTCGCGCTCGACCTGCTGGCCGAGGCCGGCCTGGCGAGCGAGCACGCCGTCGCTTCGTCGTTCAGCGTCAACGGCGGCGACGCCCGGCTCCGGCTGGTCGTGCAGGACCTCGACGAGGACTGGGAGGCGGAGAACTTCTCGACCGACGGCCTGCTCTACAAGTCGGAGGCCGGCGGCGACTGGTCGTGGCGCGGCGACGACCCGAACGCCTACACCGACGTCTTCGACCAGGAGACCGGCGACGACGACCTGACGCCGCTGATCGACTTCCTCGACTTCGTCAACAACAGCAGCGACGACGACTTCGCCGCCGAGCTGCCACAGCGCCTCGACGTGGACGCCTTCGCCCGCTACCTCGCCTTCGAGCAGGTCGTCGACAACTTCGACGACATCGACGGGCCGGGCAACAACTCCTACCTGCGCTACGACGCGGAGTCCGGCGGCTTCACGGTCGTGGCCTGGGACCACAACCTCGCCTTCGGCGGGATGGGCGGCCCGATGGGCGGCGGGATGGGCGGCCCGGGCGGGATGCCGTCACCTCCCGACGGCGAGCGCCCGGACGTCGGCGACGGTGCTCCCGGCGACGGTGCTTCCGGAGGCGGCCGGATGGGCGGCTCCAACATCCTCGTCGAGCGCTTCACCGCCGTCGAGAAGTGGTCCGACCTCGTCGACCGGGCCGAGGCCGACCTGACGAAGGAGCTCTTCGACAGCGGCTACGCCGACCAGGTGCTCGACCAGTGGATCAGCGTGCTGACCGAGCAGGCCGGCGACCTGGTGGACAAGGCCACGGTCCAGCAGGAGGCCGACGCCATCCGAGACGTCATCTGACCTGCGCCGGGAACTCCTTCATCGCCTGGTCGGCGATCTTCTTCATCATGAAGCCGTCGATCCCGCCGCCGACCAGGCCGCCGGCGACCGGGATGCCGCGACCGAGGCGGGAGAGCACCTTCTCGCTCACCCCGCGCATCAGCCGGAAGCCGACCGCCTTGTTGATGACCATCAGGGCGCCGGGCGGCAGGCCCTTGAGGGCGTACGACGTGATCCGGCCGCTCGCCGTCGTCATCCCCGCCTTCTCCAGCACCTCGTGGGAGTCCGAGCCGACGAGCGTGAGCAGGACCGCCGTGCGCACCCGCGGCTCCTCGAGGTCGTACCCCCGCAGGCTCGCGATGCCGCCGACCATCCGGACGGCCTGGAGGTAGAACTCGGCCACGTTGACCGGCAGGGAGACCGGCATCGTGACGAAGCCGCCCAGCCCGGTGACGAACCCGCCGATGCTGCCCGTGACGAGGGTCTGGCGGGCGAGCCGCGCGACTGCCTTCTCGACGTCACCGTCGGACTTCGCCAGCGCCTCCTGCGCGACCTCCCGCGCCGAGCTCAGCGGTCCACGGCCCCCGAGACCGGTGGCGACGAGCATCTCGACCAGCCGGTCGATGGCACCGGGGTCCGGGTCGGGGTCGCCGGCGGCGTCGAGCGCGGCCCGGGTCTTCTTCGCCTCGGCGCGGCCGGGGGTGAGCAGGTCGATGAGTCCCATGCCGCCCACCCTACGAAGGTCGTCAGGAGACCGAGGAGCGGAAGCCCCGCAGGCGGAGGCTGTTGGTCACCACGAAGACGCTCGAGAAGGCCATCGCCGCCCCGGCGAGCATCGGGTTGAGCAACCCGGCCGCGGCGAGGGGGAGGGCGCCGACGTTGTAGGCGAAGGCCCAGAACAGGTTGCCCTTGATGGTGCCGAGCGTGCGGCGCGAGAGCCGGATCGCGTCGACCGCCACGAGCAGGTCGCCGCGCACGAGGGTCAGGTCGCTGGCCTCGATGGCGACGTCGGCGCCCGTGCCCATCGCCAGCCCGAGGTCGGCCTGGGCGAGCGCGGCGGCGTCGTTCACGCCGTCGCCGACCATCGCGACGACCTTGCCCGAGGCCTGCAGCCGCTGCACCTCGGCGACCTTGTCGGCCGGCAGTACGTCGGCCACGACCGTCTCGATGCCGACCTGAGCAGCGACGTGGCGGGCCGCCGCCTCGTTGTCACCGGTCAGCAGGACCGGGGTGAGCCCCAGGTCGCGCAGACCGGCGACGGCCTCCGCCGAGGTGGGCTTGATCGTGTCGCCGACCACGATGATCCCGCGCGCCCGACCGTCCCAGCCCACGGCGACGGGGGTGAGGCCCTCGCCCTGCGCCTTCTGCACCGCGGCCGCCAGCTCCGGCGTGAGGTGCTGCGACCAGTCGGCCAGCAGGCTGGGCCGGCCGACGACCACCGCGTGGCCATCGACGACCCCCTCGACGCCGAGCCCCTCGCGGTTGGCGAAGCCCTCGACCGATACCTGAGGACGTGGTGAACGGATGTCAGGGCCGATCCCGTTCATGACGTCCTCAGGTGTCGAGGCGGCGATGGCCCGGCCGATCGGGTGCTCGGAGGCGGACTCCAGGGCGGCGGCGAGGCGGCGTACGTCGTCCACCGACTCGCCGTCGGCGGCCACCACGTCGTGGACGGTCATCTCGCCGGTGGTCACCGTGCCGGTCTTGTCGAGCACGATCGTGTCGACGCGACGGGTCGACTCGAGCACCTCGGGGCCCTTGATCAGGATGCCGAGCTGCGCGCCGCGCCCGGTGCCGACCATGAGCGCGGTCGGCGTGGCCAGGCCCAGCGCGCAGGGGCACGCGATGATCAGGACCGCGACGGCCGCGGTGAAGGCGGCGGTCGCGCCACCGCCGGCGCCGAGCCAGAAGCCGAGCGTGGCGACCGCGAGGCCGATGACGATCGGCACGAAGATCCCGGAGATCCGGTCGGCCAGGCGCTGCACCTCGGCCTTGCCGTTCTGGGCGTCCTCGACGAGCCGCGCCATCTGGGCCAGCTGCGTGTCGGCGCCGACCCGGGTGGCGCGCACGACCAGTCGGCCGCCGGCGTTGACGGTCGCACCGACCACGGCGTCCCCGGGGCGGACCTCGACCGGCACCGACTCGCCGGTCAGCATGGACGCGTCCACCGCGGAGCTGCCCTCCACCACCGAACCGTCGGTCGCGACCTTCTCGCCGGGGCGTACGACGAACTCGTCGCCGACCGCGAGCTGGTCGATCGCGATGCGCGTCTCCCGCCCGTCGCGCAGGACGGCGACGTCGCGAGCCCCGAGCTCCATCAGGGCGCGGAGCGCGGCTCCGGCCTGTCGCTTCGAGCGGTGCTCGAGCCAGCGGCCGGCGAGGAGGAACGTCGTCACTCCGGCCGCGGCCTCGAGGTAGATGTTGCCCGCGCCGTCGGTGCGGTCGATCGAGATCCGGAACGGGTGGGTCATGCCCGGCTCCCCGGCGGTCCCGAGGAAGAGCGCCCACAGCGACCAGCCGAAGGCGGCGAGCACGCCGACCGACACCAGCGTGTCCATCGTGGTCGCCCCGTGGCGCAGGTTGGTCCACGCGGCGCGGTGGAACGGCCACGCACCCCACACCACGACCGGTGCGGCCAGCGCGAGGGAGGCCCACTGCCAGGAGGTGAACTGCCACGCCGGGACCATCGCCATCGCGACGACCGGGACGCTGAGCGCGGCGCTCACGAGCAGCCGCTGGAGGAGCGGGTCGCGCTCGGGGACGTCGTCGGCGACGTCCACGGACGGCGGCGCCGGCAGCGCGGCGGCGTACCCGGCGGCCTCGACGGTGCGGAGCAGGTCGTCGGTGGAGACGGTGCCGGGGTAGGAGACCCTGGCCTTCTCGGTGGCGTAGTTGACCGTCGCGGTCACGCCGTCGAGCTTGTTGAGCTTGCGCTCGATGCGGTTGGCGCACGACGCGCAGGTCATGCCGGTGATGGCGAGCTCGACGTCGCTGAGCTGGTCAGTGGTCATGGTCGCCTCCTCCGGCGTGCTCGTCGTCCGGCTCATCAGTGCTGCCGGGCGCGCCGCCGGACTCGACGGTGAACGCGGCGGTGTGCACCACGCCGCGGTGCTGGAAGTCCAGGAAGAGCCGGTACGTCCCGGGGGTGGGGAAGCCGGTCGCGAAGTCGATCCCGGGGCCGGGCGCGCCCTCCTCGGGGTGGACATGGAGGTAGCCGAGGTCCCCGGCCCGGATCGCGACCAGGTGGCCGAACGCGCCGAGGTAGGGCTCGAGGTCGGTCACGGGCCGGCCGTCGAGCTCGACGCGGGTGGTGAGCACGGTGCTCGCGCCGGGGGCGGTGTCGCCCTCCAGGGTGACGGCGTAGGTGCCCTCGGGTGTCTCGACGGTCGCGGACCGGTCGTCGGACGGCAGCGCCCGCGGCGAGAAGTCGCCGGCCACGGCCACGTCGTCGGCGAGGGTGATGCCGTCCCAGCTCTCGGGCGTGAAGTCGGCGATCACTCGCCAGACCCCGGCCGTGAGCCGGACGTCGACCGACCACGTGCCGGTCGCCCGGTCCAGGGTCGGGTGCACGTGCTGGAAACCGGTCAGGTCACGGCGTACGACGACGAGGTGCAGGTCCTTCTCGTGCTGGCGGGTGTAGTCGAGCAGCGGACGGCCGCTCGAGGTGAGGACCTGGAAGTCCAGCCGGGTCCGCCCGGCGGCCGGCGTGCGCTCCGCGAGCACGAGGGTGAACCCGTCGGCGCGGGCGGTCAGCCCGCTGGCGTCGGCCACCGCGCTGTCGTGGCCGCCGTGCGACTCCGTCGCGCTCCCCGCACCGCCGTGGGCTGTCGCGCCCTCGTGGGCGACGGTCTCGGTGTCGATCGGACCGACGACCCGGCCCCCGCCCCACGCCAGCGCGAAGGCGGCGGCGAGGGCGGCGACGAAGGCGGCCACGCGCAGCGGCGTACTCATCAGGTCGCCGCTCTCATGCCAGCGCGTATCCCGCCTCCTCGACGGCGGCGCGCACGGCGGACTCGTCGAGGGGCGCGGCGCTGGTGACGGTGACGGCTCCGGTCTCGACGACGACGTCGACGTCCTCGACGCCGGCGATCTCGGAGATCTCCTCGGTGACCGAGGCGGCGCAGTGGCCGCAGGTCATCCCGGTGACGGTGTAGGTCGCGGTGGTGATCTCGGTGGTCATGCTGTCTCCTGGTGTCGGTCGGGTCATGACTTCACGAGGCGGGCGATCGCCTCGGAGGCTTCCTTGAGCTTCAGCTCCTGCTCGGCCCCGCCCTGGCGGGCGGCGTCGACGAGGCAGTGGGCCATGTGGTCGTCGAGCATCGACAGGGCCAGGGCCTGGAGCGCCTTGGTGACCGCGGAGACCTGGGTGAGGATGTCGATGCAGTACTTCTCCTCCTCGACCATCCGCTGGATCCCGCGCACCTGCCCCTCGATCCGCCGCAGGCGCTTGAGGTGGGCCTGGACCGCTGCGTCGTTGCCCTCGAGGTGGCCGTGCTGCTCGCTCATGCGCAGACCATACCCCTAGGGGGTATTCAGATCAAGCGGCGCTTCCACCCTTGGGGGTGGACTTCGGGCCCGCGCCACGCTCCACCAGCCCGCGAAATGCCGGTGATCGGCACGGGTCTGCCTACAGTGGCGATGCGGCCTTGGGAGATGTCGCAGGACGTGCGAGGCGTACGTCCTCCCACACGTCTCAGACCGTCAGGACCCGCCATGATCATCCGTGTAGCCCTCCTGGGCGGCGACGAGCTCGTCAGGCGCGGCCTCGAGAGCATGCTCAGGACGTTGGGCGGCTTCGAGCTCGGCAGCATCAAGGACCGGGCCCGCGCCCCGATCGACATCGCGCTCGTCGAGACCTTCGGCGTGCCGCAGGGCGACACGACCCTCCAGCGGGCAGTCGCCGACCCCTACATCGCCAAGGTCGCCGTCTTCACCTGGAACCACCATCCCGGGCTGGTCGACGACATGCTCCGCGACGGCGTCTCCGGCTACCTCGGCAAGAACCTCACGGCCGCCCAGCTCGGGCGAGCGCTCCGCGCCATCCACCTCGGGGACCAGGTCGTGTCGCCGGCGCTGGCCCGTCGGCCGGTCGGCATCACGGAGCCGCCGCACGAGGTGGACAGCCTCACCGACCGTGAGCGCGAGACCCTGGCCAACATCGCCACCGGCCGCAGCAACGACCAGATCGCCGTGCAGATGGGCATCTCGCTCAACTCGGTGAAGTCCTACATCCGCAGCGCCTATCGCAAGATCGGCGTGCAGAGCCGCAGTCAGGCGGTGCTGTGGGCGGTGTCCAACGGCGTGCGCGTCGAGGCGCTCGAGCGGGTCTGACCTCCGCGCGTCCACTGGCCGCGGCTGATCAGCACGTCGCGCAGCACGTCGGGCCGGTCGGTGATGATGCCGTCGACGCCGGCGTCGAGCAGGGAGCGCATCGTGGCCGGGTCGTCGACCGTCCAGACGACCACCCGGACACCCAGCTCGTGGGCCCGGGCGATGACCCGTTCGGAGTGGACCGGCAGCCGGCCGAGGCGCAGCGGTACGTGGGCGAAGGCGCCGCCGGTGGGGGTGCTGGCACGCACGCCGAGCGGACGTACGCCGCCGCGGGAGCAGGCGATCAGCGTGGTCAGTGAGCGCCACCCGAGAGCCGTCGTGACGCCGGGGGCCTCGTCCTGCAGGCGTCGCAGCCAGCGGCTCCAGGCGCCGGCGACGCAGGTCCGCTCGGCCCAGCGCGGGTGGGTGCGCAGCAGCCGCGCCATCGGGGCGATCGCCGCCTCGTCCTTGAGGTCGATCGCGAAGCGCGCCTGCGGGAACGCCGCCATCGCCTCGGCCAGGGTCGGCACCTGGTCGGTACCCCCGACGCGCAGTCGGCGCAGGTCGGCGAGGTCGAGGTCGGCGACCCGGCCCGGGTGGCCGGTCACCCGGCGCAGCGTCGCGTCGTGGAAGCACACGACGTGCCCGTCGCGCGTGGTCTGCACGTCGGTCTCGAGGTAGCTCAGGCCCAGGGCCGTGGCCCGGCCGAACGCGGCCAGGGTGTTCTCGGGCGCGAGGCCCATGCCTCCGCGGTGCGCCATCGCCAGTGGTCCCGCGTCGTCGCCGTAACCGGTCACGTCCCCAGCATGGGTCCGCCTCGACCGGCCTGTCGCGCCCCGGAGGGTCTCTGGAGCGACTGTTCACCCAGGCTTCGCACTGGTGCACCGATATGGCCGCTCGGGCGCCGGCAGACCGCCGCTCGAGCGGCCATATGGCCGCTCGAGTCGCCCCCGGGCGGCGATCAGCTCCGGTAGCCGCCGAGCAGCTCGGCGAGGCGCAGGTGCGGCCGGGCCTCGTCGCGGCGGCCCTTGCGCTGGAGCGAGCGGCCGAGCAGGAGGTGGGCGTAGGGCTCGTTGGGGTCGTGCTCGAGGAGCTCGGTGGCGACCCGGATGGCCCCGTCGAGCTGGGCGGAGTGGAAGAACGAGCGCGCCAGCAGCAGGCGTACGTCGGTGAGCTCGTGGCGCACCTCGCCCGGGTCGTCGAGCAGCTCGGTCAGCAGGACGGCCGCCTCGCGGTAGGCCCGCTCGGCGAAGAGCTCCTGGGCGCGGAGCCAGCGGTTGAAGGGTGCGTCCTCGACGAGGCCGCGGCCGGAGCGCAGCAGGTCCTCGAAGGGCGTGAAGTCGGTCATCGTCGCTCCTCCCGGAAAGCTGTCGTCTCCCGAGCGTGCGCCCGGATGCCGGCCCAACGCCGGACGCCCCTCGGCGATTCCAGGACGAATGCGCGGAATACTGGGCCCCGAGGCCCTGTTGGAGATGGTACAAACTTCAACTAATACGGAGGCAGACCATGCAGTTCGGCATCTTCAGCGTCGGTGACGTCACGGCGGACCCGACCACCGGGCGTACGCCGTCCGAGGCCGAGCGCATCGCATCGATCACGCAGCTCGCGCTCAAGGCGGAGGAGGTCGGGCTCGACGTCTTCGCGACCGGGGAGCACCACAACCCGCCGTTCGTCGTGTCGTCCCCGACGACCCACCTCGGCTTCATCGCCGCCCAGACCGAGAAGCTCGTCCTGTCGACCAGCACGACGCTGATCACCACCAACGACCCGGTGAAGATCGCCGAGGACTACGCCTTCCTGCAGCACCTCTCCGGCGGTCGCGTCGACCTCATGATGGGCCGCGGCAACACCGGCCCCGTCTACCCGTGGTTCGGCAAGGACATCCGCGACGGCATCAAGCTCGCGGTCGAGAACTACCACCTGCTCCGCAAGCTCTGGCGCGAGCCGGTCGTCAACTGGCAGGGCCAGTTCCGCACGCCCCTGCAGGGCTACACCTCCACGCCCGCGCCGCTCGACGGCACGCCGCCCTTCGTGTGGCACGGCTCGATCCGCAGCACCGAGATCGCCGAGCAGGCGGCCTACTACGGCGACGGCTTCTTCCACAACCACATCTTCTGGAACAAGGAGCACACCGAGCAGATGGTGCAGCTCTACCGCCGTCGCTTCGAGCACTACGGGCACGGCGCCGCCGACCAGGCCTACGTCGGCCTGGGCGGGCAGGTCTTCATGGCGTCGACCGAGGCCGAGGCCAAGCGCGTCTTCCGGCCCTACTTCGACAACGCCCCGGTCTACGGCCACGGCCCGTCGCTGGAGGACTTCACCGAGATGACGCCGCTGACCGTCGGCACCCCCGAGCAGGTCATCGAGCGCACCCTGGGCTTCGCCGACTACGTCGGTGACTACCAGCGCCAGCTCTTCCTCATCGACCACGCCGGCCTGCCGACGTCGCTGGTGATGGAGCAGATGGAGATGCTCGGCACCGAGGTCGTGCCGGTGCTCCGCAAGGAGTTCGAGCGCCGCCGTCCCGCGCACGTGCCCAGCGACCCGCCCACCCACGCCTCGCTCGTCGCGGCCGGTCCTGACGCCCCGCACCACCTCGTGGAGCCCGCCCGGGCCCGCGTGGAGGAGCTCCAGGCCGCGGCTGCGCAGGTCCAGGCATGACGCGTCGCGTCGTCGTCGTCACCGCCGGCCTGACCGTCCCGTCGTCGACCCGGCTGCTCGCCGACCAGATCGCCGAGGCGACGTCCGCGCAGGTCACCGCGCGGGGCGAGTCGGTCGACGTGGAGTTCGTCGAGCTGCGCGAGGTCGCCGGTGAGCTGGCCACCTTCATGGTCACCGGCGGCATCCCGACGCCCCGGCTGACCGAGCTCCGCGAGCAGGTCGCCTCCGCCGACGGGCTGGTCGCGGTCACGCCGGTCTTCAACGCCAGCTTCAGCGGGCTGTTCAAGATGTTCTTCGACGCCCTCGACCCCGACTCGCTGACCGGTACGCCGGTGCTGATCGCCGCCACGGCCGGCAGTGCGCGGCACTCGCTGGTCCTCGACCACGCGATGCGCCCGCTCTTCGCCTACCTGCGCGCGGTCGTCGTACCCACGGGCGTGTTCGCGGCGACCGAGGACTTCGGCAGCCACGGGCTCGCGGACCGGATCACCCGGGCCGCGGCCGAGCTCGCGGCCGGCGTGCTGAGCCAGGGGGGCTACGCGGTCGGCGGGTTCGCCCCCGACCTCGCGGCCCGTCCGCGGCGTACGTCCGGCACGCAGGTCGAGGCCGACGTGACGCCCTTCGGCGACCTGCTGCGCGGGCACTCCGGCTCCGACTGAGGGCGTGGCCCGGGTCGCCCCCGGTCTGGGGACCACCCGTGCGGGGGGTAACTCGCGATCACCCTCGGGCGGGTGTGCTCGTGGGCATCGCCGCGTGGTTGCGTCAGGGGTTCGGCACAACCGAGTGCAGGAGGGAACCATGACTGACACAGTGTGGAGCTACCGCGACACCACGTGGAGCACGGACCGCGACCTCGTCGGCTACGACGTGGAGGCCACTGACGGCTCGATCGGCAAGATCGACGAGGCGAGCACCGACGCGTCCGCGAAGTGGCTGGTGGTCGACACCGGATTCTGGATCTTCGGCAAGAAGCGGCTCATCCCGGCCGGGACGGTCACCGGGATCGACCACGAGGACAGGCGCGTGATCGTCAACATGTCGAAGGACGCCATCAAGGCCGCGCCCGACTACGACAAGGCCGACTGGGACGACGACTCCCGCAGCCGTCACGCGGACTACTACACGCCCTACAGCGAGCGCTGAGCGGGCTCGCCAGCATCGACGCCCCGGCCGTGCGCGGCCGGGGCGTCGACGCGTCCCGGGGACCCCGACGGGTGAGCCGCCGACCGCGATCCCTCTCTAGCGTCGATCACCACGGGCACGATCCGCAGTCGACCTCGGGAGGGCGCACCCATGGCACGCAGCACGAAGAAGGCCAGCACGAAGGCCACCACGAAGCCCACCACGAAGGCCACCACGAAGCCCGGCAAGAGCGCCGCGAGCAAGGCCGGTGACGTGACCGGGACCGGTGGCGAGCTCCACCAGGCGCCGACACGGGGCCAGGTGATGACCACGGCCCAGGGCGTCCCGATGAGCGACGACCAGAACTCCCTGCGCGCCGGTGACCGGGGCCCGACGCTGCTCGAGGACCTCGCGATGCGGGAGAAGATCTTCCACTTCGACCACGAGCGGATCCCGGAGCGGGTCGTGCACGCCCGCGGCTACGGCGCCCACGGCTACCTCGAGTGCCTCGACCCGGTCACCGACCTCACGCGGGCCGCACCGTTCGCGCGCAAGGGCAAGCGCACCGAGGCCTTCGTCCGCTTCTCGACCGTCGCCGGCAACCTCGGCTCGTTCGACCTGGCCCGCGACGTGCGGGGCTTCGCGGTGAAGCTCTACACCGACGAGGGCAACTGGGACATCGTCGGCAACAACATCCCGGTCTTCTTCATCCAGGACGCGATGAAGTTCCCCGACCTGGTCCACGCGGTCAAGGAGGAGCAGGACCGCGGCTGGCCGCAGGCCCAGAGCGCCCACGACACCTTCTGGGACTTCATCTCCCTCATGCCGGAGTCGACCCACATGACGCTGTGGCAGATGTCCGACCGCGCGATCCCGCGGTCGTTCCGGTTCATGGAGGGCTTCGGCGTCCACACCTTCCGCTTCGTCAACGCCGACGGCGAGGCGACCTTCGTGAAGCTCCACTGGAAGCCGCGGCAGGGCATGCAGTCGGTGGTGTGGAACGAGGCGGTGAAGATCAACGGCGCCGACCCCGACTTCCACCGACGCGACCTCTACGCCGCCATCGAGGCGGGCGACTTCCCGCAGTGGGACCTCGGCGTGCAGGTCTTCGACGAGGCGTTCGCCGAGGAGTTCGAGTTCGACGTCCTCGACGCCACCAAGCTCATCCCGGAGGAGCAGGTGCCGGTCCGCACGATCGCACGGCTCACCCTGGACCGGGTCGTGAGCAACGTCTTCGCCGAGACCGAGCAGGTCGCCTTCTGCACGCAGAACATCGTGCCTGGCGTCGACTTCAGCGACGACCCGCTGCTCCAGGGCCGCAACTTCTCCTACCTCGACACCCAGCTGAAGCGGCTCGGCAGCACCAACTTCACCCAGATCCCGGTCAACGCGCCGCGGTGCCCGGTGGCGCACTTCCAGCGTGACGGGCAGATGCAGATGTCGCGCCAGGAGGGGCGGGCCAACTACGAGCCCAACTCGCTCGGCGCCGCGGAGCGCGGACCGCGCGCCGACGTCGAGCAGGGCTTCCGCAGCGTGCCGCGGGGGGTGGGTGGCGAGGTCCGACGGGTGCGCAGCGAGACGTTCGCCGACCACTACAGCCAGGCGCGCCAGTTCTGGATCAGCCAGACCGACGTCGAGCAGCAGCACATCGTGGCGGCGTACGGCTTCGAGCTGGGCAAGTGCGAGGAGCCGGCCATCCGTACCCGCATGCTCGCCAACCTGCGCAACGTCCACGAGGACCTCGCGCAGGGCGTCGCCGACGAGCTGGGCATGCCGCTGCCCGAGGCCAGCGAGGCGGCGCTGCCCACGCGGACGGACCTGCCGGCGTCCGACGCGCTGAGCATCCTGCGCAACGGCGCCGACTCGTTCGCCGGCCGCAAGCTCGGCGTGCTCGTCACGCCCGGCGCCGACGGCACGCTCGTGAAGGCGCTCGAGGACGCGTTCACGGAGGCGGGCGCCGTCGTCGAGTACGTCGCTCCTGCCGCCGGCCCGCTCAAGCTCAAGGGCGGGCGCAGGCTCACGCCCGACCACGCGGTGGTCGGCGCGCCCTCCGTGCTGTTCGACGCGGTGGCGGTGGTGACGTCCGCCGAGGGCGCCGCGGACCTGGCTGGGCGCAAGACCGCGCGGGACTTCGTCGACGACGCCTTCGCGCACCAGAAGTTCCTCGGCTGGGTGGCTGACGCAGAGGCCCTCCTCGACGCCGCCGGCGTCACGCCCGACGACGGGTGCCCCGAGCTGACGTCCGACTCGTTGTCCGACTTCGTCGGGCAGTGCGCCGCGCTGCGGCACTGGGAGCGGCCGGTCCGCAGCTGACTTCCGGACCCGTCCGCCCCCACTCCTGCAGGGGTGGCCGGCCACGACACCGCCCCACGGGTGGTGTTTCGAGCCGCGTGCGGTGCTTCCCTGCCTGTAGGACGTGTGCGTCCTACGGGGAGGGAAACATGAAGATGATCGGACACGACCGCGGATCCACCGACGACCCGACGCGGTCCACGGGACCATGATCCGCGCGGGACGGGCTCCACTCCCGGCGACCGGCCGGGTGCGCACCTCCGGCGAGGCCGCGAGACCGGACAGACCACTCCTTCCGCGCCCCCGGCGGGAGTCACTACGGTGGACGGACACCTCCGACGACAAGGAGCCCGCGATGACCGTCGTGCTCAACCCCTACCTCAGCTTCCCCGACGGCAAGGCACGCGAGGCGATGGAGTTCTACGCCTCCGTGCTCGGCGGCGAGCTCACCGTGATGACCTTCGGCGAGATGGGCACCGAGGGCCCGCTCGCGGACCAGGTCATGCACGGACAGCTCCAGACGCCGGGCGGCCTGACGCTGATGGGCGCCGATGCGCCGCCGGAGATGGTGCAGGTGACCTTCGGCGACAACGTCTCCGTCAGCCTCTCGGGGGGTCCGGACGACGCCGAGCAGCTGCGGGGGTGGTTCGCCGGGCTGTCCGAGGGCGGGCAGGTGAAGCAGCCGCTCGATGCGGCGCCGTGGGGCGACGAGTTCGGCATGTTCGTCGACCGCTTCGGCATCAGCTGGCTGGTCAACATCGCCGGCCAGGCGTCCTCCTGACCGCGCTCACGCCCAGGGGTCGGTGACCTGGCGGAGCATGGCCATCGTCTCCTCGAGCTGGCGCATCCGCGCCCGACCGACGTGCTCCTCCCACTCCGCGAGCGCACGCGCCACCTCGGCGTCGGCCGCGTCCCCGATCGCGCGGGCGTGGGCGGTGAGCCGGACCAGCTTCGCCCGTCCGTCGTGCGGGTCCGCGACCCGCTCCACGTAGCCCGCCTGCTCGAGCTGGTCGACGAGGAAGGCGGCCGACTGCTTGGTGACCCGCGCGCGTGCCGCCAGCGTCACCACCCGGGTCCCGTCGGGATCGATCTGGGCCATCAGCCGGGCCTGCGCCGGCGTCACGTCGCGCGCGCCGGCGGCCACCACGGCGTCGTACGCCCGCGCCTCCAGGGACCGGGCGGCGACGAACATCAGCACGCCGACGTGGGGCTGCTGGTCGGTCATTGACGTCTCCCCTGTCACGGGTCCATATTAGACAGACAAACTGACTAGTTGTGAGAGGTCGGCGACATGGACAGCGACACGATCTGGCGCCACGTCGACACCGAGCGCACCGCACTGGCCGACATCCTCGCCGGCCTTCCCGAGGACGCGTGGCGCACCCCGTCGCTCTGCGACGCATGGACGGTCCGCGACGTGGCGGCGCACCTCGCCCTCTCCCACATGGGGCTGCGCGACATGCTCGTCGCGGCGGTCAGGTCGGGCTTCCGCTACCAGGCGATCGTGCGCGACTCCGCCCTCCGCAGCCCCTTGGGCCACGAGCAGATCATCGACCGGCTGCGCGGCTTCGTCGGCTCCCGGCGGACCGTGCCGTTCGTGTCAGAGCAGGAGCCGCTGCTCGACGTCCTGGTCCACACCCAGGACATCTGCCTCCCGCTGGGCATCGAGCACCCGATGCCGCCCGACGCCGCGGTGGTCGCCCTCGAGCGGGTGCTGTGGTGGTCGCGGCGGATGCCGATCGGCCCGCGGCTGCGCGGCGTACGCCTCGTCGCCACCGACGTCGACTGGGCGGCGGGGGCAGGCCGTCCGGTGGTCGGCCCCGTGCAGTGGCTGCTCCTCGGGGCCGCCGGGCGGTCGGTCGCCCACGACCACCTCAGTGGCGAGGTCGGCGCCCTGCTCTGAGCGGCCTCAGGACTCCCAGGCCGGACCGTCGCCGCCGAACCGCTCGACCAGGCGCCGGCCGACGTGGCCGGCGTTGGCACGGCGGACGTCCTCGGGCAGGTCGGGGAGGTTCTCCTCCCAGTCGAGCAGGCAGGACCCGCGCAGCTGCAGCATCCGGGCCGGGCGGCCGAAGAAGAACGGGTGGGCGTGCGCGCCGCCGTCGCCGTAGCGACCGATGTGGCAGCGACCGACGCTCGGCAGCTCCTCGACCGCGGCCGTCACGGCGACCATCAGCCTGCCCATCTCGGCGGCCATGTCGTCGGGCATGTCGGCGATGTCGACGTGCTCGACCGGGCGCAAGATCAGGGAGACCGGGAGCTTCATGCCGAGGGCCACCACCAGCCAGCGCTCGTTGCTCCAGGCGACCTGTGCCGCGCGGTCGGCGGGCATGGGCGACTGGCAGAAGCAGTCGGCCGGGTCCTCGCCCTCGCGCGGCGGCTCGCTGTCGGCGAGGGGCTCGAGCGGCTTGATCCGCAGGCCGTCGAGCTCGAACGGGAAGATGTCCCACCCGGGCATCGCCTCGATCGCGACCGGCAGCCGCCCCTCGGCGTCGGTCGCGGCGGCGACCCTGGCGTGGAACTCTTCCGCGGTCTCGAGACTCATGGGCGTGAGTCAATCAGGTGCGTCGCGGGGGTGGCGGCATACGACATGCCGCCGGCCGTGGGTGGCGGCACACGACATGCGCAGCGCCGGATTCGTTGTCGTACGCCGCCAGGGTGGCGGGGGAGCTTGTCGTACGCCGCCAGGGTGGCGGGGTCACCAGGCGGCCGGTTGATAGTCCTTCAGGAAGCAGCCGTAGAGGTCCTCACCCTGCTCGCCGAGGACGATCGGGTCGTAGACGCGGGCGGCTCCGTCGACGAGGTCGAGCGGCGCGTGCCAGCCCTCGGCGGCGATCCGCAGCTTCTCGTGGTGCGGGCGCTCGTCGGTGATCCAGCCGGTGTCGACGGCGGTCATCAGGATCTTGTCGGACTCGAACAGCTCGCCCGACGACGTGCGGGTCATCATGTTGAGCGCGGCCTTCGCCATGTTGGTGTGCGGGTGACCGGCGCCCTTGTAGCGACGCCCGCCGAACTGCCCCTCCATCGCCGAGACGTTGACGATGTACGCACGCCGGGCCCCGTTCTGCACGGCCGCGCGCAGCGCGGGCCGCAGCCGGGCGTTGATCAGGAACGGTGCGATCGAGTTGCAGAACTGCACCTCGAGGAGCTCCAGCGGATCGACCTCGTCGAGCACCTGGGTCCACGAGTTGTTGTCCTGGATGTCGGGGATCAGGCCGCCGGCGTCGATCGCCGTGCCCGCCAGGTGCGCCTCCAGCGAGGCGCCGCCCGCCTTGAGGGCCAGGGCTGTCAGCGACGCGGCGTTGTGCACGGCGAGCGCGTGCTCGGCGGACTCGCCGTCGTGGTGGGCGACCGCCGTCGACGACAGGGCGCCCGCGATCGCAGCGGGGTGCGCCTCGGAGATCCGGTCGAAGGTGACCATCTCCGGTAGCGCCTCCACGCCCAGCGACTCGGCGGTCGGCAACGGGGCGGCCTCGCCGTCGATGAGGTGCGAGTACGCACCCGGCAGCCGGCGTACGGTCTGGCAGGCGTTGTTGACGATGATGTCGAGCGGCCCGTCGGCCGCGACGTCGTCGGTCAGGGAGATGACCTGCGTGGGGTCGCGCAGGTCGATCCCGACGACCTTGAGCCGGTGCAGCCAGTCGGCCGAGTCCTCCATCGCGGCGAACCGGCGGACGGCGTCCTTGGGGAAGCGGGTCGTGATCGTGGTGTGCGCGCCGTCGCGGAGCAGCCGCAGCGCGATGTACATCCCGATCTTGGCGCGGCCGCCCGTCAGCAGCGCGCGCTTGCCGGTGAGGTCGGTGCGCTGGTCGCGCTTGGCGTGGCTCATCGCCGCGCAGGTGGGGCACAGCCAGTGGTAGAACGCGTCGACGAGGGTGAAGTCCTGCTTGCAGATGTAGCAGCCGCGCGCGGTGATGAGCTCGCCGGCGAACGCGCCGGCGGTGTTCGACACGAGCGGGATGCCGGCCGTCTCGTCGTCGATGCGCATCGGCGAGCCGGTCGCCGTCCTCGCGATGATCGCCCGGTCGTGGGCCAGCTCCTCGGCGCGCTTCTTGAGCCGGCGCTCGGACTTGATCGACTTGTACATGTGCGACGCGGCCCGCTTCACGGTGATGTGGTCGGGGTGGTCGGCCGGCAGGTGGTGGAGGGTCTGCAGCACCCGCAGGGTCGTCGCCAGGTCGTCGGGGTCGATGCCGGGGTGCTGCTCACTCACCGGAGAAGCGTACGGGCTCGGTTGCGATCACCGGGTATCCGGTGATTCCCCGGGTTATCGACCGCTGCAACGGTCGACAACCTCAGCGATCACCGGGTACCCGGGGACTCCGTCACTGCCGCCACAACGGGCGGAAGGACCGGGCGAACCAGCCCAGCCCGGACCCGGCGGGCACCCGGCCGAGGGGCGCGCCGCCGTACGTCGCCCTGCGCGCCGTGCCGTAGCCCAGCCACGTCTCCGCCGGGCCCTGGCCGATGCCGGGCAGCGCCCACTCGCACACGCCGCGTGGGAAGGCGGCCTGCAGCCGCGCCCACTGCGCGTCGGTGAAGGGCACCGGCAGCCCGCCCGGCAGGAGGTAGGAGGACCGGTCCAGCGGCTTGAGCTGGCAGGCGAGGACGTCGTTGGCGGCGGGGCCCCCGGACTCCTGGCGCGGGGTGGAGAGGTTGGTGCGCGCGAGGTCGGCGCGGCACACCACACCGGGTACGCCGTCGGCGAGGCAGCGGTCGGTCAGCGAGGCGGGCTTGTCCTCGACGACCTTCATCGCCAACGGCACCTTCCGCCCGTCCTTCTCCACCTTCGCCAGCCAGCCGTCCATCGCGATGAACGCCTCGGTCGGCCAGCGCACGTCGCCGAGCAGCGGCGTCGGGCCGAACCACTCGACGCGGTTGTCGGTGTGGCCCTGCGAGCGCTGGAGTCGGAGGTGGCTCCACACCGCGTGCGCGTAGTCGTGCGCGATGCCGGGGTCGGGGCCGCCGTGGTTGATCATCGCGATCTCGCTGGTGTTGCTGAACTCGTTGAGCAGCCCGGTGCGGTAGGCGTTGGCGATCGAAGCAGGGTCGCCGGCGGTGCGCGCCGCGATCGGGTCGGCGTTGACGTCGAGGCCGCCGACCTTCTCGTTGAGGTCGACGAACTGCTCGGGCGTGATGCGTCCGCCCTTCAGCGCCTCGAGGCCGTACTGCACACCGGCGTTGCCGAAGGGCAGCCCGGAGAAGCCGTGACCGGCCGCCTTCTCCTGCGCGCTCCACACCGACGTGGGTCGCGGCCCGAGCTGGTTGTGCATCAGCGTGAGGATGTCGCAGCGCACGCCGCCCGGGTTGGTCTCGGAGTCGAAGCGGGTGGAGGTGTCGCCGGCGACCGGGTCCGCCACGCCGGGACACGGGTGCTCGGGGTCGATCGCGCTCTTGAAGAGTCCCTCGTCGGCGGTGACCGCGTTGACCGGCGTGAGGTGGCCCTCGACGTCGGCCACCTGCGTCGGCGACCAGAGCACACCTGGACCCCACGAGCTCGGGTCCTCGAAGTAGGCCCGCATCAGGTGGTAGTCGGCGAACTGCGAGCCGGGGCTCATCACGTCGGGGTAGGAGCAGGTGGTCACGAGCCCCTGGTAGATCCCGGGGTAGGCGTTGGCCACGGTGTGCTGGGCGACCGACCCGCCGCTGCACCCGGTGCCGATCGCGTAGCGGATGGTGCCGTAGCGCTCGACGATCCGTTCCTTGGCCATCATCAGCGACTCGGCGTTGTGGGCGACGTTGCAGTTGTGGCCGGTGTTGGCCAGCGCCGTCGACATCACCGCGAAGCCGCGCGCCAGCGCCTCGACGTACGAGTTCTCGAGGACGGGCACCGGGATCGCGTCGAGCGTGCCGGACGCGTCCTCGAGCGGCGGCTCGCCCGGCGCGTACGACGCCCCGCACCCGCCGCCATGGGTGATCAGCACCTTGTGGTTCCACTGCTCCTGCGGCTGCCACGCCTTCCACTTCTCGCCGGGCGTGAACAGGGTGAGGATCGCGTAGCGGTCGCGGTCCTGGTGGCCGTCCTCGCGGCGCACGATGAACGGCACCGTGCGCCCCTGGTCGGTGGTCGTGGTGTCGACGTCGGTCGCCGGGTGCGCCGGGTCGTAGGGCTTCAGCGCCGACTGCCCGGTCGGCTTGTAGAGGAAGGAGTACGACGCCGGCTCGTTGCAGAGCGCGTCGCGGGCGGTGTCCTGGCAGTCGTACGCCGCCGCGACCGGGCCGCTGAAGACGGGCCCGCCGTTGCGGTGGTTGGTGATCACGACCCGGTCGGACCTGGCCCCACCGGCTCGCGCCGTCAGCACGTTGCGGCCGGTGTCGAGGCCGCGCAGCAGCACGGTTGAGCGCGTGCGGAACTTCCTCGACACGTCGCGGCCGTCGAGGCTCACGCGCAGGGTGCCGGCCCGCCGGGGTGCGGTGATCCGCACCAGGACGTCACCGCCGGAGACCAGGTCGGCGCGGTTGGACAGCACCTGGATCCGGACCTTGCCCCGCTTCTCGGGGGCCGCCGCTCCCGGCGCGGAGCCGGCCACGAGCAGCGCCGCCAGCAGGGGGAGGACGGTCCCGAGGACGACGACCACGGCGGTCGGGCGGGTGGGACGGGCGGACCTGGGCTGCACGGCGTACCTCCAGAGGCGGACTCAGGAGGTCAACGACCGGGTGCACGGATGGTCACCCCGTTGCGGTTTCCCCGCCTATGCGGGGAAACCCAGACTTCTCGGGGCGTGCAAACCCCCAGGAGTTCGAGAGTCCCCGCGTATGCGGGGAAACTCGAGCCGCGTGGAGCAGGGTCAGGCCTCGCGCGCCGGGGAGCCGTTGATTCGCACCCGGTCCGCCCGCATGCCGTGCTCGACGCCCCAGAGCACGGCCTTGGAGCGGGAGTCGACCTCGATCTTGCGGTAGGCCGAGCGGATGTAGGACTTGATCGAGTTGAGCGAGAGCAGCGTGCGCTCGGCGATGTCCTGGTTGCTGAGGCCCATCGTGATGAGCGAGAGCACCTCGGCCTCCCGCGCGGTCAGCCCCTCCTCGCGGCCCGGCCAGTCGCCGCCGACGAGTGACGAGCGGCCCCGGGACGGGGAGACGACGACCTGTCCGGCCGAGATGGCGTGCAGGGCGTCGACCAGTCGCGCCGCCGGTAGGCTCTTGGAGAGGTAGCCGCGCACCCCGGCGTTGAGGGTGTCGCGGGTCAGCCAGGGCTGGAAGTTCCAGGTGTAGACGGCGACGGTGCGCACCTGCGGGCTGTCGACCAGGTTCTTCACGGCCGGGCCGTTGCCCTGCCCCATGCCGAAGGTGTCGTAGAGCGCGACGTCGACCGGCTGGCTGACCGGCCTTCCGGCCGCCAGCTCCACCACCTCGACCCGGTGGCTGTAGCTGCGCATCATCGCGTCGAGACCGCGGACGACGACCTCGTCGTCGTTGACCAGCGCGACTCGGATAACCATGCGCTCAAGGTACGACAGTTTATGTATCTTGAACCCCGGTTCGGTGAGAGATGGGGGAGACGTGCGGGAGAGCGCGGCCACGGTCGAGGACACCCGCACGGGTGGACTGGGCATCCGGTGCGAGGGTGTGGTGCACCTCTACAAGACCTTCGGCGGTCACGACGTGGTGGCGCTGCGCGGTGTCGACCTGACGATCCGCCCGGGCGAGCGGGTCGCGTTCCTGGGCCCCAGCGGCTCGGGCAAGTCGACCCTGCTGGCGTTGCTGGGCGGCATCCAGAAGCCCAGCGCCGGCAAGATCTATCTCGGCGACGAGGAGGTCTCCCGGATGGGCGAGCGCTACCTCGCCCGGATCCGCTCGCGCCAGGTCTCGACCATGCTCCAGGGCGCCACCCGCAACCTGCTGCCCTACGCGACGGCCCGGCAGAACATCGCCTTCGCCCGGCTGTCGCTGTCAGGCAGCGACCGCGACAGGGCGCTGGCCGACACCGAGCTGCTCGACCGCGTGGGGCTCGTCGACCAGGCCGACCAGGTGGTCTCCACGATGTCGGGCGGCCAGCGCCAGCGCCTGGCCCTCGCCTGCGCCGTCTCGACCGCCCCGCGACTGCTGCTGGCCGACGAGCCCACCAGCCAGCTCAGCCACGCCGACCGCGACCACGTGCTGCACCTGATCCACTCCCTCGGCGACGACTTCGGCACCACGATCGTGGTCGTCACGCACCAGCCCGAGGTGGCCGCCACCTTCCCGCGCACCGTGACCATGAAGGGCGGTCGCGTCGGCGCGGAGGGCCACGGCGGGTCGGAGTACGCCGTGGTGGGCGAGGACGGCGTCCTGCACCTGCCCGGCCACATCGCCGCCGAGTGGCCCCCCGGGACGCTGGTGCGGTTCGAGGACGACGACGAGGGCCGCATCATCGTGACCCGGGCGAGCAGCGAGGGAAGCCAGCAGTGAGCACCGGAGTGAGCACCGACCAGACCGCCGTGCAGACCGCGCTGCGGCTCGACTCGATCACCTACGTCAACGGCCGCACGCTGCTCGACGACGTCAGCGTCACCTTCCCCGCCGGCAAGGTCACCGCGCTCTCCGGCCCCAGCGGCTCGGGCAAGACCACCCTGCTCTCCATCGCCGGCGGCCTGCTTCAGGCGACGTCGGGCACCGCGGAGCTCGACGGCAAGGACATGTGGACCGGCAGCGGCGACCCGCTGCCCGAGGTCGCCTTCGTGCTCCAGGTCTACGGCCTCGTGCCGATCCTCTCTGCCCGCGAGAACGTCTCGATCGCGCTGCGTGCCCGCGGCGTCGCGCCCGCCGACGCCGACGAGGCGTCCGAGGCCGCCCTGGCCCGGTTCGGCATCGCCGACCTCGGTGAGCGCCAGGTCGAGGAGCTCTCCGGCGGCCAGATGCAGCGCGTCGCGTGCGCCCGCGGCTTCGTCGTCGGCGCCGACGTGCTGCTGGCAGACGAACCGACCTCGGAGCTCGACGAGGGCAACCGGGGCGTGGTGCTGACCGAGCTGCGCGAGGAGGCGGCCCGTGGCGCCGTCGTCGTCGTGGCCACCCACGACCCCGCCGTCGTCGAGGCCTGTGACCTCCACATCGCGCTGGACGAGGGCCGGGTCATTCGGTGAGTCGTGTCCTTCGCGGCGCCTGGAGCCGTCGGGGTGCCCTGACGACCCTGGTGCTGATGAGCGTGGTCGTGGTCGGCGGGGCCGTGACGGTCCTGCAGTTCGCCGAGGCCGCCGACACCTCGCGCTGGCTGACCGCACCCCTGCTCCTCCTGGGCGCGGTCGCCGTGCCCAGCATCGGTGCCGAGCTCGCGGTGGCCCGTCGGGAGGAGATCGGGCTCGCCCGGCTCCGCGGCATCCACGGCCTGCGCCTGTGGCGCTTCCTGCTCGTCGAGCCCCTGCTCGCGATCGTCCTCGGCACCCTGCTCGGCCTCCTCGTCGGAGCCCTGGGCACCGTCCTCGCCACGAGGGCCTGGCTCGACGACGCGGCGCCCGCGCTCGGGCAACCAGCGGTCGTCGCCGCCGCCGGCATCGCCGGCGCCGGTCTGGTGATCGTCGGCCTGTCCGCCGCGGCCGCCCTCCGCGAGCCGCTCGCGGTCCAGGTCTCGAGCCGGCGACGCCCTCGCCGGGCGACGACCGTGGCCGTCTTCCTGAGTGTGCTCGTCTTCGTCGGCGCCGGCGTCGCGGCCTACCGCAGCCGGGCGGCCGACGGTGAGCCCGACCTGGTCGTCCTCCTCGGCCCCGCCCTGGTGGGCCTGGCGCTCGGGCAGCTCGCGATCTGGGTGATCCGGATCGCGGCCCGCGCACTGACCCCCGTCACCGAGAAGCGCGGCCTGGGCGCCTTCCTCGCCGCACGCCGTCTCGCCCGTGCCGACGACCTCGTCACCCCCGTCCGCCTCGTCGTCGCCGCGGCCGTCGTCGGCGCGCTGGCGCTCAGCGGCGCCGTCAGCGTCAGCGGGTGGACCCGTGAGCAGGCCGCCGTCGAGGTGCCGGGCGCCCGCGCCATCGCCGCGACCGACCTCGGCGCGATGGGCGCCGTCGACCTCACTGAGCAGGTCGACCCCGAGGGCGAGCACCTCATCGCCACGGCGATCGTGCGCAACGAGGAGCGCCTGCCCGAGCGCCGGGCGTACGTCGACGCCGCCAGGTGGGACGCCGTCGTCGGTGGCTTCTACGACGACACCCCCGCCCGCGCGGCCTCCGACGCGGTCGACCGGCTCGACACCGGCGTCGTGCCCCTGCAGGCGACCGGCGAGCGGTTCGACGTCACCTTGTCGGGCCTCGACGTGCCGGGCGTCCGCACCATCCGCCTGCCCAACGGGGAGGTGTTCCGCAGCGGGGGCGGCGGCGCCGAGGTGACGCTGCGCTACGTCACGTCCCGCAACGCCTCCGGCTCCGTGGCGGTGCAGCTCGACGTCCCGCGTGACGGCACCCCGGTGTCGGGTCGCGCCCGCGTCCGCGACTGTGCCCAGGGCTGCGCCGTCACCGGGCTCGAGTTCGGCCGCAACAGCGAGGGCGTGATCGACGACAGCCAGTTCGTCGCCCTGGCCGAGCGCATCACCCTCGGCGACACCGACCTGCTCGAACGGACCTGGGTGCCGGACGCCTCGTCGGTGGAGTCGGTGGTCAACAACAACTTCATCCGCGGGTGGGAGCCGCCGGCGACCTTCGTGGTCAACCGGGTCGACGGCCTCCAGGTGGCGATGCTGCCGCAGGCCACGCTCCAGGTGGACCTCGACCGGGGCGGCGACGCCGTCCCGGTTCTGGCCGCCGACCAGGAGGCGCCGCAGGCGCTCGACCTCGGCGGCGACGACCGCACGACCGACGTGATCGGGGTGGCGACCGCGATGCCGCTGGTGGGCTCCTCGGGCCTGCTCTCCGACATCCGCACCTCCGCCGCCGGCTCCGGCCCGACCGTGCCGTCGGCCGAGGTGCAGATCGTGGCCGACGACGGCACCCCGCAGGCGATGCTGGACCAGGTCGCCGAGGCGACCGGGACCTCCTGGCGCACCTCGGCGACCGTGCGCGAGGCGCTCGGGGAGCGCTACGGCGGCGCCCAGTCCGTGGCGTACGCCCTCACCGCCCTCGCGTGCGCCCTCGTCGCGCTGCTCGCGCTCGGGGCCGGCGTCGCCCGGCACCTGCGTGACTACCGCCGCGACGTGGCGTCGCTGCGCGTGCTCGGCATCTCCGTCGGCACCGCCCGCAGGGCCGGCCGCGCCGAGCTGGTCAGCCTGACCGTGCTCGTGCTGGCGATCGTGGTCGTCGGCGGGTGGCTCGCCGTGACGCTGCTGCTCGACGGCCTCCCGTTGCTCTCGCTGCCCGTCGCCGGGAGCCCGCTCGACACCGCTCCGCACGCGTGGCCCCTCGCGATCCCTGCCGTGCTGGCCGCTGCCGCCGTCGTGCTGGTGGGCGGGCGCGCCCGCGCCGTGCGCGCGGCCACCACCCGACCCAGCCTGCTGCGTGAGGAAGAAGGACGATGATCCAGCTGCTGGGCGCGATCGTGCGTGGACTGCGGGCGCGAGCCCTGCTCTCCGCGGGATCGGTGCTGCTGACCGCGCTCGCGATCGGCTCCGCCGTGCTCGGCCCCGTCTTCTCCGAGGCCGTCACCAACTCCTACGTCGTGACCCGCCTCGACGAGACGGCGCCCGGCCTCACCGGCCTGAGCCGCGTCTTCACCCCCGACGAGGGCTCGTCGCTCGACCAGGCCGAGCAGCACGCCCGCGCGGCCTCCGACTCGCTGACCCGAGGGTCGTGGGAGGAGCCCGTGCTGACGGTGCAGTCCGAGCCCTTCAGCGCGCTGCGCGGCGTCGCCGAGCTCTGGGCGCGCGACGGCGCGTGCGAGAGCCTCGAGGTCGAGGGTCGTTGCCCCGAGAAGCGCGGCGAGGTGCTGATGCTCGCCGCCGACCTGGAGAAGACCGGCGCCGAGATCGGCAAGCCGCTGCCCCTGGCGATCTACGAGCCGGGCGGCGTCAAGGCGCTCGGGCTCCCGCGACCGGGGATCGACGAGGTCGTGGTCGTGGGCAGCTACACCACCCCGGAGACCGGGGAGGACTGGCTGATCCCGCGGCGGCTCACCAGCCAGAACGAGCAGACGACCATCAACGGGGGCTACACGCCGTACAGCCCGGCACCCCTCATCACCACCCCCGAGACCGTGGTGGCCGCGGGCGGCTGGACGATCGGGGTCGACACGCACCTCGACGTCCGCGCCGACATCACGCCGGGCGAGCTCGACGTGGCAGCCGACTCCGCGGCGGCGCTCCCGTCCGAGACGACCCTCGAGGTCGAGGGCGGCACGCTGCGCGACAACGGCACCAACTCCCTCGCCGACGTGGTCGAGGAGGTGCGCTTCCAGCAGTCCACGGCGCGCAGCTCCATCGCGCCGGCCGTGCTGTCGCTGGTCCTCGTGGCCCTCGCCCTGCTGATGCGCCTGCTCAACGCGGCCAGTGAGCTCCGCGTCCCGGAGCTGGCCCTGGCCTCGCTGCGCGGCGTGACCGCGCGCCGGCTCTGGGGCCTCGGCCTGGCCGAGCCGGTGGTGATCCTCCTGATCGCCACCCCGCTGGGCGTCGTCTTCGGGCTGGGCCTGTCCTACGCGCTCGTGCGCGGCTGGCTGGTGCCCGGGCTGCCGCTGCCGCTGCCGCTGACCAGCTGGGTCGCGGCCGCCCTCGTCCTGGTCGCCGCCTTCGCGGTGGCGTGCGTCGCGGTCGGGCTGGTGGTCCGCGAGTCGCTGGCTTCCCAGCTCAGCGGCGTACGACGTCCGGTGGCTGCGCGCCGCTGGTCGGTCATCGCCCAGCTCACCCTCGTCGCCCTCGCAGTGGCGGTGCTGGCCAGCAAGCTCTCCGCGAGCGGACCCGGGGAGCCGGACGCCACCGACCTGGTCCTGCCGGTGCTGCTCGCCGTGGTCGCCGGCCTGGCCGCCACCCGCCTCACCGCGACGCTCGCCACCTGGTGGACGCGTCGCTCGCGGGGACGCTCGCTGAGCGGCTTCGTCTCCTCGCGGGCGATCTCGCGCCGGCAGGAGGGCACGCTCGTGATCCTCCCGATCACGGCCGCGATCGCGGTCGCGGTCTTCGGCGCCGGCGTCTACGACTCCGCCGCGACGTGGCGCACCAGCGTCGCCGCGACCGCCTCGCCCGCCCACACCACCTGGTCGACCACGCTCACCTTCGCGGAGGCGCTCGACCTCACCCGCACGATCGACCCGGAGGGCGAGTGGGTGATGGCGGCGGCCAGCGCCACCAACCCCGGGGCCAACTTCTCGGTCGTCGACAGCAGCCGCCTGGCGCGCGTCGCGACGTGGCCCGAGACCTGGAGCCCGGGCCGCACCGTCGAGCAGGTCGTCGACGAGATCTCGCCGGGCGGCGTGGTGCCCACGGTGCAGGGCACACGCCTCAGCCTCACGATCGACAACCAGGCCGACATGGATCGCGACCTGGCGGTGGAGGTGCGCTTCGGCTCGCGCGGCGGTGCCCCGCTGAAGGCCTACGTCGGCCCCTTCCCGGCGGGTGAGTCCACCCGCTCGACCCGTGTCCCGTTCTGCCGTGACGGCTGTCCGCTCGAGGGCATGACCCTCGCCGGTGGCGCCGGCACCAACACCCGGATGTCCGGCTCGCTCCGCCTGCGCGACATCGAGGTCGACGGCACGCCGCTCCCGGGCGGGATCAGCGGTGCCGGCTGGACGCCGACCCCCGACCCCGCGGTGCGGACCTCCATCACCGACATGCAGGTGTCCGGGGGCGAGCTCGACATGAGCGTCGACACCGGTGAGTCGGTCGGCATGGCCCGCATCACCGCCGGCGGCATCGTGCGCGACCGCCCGGCGCTCGCCGGCCCGAAGGTCCAGGACCGGGCCCTCGCCAAGCTCGACGAGGGCTACGGCCTGATCCCGGTCGGACCGGTCGGCGAGATCGAGGGCATGCCGTTCACCGGACCCTCGGGCCTGCTCGTCGACTACTCCTCCTTCATCACCGACCACCCGGTCTACGACAACCTCATGACCGTGCACGTGCTCGCCCGCGAGGGCACCCCCGCCTCGATCACCGATGCCCTCTCCGAGGCCGGGCTCAGCGTCGGGACCACCCTCGCGCAGGAGCGGCACGTCCTCGACCAGAGCGCGTACGCCCTCGCGCTGCGGCTCTACGGCGTCGTCGCGGCGCTGGTGCTGCTGATGGCGCTGGCGGGCCTCTTCGTCAGCGCGGCCGTGCAGCTGCCGGCGCGGCGTCGTGACGCCGCGGCCCTGCGCGTGGTCGGCGTACCCCGCTCGTCGGTGATGGTGGCCGTCGTGCGCGAGCTCGCGGTCGTGCTCGGCAGCGCCGCGCTGGCGGGCATCCTTGCCGGGTCGCTCGCGCAGTGGGTGGTGCTGCGCACCATCACCCTCGGCTATGCCGACGACCCGACGACGCCCGCGCTGGTCGCGGCGATCTCGCCCCTCCGGCTGGTGGTGCTGGCGCTGCTGGCGGCCGCGGTGTTCGGGGTGGTCGCCCTGGTCAGCGCGTCGATGACGGTGCGCGGCGCGCGCGGCTCCACGCTGCGCGAGTCCGCCCGCTGACGCGGCCCGCTGACCGGCCCTCTGACCGGGACCGGCGGGTCAGGCGCAGCAGGGGTCGTAGCGGAAGCCGACGCCGCGGATGGTGCGGATCCACTGGTTGCCGGCAGCCGCGGCGCGGAGCTTGCGGCGCAGGTTGGCCAGGTGCACGTCGACGACGTGCGTGCTGTCCGGGACGAACTCGGTGGCCCACACGGCCCGCAGCAGGTCCTCCCGGGGCACGACCACGCCCGGGTTGCTCAACAGGTGGGCGAGCAGGTCGAACTCCGTGCGGGTGAGGTCGATCTCCGCGCCGGCGACGATGACCTCCCGGGAGCCGCGGTCGAGGCTCAGGTCCCCGCAGCCCATGGTCGCCGCGCCGACACCGGCGACGGCCGCCACCGCGACCGGCACGGACGCCGCCCCGATGTCGGGCTCCGTGCTCCGCGGACGGCGGAAGAGTGCCGCCACGCGGGCCTGGAGCTCGCGCATGGAGAACGGCTTGACCAGGTAGTCGTCGGCGCCGACCTCGAGCCCGATGAGCCGGTCGACCTCGCCCGTGCGCCCGCTGATGACGATGACGTAGCAGTCGCTGACCAGCCGGATCTGGCGGCACACCTCGACGCCGTCGATGTCGGGGAGGCTCATGTCCAGCGTGACCAGGTCGGGGCGCAGGTCACGGACCACGGTGAGCGCGTCGGCCCCGGTGCGCGCGACCGTCACCTCGAAGCCTGCCTTGTCGAGCAGGCTGGAGATCACGTCGCCGACATCGGTGTCGTCCTCGACGACCACCGCGGTGCGTGCGTGGATCATGGGTGGGCCCCCCGGCCAGTCAGTGGTGCGGTGTGCTGTCCGGTCGTGTGCGCGCGGCCCCAGCCGCGCGCTCCCGGCTGCTGCCGATCGTATGTCGCACCGGCGATGCGCGTGCCGGAACTCCACAACCGGCCCCCGGAGAGCCGGTCGTCAGAAGTCGAGGCCCTTGGCCCAGTCCTCGGAGTCGATGCGAGCCACGAGGTAGGGCCCACCGCCGGCCCGGCGGTCCGGCTGGCCCTCCCGGTCCATCCGGTAGCCGATGCCGCGGATCGTGTGGATCCAGGTGGCGTCGGAGTGCCGACGCAGCTTGCCGCGCAGGTTGGCCACGTGCACGTCCACCAGGTGGTGGTCGTGGGTCAGCGCGCTGCTCCAGATGGCCAGGACCATCTCCTCGCGCGTGCACACCCGCGAGAGGTGCGTGGCGAGGTACTCGAGCACGTCGTACTCGATGCGGGTCAGGTCGACGATCGAGCCGTCGACCTGCACCTCCCGCCGTGCGGAGTTGATGACCAGTCCGGCGCCGCAGTTGATGGTGCTCGGCTCGTCGGCGGGCTGCGACGGGCTGGGCACGTGCGGTGCCTGGGCAGCCGCCGCGCCTTCCTCGCCGACCCCGGCCGAGCGCGGCCGGCGGAACAGCGCGGCCACCCGGGCGCGCAGCTCGCGCGGCGAGAACGGCTTGAGCACGAAGTCGTCCGCGCCGACCTCCAGGCCGATCAGCTTGTCCACCTCGTCGGATCGCGCGGACACGATGACGATGTAGCAGTCGCTGGTCTCCCGGATGCGGCGGCACACCTCGATGCCGTCCATGTGCGGCAGCGTCAGGTCGAGCGTGACCAGGTCGGGCGGATCGGCGGACGCCACGTCCACCGCCTGCCGTCCGTCACGCGCGGACGTGACGCGGAAACCCGCCCCCTCGAGGGTCTCCACCAGGGCCGAGGAGATGTCCGGATCGTCTTCGACGACCAAAGCATGAAGATCTTGCACGTTACCCCCACTGATGATGCTGAGCAGGGACCCCACGTCCCTGCCGTGACGCGGCCCGATCCGGCGTAGATCGATGGTAAGGGCAGGACTCACGTCAGTGGGAGTGGGTGTTCCACCGTGGACCTCAGTGTCTAGACCAACGGCGTCTTGACGGAATCTTGTGTATCAGGGGCGGTGGACCGCGTTTTCCGCCACTTCGCCCAGATCGATGCCGCGGTTGACCCAGACGCTGGTGGGGACCATGCCCACGCGCTCGTAGAGCCCCAGCGCCCCCGTGCGCGAGTCGGTGCTGAGCTCGGAGGTGGAGGTGCCGTGGGCGCGGGCCTGGGCGAAGGAGTCCACGAGCAAGGCCTGCGCCAGCCCGCGGTTGCGCTGGTCGCGGCGCACGGCCAGCCGGTCGACGTACCCGGTCGTGCCGTTGTCGGAGACGAGCACCAGCGAGACCCCCACGACGGCGCCCTCGGGGTCGACCGCGACGCGCAGGTTCCACGGCTCGAAGCCCGGGCGTCCGCTCGTCGCGGCGGCGAAGTCCTCGTACGGCTCGCGCTCGCGCACCGACCACTCGAGGAACGCGTCCTCGAGGACGTCGTGCGCGGCGCGCAGGTCGTCGGGGCCGGCGGTGCGTACGACGTAGCCCTCCGGCAGCGCGCGGTCGGGGATCGTGGCCCCCTCCGGCAGCTTGAGCACCCAGCTGGTCCACCGCACCCGGAACCCGAGCTCCTCGAGCAGCCGGTCGCCGGGAGAGCCCTGCGGGACCGGCATCCCGATGACGCTCGAGCCGACGCGGCGGCCGAGGTCCTGGAGCCAGTGGGCCAGCCAGGTGCCGATGCCGCGGCCGCGGTGGCTCGGCAGGACGGACGTGTCGGCGCGGTCGGCGCCCATCAGCTCGGCGTACGCCACGAGGGTGTCGCCGTCCCAGACGCCGACCGAGCGGGCGCCGAGGTCGTGGCTGGGCTTGGCCCAGTCGCTGACGATGTCGGCCTCCTCGATGGCGACCTCGCCGATGTCCTCCTGCTCCTGGGCCGCCATCAGCACGAAGACCGCGTGCGCGTCGGTCTTCTCCAGCGGTCGGGTGGTCAGTCCCTCGGGCAGCTGTGACATCGGCTGGGGCATGCGGAGAGTGTGCTGCCTCACGTAGGAGGCTGTCGCGGGATTATCCGCGCTCGCGGAATGCCCTATTCACGCGGGAAGCCCTACCGTTGTCGGGTGAGTGACGACCAGCCCGCAGCGCCCGAGCAGACCTTCTCCGACCTCGGGCTGTCGCCCGAGGTCCTCAAGGGGCTCTCCGACGTCGGCTACGAGACGCCGTCGCAGATCCAGGCCCTGACCATCCCGCCTCTCCTCGAGGGCCGGCACGTGGTCGGCCTGGCGCAGACCGGCACCGGCAAGACCGCCGCCTTCGCGCTGCCGATCCTCTCGCAGCTCGACCACTCCCAGAAGACGCCGCAGGCCCTCGTCCTGGCGCCCACCCGTGAGCTCGCGCTCCAGGTGTCGGAGGCCTTCGAGAAGTACGCCGCCCACATGAAGGGCGTGCGCGTGCTGCCGATCTACGGCGGCCAGGGCTACGGCGTCCAGCTCTCGGCGCTGCGTCGGGGCGTGCACGTCGTCGTCGGCACGCCCGGCCGGATCATGGACCACCTCGAGAAGGGCACCCTCGACCTCTCCGAGCTGCGCTTCCTCGTCCTCGACGAGGCCGACGAGATGCTCAAGATGGGCTTCGCGGAGGACGTCGAGACGATCCTCGCCGACACCCCTGAGGACAAGCACGTGGCGCTGTTCTCGGCGACCATGCCCCCGCAGATCCGGCGGATCTCGAAGAAGTACCTCCACGACCCGGTCGAGATCACGGTCAAGAACAAGACGACCACCTCGTCGACCATCACCCAGCGCTACCTGATCGTGTCCTACCCGCAGAAGGTCGACGCGCTCACCCGCATCCTCGAGGTCGAGAACTTCGAGGGGATGATCGTCTTCGTCCGCACCAAGAACGAGACCGAGACGCTGGCCGAGAAGCTGCGCGCCCGCGGCTACTCGGCGATGGCCATCAACGGCGACGTCGCCCAGGTGCAGCGCGAGCGCACGGTCAACCAGCTCAAGGCCGGCAAGCTCGACATCCTCGTCGCCACCGACGTCGCCGCCCGCGGCCTCGACGTCGAGCGCATCAGCCACGTCGTCAACTACGACATCCCCACCGACACCGAGTCCTACGTGCACCGCATCGGGCGTACGGGCCGGGCCGGGCGCAGCGGCGACTCGATCGCCTTCGTCACCCCGCGCGAGCGCCACCTGCTGCGGGCGATCGAGAAGGCGACCCGCCAGCCGCTCACCCAGATGCAGCTGCCCACCGTCGACGACGTCAACGCCACGCGCCTCTCGCGCTTCGACGACCAGATCACCCAGGCGCTGACCCAGCCCGAGCGCATCGACTTCTTCCGCGACGTGGTCTCGCACTACGTCAGCGAGCACGACGTGTCCGAGGTCGACGTCGCCGCCGCCCTGGCCGCCGTGATGCACGGCGAGCAGCCGCTGCTGCTCGAGCCGGAGCCCGAGCCGCGCCAGCGCTCCTTCGAGGAGCGCGCGAGCCACGGCGGCAAGGCCGACCGGGCGCCCCGCGAGTCGCGCAGCGGCCAGCCCATGGCGGCGTACCGCATCGAGGTCGGCAAGCGGCACAAGGTCGAGCCGCGCCAGATCGTCGGCGCCCTCGCCAACGAGGGCGGGCTGTCCCGCGGCGACTTCGGCTACATCTCGATCAAGCCGGACTTCTCGGTCGTCGAGCTCCCCGCCGACCTCCCGGCCGGCACCCTCGACCGCCTCGCCGCGACCCGGATCTCCGGCAAGCTCATCGAGATCAAGCCCGACAACGGCCCCTTCCGCGGTCGTCCGGGTGGCGGCCACCGCAAGGGCGGCGGCGGCTACAAGGGCAAGAACCCCCGCTGACCGGGCACTTCCTCGCGCTGACATGCACTGACCGGGCACTTCCTCGCGCTATGACGCGCTGACAGGGCGATTCCTCGCGCTGACATGCACTGACCGGGCACCTCCTACGGAAGGAAGTGCCCGGTCAGGCGTCTGTAGCGCGAGGAAGTGCCCGCTCGGCACTCCTCAGCGCGAGGAAGTGCCCGCTCGGTCAGGCGTTGCGGATCGCCGAGACGTCGAACTCGAGCTTGATCTTCTCGGAGACGAGGACGCCGCCGGTCTCGAGCGCGGCGTTCCAGGTGAGGCCCCAGTCCTTGCGGTTGACGGTGACGTCGCCCTCGAAGCCGACGCGGGTGTTGCCGAAGGGGTCGACGGCGGAGCCGGTCTGCTCGAACTCGATCGTGACGGGCTTCGTCACGTCCTTGATGGTCAGGTCGCCGGTGATGTTCCAGTCGTCGCCGTCGCGCTCGACCTTGGTCGAGGTGAAGGTGATGGTCGGGTAGGTCTCGGCGTCGAAGAAGTCGCCGGACTTGAGGTGACCGTCGCGGTCGGCGCTGCCGGTCTCGACGGAGGCCACGTCGATGGAGAGGTCGACCTTGGACGCCGACGGGTTCGCCTCGTCGATGCGGGCGGTGCCGGTGAAGGCGCCGAACTGGCCGCGCACCTTGGTGACCATCGCGTGGCGGGCGACGAAGCCGAGGCGGCTGTGGCTCACGTCGAGGGTGTAGTCGCCGGTGATGTCGTCGATGGCGGTGGTGGGGGCGTCGAATCCGGTGGTCATGTGAAGCACTCCTGGGGTGGTTGGTAGAAGTTTCAACCACTAGAACGAGGTCGCCCGTCGGTTCATTCCCGGCATGCCCGATTTTTTCGCACCCATGCCCGGACGTGCGTCGAGCCACGCCCCCGGAGGGACGTGGCTCGGAGCGTGTGGCTGCGCGTCAGGCAGCGTGCGACTGTGCCGCGCTGGCGACCGACCAGCGGGCCTCCATGTGCGTGCGGCCCGACGCGTCGGTCACCGCCACCCAGGTGCAGACCGGCGCTGCGGTCATCGCGTGCTTGCTCATGTGACACCTCCCGTTCACCTTCTGTTCACCTAGCGTAGCACCTCCCCACCTGTGCACCATGGTTTCGCTGAAAGTGCGGGCCTGTGCTCCACCTGACCGGGGGGTCGGCGGCGTGTCGGGGCAGGACTGCCCCATTTGTGACGCCTGTGGCGTCGCGGTCATCCCTCCTGTCGGGCCGCGTACCCAATTTCTGCCCGATTTCGGGCAGGAAGTTGGCGAAGCGTCCGCGGATGGGCATCCTTCTGGGGTGCCCGACCCCGCTCTCGTCTCCCACGTCGTCGCCACCACGTCGCTGACGCCCGGTGAGGCGGCCCGCGTGATCGAGGACGTGATCGCCTTCCACGCCCAGCCCGTGGAGGTCTACGTCCGCGAGCGGCACGCCCGCCTCCAGACGTACGGGGCCAAGAACCCCGAGATCTTCGCCCGCATCGCAGAAGAGCTGCGCCAGCGGGTGGTGGCGGCACCCGACCTCTCGGAGCGACAGCTGCGTCGCATCGTCTACGGATAGACACGGACAGAAGGAAGAACGCCCATGTGTGGAATCGTCGGCTACATCGGCCGCCAGGACGCGGCCCCCGTCGTCCTCGAGGGACTGACCCGTCTCGAGCACCGCGGCTACGACTCGGCCGGCGTCGCCGTCCTGGGCCACCGCGGGATCAGGGTCGCCAAGCAGGCCGGCCGGGTGCGCGAGCTGACCGAGGTGCTGCCCAAGCGCTTCGCCGGCACCACCGGGATCGGCCACACGCGGTGGGCCACCCACGGGCCGGCGACCGACGTCAACGCGCACCCGCACACCGACGAGTCGGGCCGGGTGGCCGTCGTCCACAACGGCATCATCGACAACTCCGCGGCCCTGCGCGCCGAGCTCACCGACGCGGGGGTCACGCTGGCCAGCGACACCGACACCGAGGTGCTGGCCCACCTCGTCGCGCGCAGCGATGCCGACACGCTCGAGGGCAAGGTGCGCGATGCCTTGGGCGTCGTGGTCGGCACCTACGGGCTCGCGGTGCTCCACGCCGACTTCCCCGACCGCATCGTCGCGGCCCGCAACGGCAGCCCGCTCGTGGTCGGCGTCGGTGACAAGGAGATGTACGTCGCCTCCGACCTCGCCGCGATCGTGCGCCACACCACGACGGTCGCGGTCCTCGACGACGGCGAGATGGCCACCGTCACGGCGGCCGGCTTCACCACCATGCGGCACAGCGACGGCGCCTCGACCGGCAAGACCGCGACCCAGGTCGACATCGACGCGTCGGCGTACGACGCCGGCGAGCACGAGTCCTACATGCGCAAGGAGATCCTCGAGCAGCCCACCACCGCCCAGGCGGTGCTGCGCGGCCGGCTCGACGAGCGCTTCGGCACCGCGCACCTCGGCGGCCTGCACATGGAGGCGCGCGACCTCCGGGCGGTGCGGCGGGTGAAGATCCTGGGCTGCGGGTCGGCCTACTACGTCGGCCAGATGGGCGCCGCGCTCATCGAGGAGCTCGCCCGCATCCCCGCCGACGCCGAGGCAGCCAGCGAGTTCCGCTACCGCGACCCGGTGATCGAGCCCGACACGCTCTACGTCGCGGTGAGCCAGTCCGGCGAGACCATCGACACCCTCCTCGCCGTGCAGGAGGTGCGCCGCAAGGGCGGGCGCTGCGTCGGCCTGGTCAACGTCGTCGGCTCCGCGATCGCGCGCGAGTGCGACGGAGGGATCTACCTGCACGCCGGCCCCGAGGTGGCCGTGGCCAGCACCAAGGCGCTGACCAACATGTTCCTCGGCTTCGCGCTGCTCGCCCTCCAGCTCGGCCGGGTCCGCGACCTGTCCATCGCCGACGGCAAGCGGCTCGTCGCCGGGCTCGAGCGGCTGCCCGCCCAGATCGAGGAGGTCATCGAGGGCGAGGCCGACCTGGTCGAGGTCGCGAAGTCGCTGGCCGAGGCGCGCAGCCTGTTCTTCATCGGGCGCGTGCGGGGCTTCCCGGTCGCGCGGGAGGGCGCGCAGAAGTTCAAGGAGATCAGCTATCGCCACGCCGAGGCCTACCAGACCTCCGAGCTCAAGCACGGCCCGCTCGCACTGATCGACCCCGACGTGCCGACCGTGGCCCTGGTGCCGCACGACGAGCTGACCGAGCGCAACGTCGGCGCCCTCCACGAGATCGACGCCCGCAAGGGCCCGCTCGTGGTGATCACCCACGCCGACGTCGACCTCGGGGAGATCTGCGCCCGGCGGATCGACGTGCCCCGCAACGAGCCCGAGCTGGACCCGATCCTGCTCACCATCCCGCTCCAGCTGCTGGCCTACCACGCGGCCCAGCACCTCGGTCACGACATCGACAAGCCGCGCAACCTCGCGAAGTCGGTCACCGTCGAGTGACCGGGTAGTCACCGAGGAGACAGGCCCGGAAATGGACTGGGCGCCCCTTGCTGCATGGGGTCAGCAAGGGGCGCGCCGTGGAGAACTGTCCCACCTGCAAGGGGGTGTGTCCGAGGTTCGGGCGAACTCCCGCGGAATTTTGCTGTCCGCTGCGTCACACCCTGCGGAAAGCCTCGTCGCGCGGCGTGTGCGACGCCGGAACGAGTGTCAAGGCCCTCTTGGCGAGCGGCTCCGCGACGGCGCGGTCGGCGGGCACCAGCCCGACCCGGGTACGCCGGTCGAGCAGGTCGTCGACGTCGTGGGCGCCCTCGTGGGTGATCGCGAAGACCAGCTCGGCGAGCGTCACCGGCACCTCCGGCGAGGCGGGCTCGAGGAGCTCGGCCTCGGGGAGCCCGGTGACCTCGCGGGCGGTCGACAGCACCAGTGTCGCGTCGGTGCCGAAGCGGCGTACGAGCCGGGCGGGGGCGGCGCACCGGCGCAGCTCCTCGGGGGAGGCGGCGCCGAGCAGCGGCAGGGTCGCGGTGCGGCAGGGGCGGGCGGAGACCCGGCCGGACGCCGCGAGGTGGTCGAGGGTGTCCTCCGCCATCCTGCGGTAGGTCGTGAGCTTGCCGCCGACCACGGTGGTCACGCCCGTCGCCGAGGTGAGGATCGCGTGGCGGCGGGAGAGGTCGGCCGTCGTGTCCGTACCGGCGACCTCGAGCAGGGGGCGCAGGCCCGCGAAGGCGCCCACCACGTCGTCGCGCGTCGGCGGGGTGGCGAACGCCGAGGCGACCACGTCGAGCAGGAAGTCGACCTCCACCTCGCTCGGCACCGGCACGTCGGGCACCGGGCCCGTGACGGGCTCGTCGGTGAGGCCGACGTAGACGGTGCCGTCGGGCTGCGGCAGCACCATCGCGAAGCGGGCCGACGTGCCAGGGATCGGCACCATGACGGCGACCCGCGTGTGCGGCAGCAGCGAGGACCGCAGCACCAGGTGGGTCCCGCGACTCGGCCGCAGGCGGACCTGGTCGTCGAGGTCGCCGGCCCAGACGCCGGTCGCGTTGACGACGGCGCGGGCGCGGACGGCGTACGTCTCCCCGGTCAGCTCGTCCCGGAGCACGACGCCCGTCCCGGTGGCGCTGGTGACGCGGGCGCGCGTGCGCACCTCGGCGCCGTACGACGCCGCGGTGCGGGCGACGTCGACCACGAGCCGCGCGTCGTCCTCGAGCTGCCCGTCCCAGGCGAGCAGCCCACCGCGCAGGGTGTCGGCGCGCAGCGACGGTGCGAGGTTGAGGGTCTCGGTCGCGTTGAGCCGGCGCGGGCGGGGGAGGGTGTGGGCGGTCGTGTGGGCAGTGCGGCGGAGCACGTCGCCGGCGTGCAGACCGGCCCACGTCATCGCGGTGCGGCTGCGCGGCATCGCGTCGTTGACCGGGGTCAGCATCGGCAGCGGGTGGGTCAGGTGGGGCGCGGTGACCTCCATCAGGATGCCGCGCTCGACCGCGCTCTCGTGCGCGATCGCGAGCCGGCCCTGGGCGAGGTAGCGCAGGCCGCCGTGCACGAGCTTCGACGACCAGCGCGACGTCCCGAAGGCGAGGTCGTGGGCGTCGACCGCCAGCACGCTCAGGCCCCGGGTGACCGCGTCGAGGGCGACTCCGGCGCCGGTGATGCCGAGGCCGACGACCACCACGTCGACCTCGGCGGGGACCCCGGCCAGGCCGGGCGTGATCCGTCGGTCGGTCACGACGGCGCCAGGGAGGAGGTGACGAGGCGGGCGTACTCCTCGTCGAGCTGCTCGAGACCCACCTCGGCGTCGGTCATCGTCATCGCGGAGAAGACGAAGCCGTGCCCGGCGAGCGTCAGCGACCGCGCCATCAGCACGGCGTCGCCCGCGCGGATCGCGCCGGAGCGCTGGCCGCTCTCGATCTCGGCGGCGAGGATCTCGATGAGGGCCTCCTGCGAGCGCCCGCGCCGCGACAGCAGGTAGGGGAGCATCAGGTCGGGGTCGAGCTCGACGATGCGGACGAAGAGCTCGTTGTCGCGCAGCGCCCGGACGGTGGAGAGGGCGGCAGCGGCGATGCCGGCGGGGGTGGTCGTGTCGGCGGCGGCCACGCGCGTGGCGGCGGCGATGCCCACCCACTCGCGGGTCATCAGGTCGCCGAGGAGCGAGCCCATGTCGGACCACGCGCGATAGATCGTCATCCGGGAGACACCCGCCCGCTTCGCGACCTCGGTCAGCGTCGTACGCCGCCAGCCGACGTCGAGGATGCAGTCGCGGGCGGCGTCGAGGTAGGCGTCGAGCCGGGGTTCCGGGGTGTGACGAAGTGACGACATGTGTCACACTGTAACGCATGACCCCCGAGACGCCCACCGTCGAGATGCACCCCCAGCGCTGGGGCGACCCGGCCGCCGCCACCCGGCTCCCGGATTCCGCACTCGGGCTCGTCGAGCTCGCCTTCGGCCTCCAGGACACCCCCGCCACGACCGACGCCGCTCCTCCTGCCCGCTCGCTGGGCGACGACCTGCTGGCCGGGCTGCGCGAGATCGTCGGCGCCGAGCACGTGCTGGTCGACGACGCCACCCGCGCGCTGCGCACCCGCGGGAAGTCGACGCCCGACCTGCTCCGCGCCCGCACCGGCGACCTGGCCGACGCCCCGGACGCCGTGGTCCGGCCCGACGGCCACGGGGAGGTCGCGGCCGTGCTGGCGTGGGCCGTCGAGCACGGGGTCGCCGTCGTGCCCTTCGGTGGCGGCACCTGCGTCACCGGCGGCCTCGCCGCTCGTCGTGACGGCTTCGCCGGCCTGGTCAGCCTCGACCTGGTCCGCATGAAGCGCCTGCTCGCCGTCGACGAGGTCTCGATGACCGCCACGCTGCAGCCGGGGCTGCGCGGCCCCGAGGCCGAGGCGCTGCTCGCCGGGCACGGCCTGACCCTGGGCCACTACCCGCAGTCCTACCAGCACGCCTCGATCGGCGGCTTCGCGGCCACCCGCTCGAGCGGGCAGTCCAGCGCCGGCTACGGCCGCTTCGACGCGATGGTCGTCGGGCTGACCGCGGCGACGCCGACGGGTCCGCTCGACCTCGGCTCCTCGCCGGCCAACGCCGCCGGCCCCGACCTGCGCCAGCTGCTGCTGGGCTCGGAGGGAGCGTTCGGCGTCATCACGTCGGTGACGGTCCGCGTGCGCCGCGCGCCCGCCGAGACGACGTACGAGGGCTGGCGCTGGCCGTCCTTCGACGCGGGCTCCGACGCGATGCGCACGCTGGCCCAGTCCGGGCTGCTCCCCACCGTCATCAGGCTCTCCGACGAGTCCGAGACCGCGATCAACCTCGCCGACCCGGCGTCGATCGGCGCGACCGAGGACCCGGGCTGCCTGATGATCACCGGCTACGAGGGCGCGGCGTCGGAGGTCGCGGACCGTCGCGCCGCGGTCACCCGTGTCCTGACCGGCCTCGGGGCCACGCCGCTCGGCACCGAGCCAGGGGAGAAGTGGGCGCACGGCCGCTTCGGCGCGCCCTACCTGCGCGACGCGCTCCTCGACCACGGCGTCCTCGTCGAGACCCTCGAGACCGCGACCTTCTGGTCCAACCGGGAACGGTTGTACGCCGACGTGAAGGCCGCCCTCCAGTCCTCCCTCGGCGAGGGCTCGCTCGTGCTCTGCCACGTCTCGCACGTCTACGAGACCGGCTGCTCGCTCTACTTCACCGTCGCGGCGCGGCAGTCGGGCGACCCGCTCGCCCAGTGGCAGGCCGCCAAGGCCGCGGCCAGCGACGCGATGATCGCGGCGGGCGCCACCATCACCCACCACCACGCGGTCGGCACCGACCACAAGCCGTGGTTCGCCCAGGAGATCGGCGAGGTCGGGGTCCGGGTGCTGCGGGCGGTCAAGGCCGAGCTCGACCCGACGGGCATCCTCAACCCGGGCGTGCTCATCCCCTGAGCGTCGCTGCGCGCCGGCGGGCTCAGCCGCCGAAGGACCACACCAGGAGGTCGGTCGCCGCCGAGGCCCGGACGAGGTGCCCCGGCTCGTCGGTGATCCGCACGGCGTCCCCGGCCTCCAGGTCGAGGCCCTCGACCGAGACCGCGCCCGTCGCGGCGAAGACGTGCTGGCGCGGGTCGTCGGGGAGCGTGACGGAGGCGCCGGGGGCGAGCCGGGCGACCAGCAGGCGGGCCCCGGACGTGCCGAGCGGCAGGCCGTCGCCGCCCACCACCTCGACCAGCCCGGAGGCGGGAGGCGGCGCCTCGCCCAGGGCGTACGACGGATCGGTGCCGGACGCCGACGGCGCCAGCCACGCCTGGACGAACCGGCAGCGCCCCGACCCGGGGTCCGCGACCTCGCTGTGGCGGATGCCCGACCCCGCGGACAGGACCTGCGCGCGGCCGGCCTCGACGACGTGGCTCGTCCCCGTCGAGTCGGTGTGCACGAGCGCCCCCTCGAGCACCCAGGTGACGATCTCGAGCTCGGAGTGCGGGTGGTCGGGATAGCCGCTGCCGGGCTCGAGCAGGTCGTCGTTGTGGCACACGAGCGGACCGAAGCCGAGGTTGGCCGGGTCGTAGTGCGGCCCGAACGAGAAGGAGTGCCTCGTCTCGCGCCCGGCGTCGGTCGACGACGACCTCAGGGATCCGGCGTACACGGCCATGGACATGCCGATATCTTCGCGGACGTGCCTTCCCCGCAGGACGTCCCCATGCTGCCGCCCGGGTTCCGGTTCGGGACCAGCACGGCGAGCTACCAGGTCGAGGGCGCGGTGACGGAGGACGGGCGCGGCCCGAGCATCTGGGACACTTTCTGCGCCCAGCCCGGCCGGATCGCCGACGGCAGCACCGGCGCCGTGGCCTGCGACCACTACCACCGCGTGGACGAGGACGTCGCGCTGATGCGCGAGCTCGGCACCCAGGGCTACCGCTTCTCCATCGCCTGGCCGCGGATCCAGCCCACTGGGCGCGGGCCGGCCAACGCCAAGGGGCTCGCGTTCTACGACCGGCTCATCGACACCCTGCTCGCCAACGACGTGCAGCCCATGGTCACGCTCTACCACTGGGACCTGCCGCAGGCGCTCGAGGACGACGGCGGCTGGCTCAACCGCGACACGGTCGAGCGGTTCGCCGAGTACGCCGCGATCGTGGGCGAGGCCTACGCCGACCGGGTCGAGCACTGGATCCCCGTCAACGAACCCAACGTGGCCTCGATCCAGGGCTACGGCACGGGCGTGCACGCCCCCGGCAGGGCGATGCTCTTCGACTGCCTCCCCGCCGCCCACCACCTGCTGCTGGCCCACGGCCGAGCCGCGATCGAGCTGCGGCGGGCCGGCGCCACGTCCATCGGTTGCGCCAACAACCACGCGCCCATCTGGCCCCACAGCGACGACGACGCCGACGTGGGCGCGAGCAAGATCTTCGACGCCCTCTGGAACGGCATGTTCCTCGAGCCGATGCTGCTCGGGCGCTACCCGGTCGACCTGATGCCGCTCTTCGAGGACGTGATGGCGCCGGGCGACCTGGCCACGATCCGCCAGCCGCTCGACTTCTACGGCGTCAACTACTACAACCCCATCAAGATCGCGGCCGCCGGCGACGAGTCCGACGTCCCGTTCGAGTCCCGCGACGTCGTCGGCTACCCGACGACCGACTTCGGCTGGCCGGTCGTCCCCGACGCGCTGCGCGAGTGGCTCGTGATGTTCCGCGCCCGCTTCCGCGCGGCCCTGCCGCCCATCTACATCACCGAGTCGGGCTGCAGCTACAACATGGGGCCCGACGAGCACGGGGTCGTCGACGACCAGCCGCGCATCGACTACCTCCGCTCCCACCTCAACGCCGTCTCCGAGGCGATCCAGCGCGGCGTCGACGTACGCGGCTACTACTGCTGGTCGCTGATGGACAACTTCGAGTGGGCCGAGGGCTTCTCGCAGCGCTTCGGCCTCGTCCACGTCGACTACGAGACGCTGGCGCGCACCCGCAAGAAGTCGTTCCACTGGTACGCCGACCTGATCAAGGCCCAGCCCCAGCACCTGTAGGCGGCCGGACGAGCGGGCGGGAGCCCCCCGATAGGCTGCGGAGCATGAGCAACCGCCGCGTCGTCTTCGTCGTCGGCTCGGGTCGCAGCGGCACGAGCACGATGGCCGGGACGCTGCGCACGCTGGGCCTGCACGTGCCCCAGCCCGAGGTGGTCGCCGACGCGACCAACCCCAAGGGCTTCGGCGAGCCGCGCTGGGTGGTCGACCTCCACGCCGAGCTCCTCGCCCGCAGCAACGTGCAGGTCTCCGACGCGCGGCCGCGGGCCTGGCTCGACACCGGCACCACGAGCGGCGACCACGCCACCCGCGCCCGGGTGGCGGCCTGGTTGGAGGAGCAGTTCTCCGTCGCCGACGAGCTCGTCATCAAGGACCCGCGGGCCTCGTGGTTCCTCGGCCTGTGGCGGGCCGCGGCCGACCGCTGCGACGCCACGCCGTCCTACGTCACGATGCTGCGCCCGGTCACCGAGGTCGTCGGCTCGAAGCAGACCTACTACGGCCGGATGGGGGCGGGCTCCGACCAGGGCGCCATCACCCGTACCGCCGCGTGGGTCAACATGATGCTGCACACCGAACGCGCGACCCGCGGTCAGCAGCGGGCCTTCGTCCGCTACGGCGACCTGCTCGACGACTGGACCCAGCCGGTCTTCGCGCTCGGTGAGGCCTTCGACCTCGCCGCCGTGAAGACCGCGATGGCCGTCGACATCGCCGAGGTGCACCGCTTCATCGACCCGTCCCTGCGGCGGGTGACGATGACGTGGGACGACATCGGCGTGCCCGACCGGCTGCGCGAGCTCGCCGACGAGACGTGGCAGGCGCTCGACGCCATCGCCGCCGACGACTCGACCGAGAACCAGGAGTGGTGCGACCAGCTGCGGTCCGCCTATGCGGAGCAGTACGCCGAGGCGGAGGCGTTCGCCCACTCGACCGTCGTCGCCCAGCGGCGTACGGCTGCTGCGGACGCGCGCCGCGAGGCGACCGAGCAGGCGCCCAGGAGCGGCGCCGACCGGGTGCCGCACGCCGTCCGCGCGATGGTGCCCCCGGCCGCGCGCCGCAAGCTCCGCAAGGCGATGGGCCGGGAGCGACCTGCCTGATGCCCGACATCGCCTCGCTCGAGCAGGAGCCCGGCTTCGACGTCACCTGGCCGTGGACGTCGGGTGAGCCCCTCACGCCGGGGCTGACGTGCGTCTTCCGCGTCCGCAACGAGGCCCGCAACCTGCCGTGGGTCCTGCCGCCGATCTTCTCCGCGGTCGACCACGTGCTGCTCGTCGACAACGGGTCCGACGACGGCACCGCCGACGTGGCCCGCCGCGTCGCCGACGAGTGCGGCGCAGCGGACCGGTTGACGGTCCTCGACTACCCCCACCGGGTCGCCCGTGCGGGTGGGGAGCACCTCGCCACGCCCGCGACGAGCATCCACTCGCTCACGCACTTCTACAACTGGTGCTTCTCCCACGTCCGCACGACCTACTCCATGAAGTGGGACGGCGACATGGTGCTCACGCCCGAGGGCGCCGGCATCCTGCGTGACCTGTCGTGGCAGCTGCAGTCGACCCGAGCGATCGTCGCGATGCCGCGCCACCCGCTGACCGTCGTCGACGAGTCGACCGGCTGGCTCGACCTGTCGCTGCGCTTCCTCGAGCCGTGGGTCTACCCCATGGGCCCGGACTTCACGTTCGTCAAGGCCTTCGACTGGGAGCTGCGCGAGTTCCCGCCCGGGGTCGAGCGGATCGTGCTGCAGCAGGGTCTGGTCCTCGAGGTGAAGTGGCTCGACGCCGACGAGTACGCCCACTGGCGCCGCGACGGCGTCGACTTCACCAACACCCGGCTCTACCGCAAGCTGCGCGAGTTCGAGGTCGACGAGGCGATCCGCAACGGCGACCCCGAGGCGCTCGGCGGGCTGGTCAAGGTGACCGCCCCCGAGGGCGTCCACATCATCGACCACGTCAGCCGCGACTGGCTCTGGCGCCAGCCCCGACCCCTGGTGCAGCACTCGCTGCCCGCCTCGCTGAAGGAGCGCGTTCGTCCGTGAACCCACCTGCTCAGCACGCTTCGCGTCCCCATGCCCTGCACGACCTCCGGATGCCCGGACCCACGCTGGTGCTGGTCGACGACTCCGACAGCCTCGCCCTCGACGCGTTGCAGGGCATCGAGGACGTGGCCGGCATCCAGAAGCCGCAGGTCGTCCCGCTGTCCGCGCTCGACGGTCCCCTCAAGGGCTGGGGCTCGGTGCTCGTCGTGGCGGCCGACCGGAGCCGGCTGCGGCGGATGGCGAGCGCCGTACCCCTGCTCGGACAGTGCAAGGTCGTGGCCTGCTGGCTCACCGACGCACCCACCCCGTGGGTGCTGGTGCCGCGGCCGGAGTGGCCTCGGCTGGTGCACCTGGCGGCTCGTGAGGCGACCGGTCGCGGCGTGCTGACGGTGGCGCGCTTCGCCTCGGGCGCGCGCGCCCAGCTGGTCGTGATGGAGATGGCCCGCCAGGCCGCCGGTCCCGGTGACACCACGCACGGCGGTCTCGTCGTGGCGTACGCCGGACGTCCCGCCGCTCCCGGCCTCGACGCGCGCAGCCTGCTGCTGCCCGACGTCTCCGGCGCCGGCGACGCCGAGCGCGACGTGCCGCCCGACGTCGTGGTCGCGCGGCGGGGAGGGGAGGTCGAGCCGCACCACGTCATCGACCGCGCGCCGACCGTCGTCACCGACCCCGGGCCGGAGCCGGTCGACGAGCGGGTCTTCAACCCGATCGGCTTCCGCAAGGACTGGGACCACCCGGTCGTCGAGCTGTCCCGGCTGGTCAGCCGGTCTGGCCGCGGCCCGGTCACCGAGGACGTCGTTGCCGCGGCCCGTGCCTTCCAGGGCGTGCGCCTGCCCGCGGACACCCCCACCGCCGACCTGCTGGCGCTCGCGATGTCGGGCGTGCCGGTCGTGACCGAGGGCGTGCTCGACGTGGCCCCGCCCCTTGCCGCAGCCCTCGACGCCGAGGTCGACCTCGACGACGCGCTGCGGCGCGAGGAGCACAGCCTCGCGGTGCGCCGTGCCGCCTTCGACCACCACTCGACGCTGGCCTGGCGCTCGGCACTCGCCTCGCGCGCCGGCGTACGCCACGTCGGGCTGCCGGCCGTCAGCGCGCTGCTCGCCACCAAGCGCCCGGAGATGCTCGACTTCGCGCTGCGCCAGGTCGCCCGGCAGCGGGGTGCCGAGGTCGAGCTGGTGCTGGCCGCGCACGGCTTCGAGCCCGACCGCGACGCCGTACGACGTGCGCTCGGCGACCGTCCGCACCAGGTGCTGAGCTTCGACGAGTCGACGTTCTTCGGCGACGTCCTGACCGGCGCCGCGCACGCCGCGTCGAGCGAGGTGCTGCTCAAGGTCGACGACGACGACTGGTACGCCCCCGACGCCGTGCACGACCTGCTGATGGCCCGGCGCTTCTCCGGAGCCGACGTGGTCGGGATGCCGTCGGAGTTCGTCTTCCTCCACGCCAACGACGAGCGAGGCGACCTCACCGTGCGGCGCAACCACCCCTCCGAGCTCTTCGCGCGCTTCGTCGCCGGCGGCACGCTGCTGATGGACCGCGGGCTGCTGCGCTCGCTCGGCGACTTCCGCCGGGTGCGCAAGTTCGTCGACGCGCAGCTGCTGGCGGGGGTCGAGGCGGCGGGTGGCCGGATCTACCGCACCCACGGCCTCGGCTACGTCCTGCGACGCACCGGCGACGGACACACCTGGGTCCGGGACGACGAGGAGTTCCGCCGACCTGACATCGTGGCCTCGGAGTGGACGGGGTTCCGGCCGAGCCTGGCGCTGGAGGTCGATCCGCTCGACCGACCCGACGGGGGTGCTCAGTAGATGGCTCGGCAGCCGGTGGTCCGGCACAACGACTGGGGCTCGCTCACGCCCGCGACCCTCGGTGAGTGGGAGCCGACGCTCGCAGTGAGCGTGGTCGTCCCGACCTTCAACTACCAGCACACGCTGCCCTACGTCCTCGCCGGCCTCGCCGCCCAGTCCTACCCCGCCCACCTCCTCGAGGTGCTCGTCGTCGACGACCAGAGCACGCCGGCGCAGGAGCTGCCCGAGGTGCGGCCCGACAACACCCGCCTGATCCGGGTCGAGGAGGGCTGGGGCCGCGCCAACGCCTGCCACCTCGGCGCGCTCGCCGCCGAGGGCGACGTCCTGCACTGGTACGACGCCGACATGCTGGCCTACCGCGAGGAGGTCGAGGCGCACGCCCGATGGCACCACCTCGTCGACTACGCCGTCCCCGGCGGCGACAAGCGGTTCGTCGACCCGGCCCCGCTGCTCGAGCTCGACCCCGCCGTCGTACGCGACCGGGTGGCGGCGGGTGAGGCGGCCGACCTCTTCCCCGGTCAGGAGCACGAGCCGCACCAGTGGGTCGAGGACTACTGGGCCAAGACCGACGACCTGCGCACCGCCGGACCGCGCGCGCAGCGCTTCCACATCGGCATGACCGGGTCGGTGACCAAGGCGCTCTACCTCGACTCGGCTGGCTTCGACCGCACGCTGCGGCTCGGCGAGGACATGCACCTGGGTCACTCCCTCGCCCAGGCCGGCGGCGTCTTCGTCGTCGACCGCGAGGCCCGCAGCTGGCACCTCGGTCGCTCGCAGGTGCTACGTCGCGCCGAGCAGGTCAACCGCTACAACGACCCCTACCTCGCGGACCTCGTGCCCACCATGCGGCCCAAGCGCATCCGGCACGGGCGGACCTACCAGGTGCCCTACCTCGAGGTCGTCCTGCAGGCCGGCCCCGCCGACGAGACGATCCACCTCGTCGACTCGCTGCTCGACGGCGACGTCCCCGACCTGCGGGTGAGCGTCGTCGGGCCGTGGGGAGTCGTGCACGAGGACCGCGTCCAGCCGGTCGACGACCCCGTCCTGGAGACCCGCCTGGTCCACCGCTCCTACCTCCACGAGCCGCGCGTGCGGCTGGTCGAGTCCGCTCCGGCCGTGAGCGACGCCGAGTTCGTCCTGACGCTGCCCGACGTCTCCATGGCCCCGCTTCCCACGGCCCTGTCGGCGATGCTCGACGACCTCGACCGCACCCACCACGGCGCCCGCGTGCTGTCGTACGACTCGGGCGCGGCAGCGCGCCTCGAGCGCACCTCGGCGCTGGCCCGGGTGTCCCGGCTGGCCGGCGACGGCGACGACCGCGAGGCGCTGATGGACGCGTCGTTCGGGGTGAAGACCTACCCCGCGACCTCGGTGGGCTGGGTGCCCGTCGGGGAGCGGGACGTCGAGCGGTTCACCCTCGGTGCCCGCCCCCCGATGGACCCGACGAAGTCCGAGAACCGGCTGATGAAGGTCCTGGGCAGGACCGAGGCGCCGGCGGCGCAGTCCGCACCCGAGCCGGAGCAGGCGGAGCAGAAGCGGGGACTCTTCGGCCGCCGCCGCTGATCAGTCGGCGCCGAACAGGTCGCGCGTGTAGACCTTGTCGGCCACGTCCTCGAGCTCGGCGACCATGCGGTTGGCGACGATGAGGTCCGCGCGCTCCTTGAACGAGTCGAGGTCGTCGGTGACCTCCGAGCCGAACCACGAGTCCTCGCCGAGCTCGGGCTCGTAGACGATGACCTCGATGCCCTTGCCCTTGATCCGCTTCATGATCCCCTGCACCGAGGACTCGCGGAAGTTGTCCGACCCGGCCTTCATGATCAGGCGGTGGATGCCGACGACGTCGGGCTTGCGGTCGACGATGTCGAAGGCGATGAAGTCCTTGCGGGTGGTGTTGGCGTCCACGATCGCGGAGATCAGCGTCTGCGGGACGTCGGAGTAGTTGGCCAGCAGCTGCCGGGTGTCCTTGGGCAGGCAGTAGCCGCCGTAGCCGAACGACGGGTTGTTGTAGTGCGTGCCGATCCGCGGGTCGAGTCCGACGCCGTCGATGATCTGCCGGGTGTCGAGGCCGTGCGACAGCGCGAAGGAGTCGAGCTCGTTGAAGAACGCCACCCGCATCGCGAGGTAGGTGTTGGCGAACAGCTTGATCGCCTCCGCCTCGGTGGGCTGGGTGAACAGCACCGGTACGTCGTCCGCGTCGGCTCCCTTGACCAAGAGGTCGGCGAAGAGATGGGCACGCTCGGACTCCTCGCCCACGACGATGCGGGCGGGGTGCAGGTTGTCGTGCAGCGCCTTGCCCTCGCGGAGGAACTCCGGGGAGAAGATGACGTTGTCGGTGCCCAGCCGCGCTCGTACGTCGGTGATGTAGCCCACCGGCACCGTCGACTTCACGACCATGGTCGCCTCGGGGGCCATGCGCATCACGTCGCGCATCACCGCCTCGATCGAGCGCGTGTCGAAGTAGTTGGTGACCGGGTCGTAGTTGGTCGGGGTCGCGATGATGACGAAGTCGGCGCCGGTGTGGGACTCCTCCGCGTCGGTCGTGAAGGTGAGGTCGAGGTCCTCCTCGGCGAGGAACCGCGAGATGTCGTCGTCGTGGATCGGGCTCTCGCCGCCGCGCAGCTTGTCGATCCGAGCGGCGTCGAGGTCGAGCCCCACGACAGTGTTGTGCCGGGCGAGCAGCACCGCCATGGACAGGCCGACGTAGCCGAGGCCGGCGACAGAGATCTTCGTGGTCACGCGGTCAGTCTGCCGCAGGTCGGGACCTTGTTCCCTGTTCGCCCCCCGGGCCGCGACATAGCGTCGAGGCAAGGACCCGAGCACAGCGAGGAGTGATCGCCATGAGCGACGAGGAAGTCGTCACCCGGCTCACCCAGGAGGAGTGCTGGGACATGCTGCGCAAGGAGGAGTTCGGCCGGCTGGCCTTCCGCCTCGTCGACGAGGTGCACATCACCCCGATCAACTACGCCGTCGACCACGACACGCTGCTCTTCCGGACCGCCGGCGGCGACAAGCTGCTGGCCGTCGCGATGGACTCGGAGGTCGCCCTCGAGATCGACCAGTACGACGAGGAGCACGCCCGCAGCGTCGTCGTACGCGGTTCGGCGCGCAAGCTCGACGAGGACGAGGAGCACCGCGCGGAGAACCTGCCGCTCCGGCCGTGGGTCGGGACGCCGAAGTACAACGTCGTCGAGATCACCCCGCGGGTCGTCACCGGGCGTGCGTTCCACCTGTCCCGCCCGTGGCTGCACCTGACGCACCACGACTGAGGCGAGCCGGGCGATTCGTCGCGATCGCCGGGTACCCGGTGATCCCTCGGGTTCCTGCCCGTCGCAACGGTCCGGAACCGTCAGGAAGGGGCAGACAGATGGCCGAGGCTGCTCCAGTTGGCGCCCACTGGCAGGGTGGTCGGCATGGGAATCATGAAGAAGGCAGGCGCCCTGGTCGTGGCGAAGAAGGTCTACGACGAGGCACGCAAGCCCCAGAACCAGGCCCGGATCAAGGAAGCCGTCCGCAAGGTGCAGGAGCGGCGCAACCCCGGCGGTCGCCACTGACCGACCGGGGCCGACGCCCCATCACAAGGGGTGGGCACGCGTTGCGACGCCGGCGTGCTGGGCGTACGACTGACAGATGACCACCACACCGATCGAGCCCGAGTCAGACCCGCAGGTCGTGCCGTCCGGCGACCCCGGCGTCAACCCCGTCGCGCCGGGGCAGGAGCCTGACGCACCCGTCCCCGAGGCAGACCCCGACCGCGACAGGTAGGTCTGGGCGGGGCGTGCCTATGCTCGCCACATGACGATCCAGCAACCCACCGAGCTCACCGACGCCGCGATGCTGGGACTCGGGGTCTACCGGCCCGAGCGGGTCGTCACCAACGACGAGATCTGCGAGGTGCTCGACTCCTCCGACGAGTGGATCCAGACCCGGTCGGGCATCCGGACGCGGCGCTTCGCCGGCCCGGAGGAGACCCTCATCGGCATGTCGACGACGGCCGCGGAGCGCGCGCTGGCCGCGGCCGGCGTACGCGCCGAGCAGGTCGGCTGCGTCATCGTCGCCACCTCGACCCACCCCGAGCACACGCCCGCCTCCGCGCCGCAGGTCGCCACGGCGCTCGGCACGACGGCCGCGGCCTTCGACATCTCAGCCGGCTGCGCGGGCTTCTGCCACGCCCTCAACCTGGCGGCCTCGATGGTGCGGTCGGGAGCGGAGTCGTACGTCCTGGTGATCGGCGCCGAGCAGCTGAGCCGGTTCATGGATCCGACCGACCGCGGCACCGCGTTCATCTTCGCGGACGGCGCGGGCGCGGTCGTCGTGGGCCCGTCGGAGGTCGCCGGCATCGGACCAGCGGCGTGGGGGTCCGACGGCTCGCAGGCGCACGTCATCACGCAGACGCCGAGCTGTCTCGGCGGTCACGGCACGTCGACGCCGGACCATCCCGTCGTCCAGATGGAGGGCACCGCGGTCTTCCGCTGGGCGCCGTTCGCGATGGCGGAGGTCGCCCACGAGGCCCTCCGCCTGGCCGGCGTCTCGGTCGACGACCTCGACGCCTTCATCCCCCACCAGGCCAACCTGCGGATCACCCAGACCCTGGCCCGCAACATCAAGCTCCCCGACTCGGTCGCCGTCGCCACCGACATCACCGAGTCCGGCAACACCTCGGCGGCGTCGGTGCCGCTCGCGATCGAGGCGATGCTGCGGCAGGACGAGGCGTCGGTGGGCGACACGGCCCTGCTCATCGCCTTCGGCGCCGGGCTCAGCTATGCCGGCCAGGTCGTGACGCTGCCGCCGCTGGGGTAGGTCGGGTCAGCCCCGCGCGCTGCGGACCGCGGCCAGGAGGGCCGAGCTGAGCGCCTCGGCCTCGTCGAGCGCCAACGACACAGACTCGCCGAGCTCGCCGCGATACATCTCGATCGTGGGCGACGACGCTCCGGGGTGGCGCAGCAGGTAGAGGTGCACCGAGTCGCGCCGCCACGAGTCGTCGCCGACCTCGATGAGCGGAGGGCGGGAGAGCTCGACCTCGACGGTCTCGCTCCTGCAGACCTGGTCCTCCGGGTAGTGGGCGTCGGTGTGGCCGGTGCCGTCGACGCACCACGGTGCGCACGCGACGGCCGGCAGGGCGGGGACCGCCGAGGAGGTGTGGATCGTCATGGGAGCCTCTCGAGACGTGCGGCCGACGCCGTGCGCGGTGCCACCGCGACGTGCTGCTCGGCGGGCCTGTGGAGGTGCAACTGCTGGCCGCAGCCCCACGTTACGCGTGCCGACCCCGACACTCACCCTTCAGGCGTCGACCCCTCACCCTTCCGGAGGGGCACGGCGAGCCGCACTGCGACGACCTCCCACACGTCCGGGTCGACGCCCATGCCGATGTGGGTCGAGGACACCTCGACGTGCTCCACGCGTGGTGAGGTGTGGTCGAGGCACGCCTGCCACGACACGATGCCGTCCCGTCGGGAGAACACGACCGTCAGCGGCACCTCGATCGGCCTGCGGGCCGCTCTTCCCGTGACCGGTGTGCCGTAGGTGATCACCCGGCGCACGGCGTCGGGGTGGCGGCGGGCCACCTCGCGCGCGATCACGCCACCGAGGCTCCAGCCCACCAGCGACGCCGGCGCACCCGTGGCCTCGACCAGCTCGAGCACCCGCGCGCCCAGCCGCTCGACGTCGCGCCTCGGGTCGCCGGTGTTGGTGCCGAAGCCCCAGCCCCTGGCGTCGTACCCGAGTCGCCTCAGGTAGCGCCGCAGCGGCGCGCCGGTCAGCTCGGGGGCCCGCCAGCCGGGGATGTCGACCACGAGGTGGCCGTCGCCGCGCGGCACGTGCGACAGGCGCGGCCACGCCCCGACGAGCCGGGCGGCGTCGAGCGGGGATCCGAGCTCGCCCAGCGCGCGGAGGCTCGGCGGCGCGCCGTCCGGTCGTTCCCACGGCGCCGACAGGTGTCGCGCCCGGGAGCGGACGCCGGACGTGGCCAGGAGGGATCGCAGCATGGCACGACCGTACGTCCGTGGGCGTGGTCTCCGGACGAGGGGACCAACGGCGCCCAGGTCGGGACCTTTGCGGGTCACCCGACCCGGCCCGCGCCACCACGCTGGTCACATGACCCTCCCTCTCGCGGTGCTCACCCCTGTCCTGCCCACGCATGAGCGCTGGTTCGTGGAGTCCCAGCAGGCGGGTGACTGGTCCTTCTTCCTGTCCCCGCTCCCGCTGGCCCTCACCGCCGCCGTCGTCGCGGTGACGGTCCTCTGGCGTGCGGTGGCGCTGCGGGTCGACCGGCCGGAGCTGGCGGTACTGAGCCCGCTTGGGCGGCTGGTGCCGTGGGTGCCGCGCCTGCTCGGGATCCACCTGGGCGTCGCGCTGCTCGCCCTGGCCGCGACGGGCGCGTTCATCACCCCGTCCAACGACCACCTCGAGGGCCTCGGGGGCAACGTGCTCCTGCTCGTCGAGGCCGGCCTCGGCATCTGGCTGGTCACCGGCTGGCAGCTGCGCACGGCAGCCGCCCTCGTCCTCGGGCTCGCGCCCGCCCTCGCCCTGGTCGCCGGCCTGACGGCGCTGGGGGAGTGCGCCAACCTCGCCGCGGTCGCGGCCTTCCTCGTCGTCGTACCTCCCGGGCCCGACGCCCACGGCGCCGCCCACCCCACCCGCGCGCACCTGCGCTGGGCGCTCCTGTGGCTGCGCCTCGGTGTCGGGGCCGCGCTGATCGTGCTCGCCTTCTCCGAGAAGCTGACCAACCCCGCCATGGCGATCGACACCCTCGAGCGCTTCCCGGCCCTCGACGTCTTCTCCCTCGTCGGCGTCCACGTCTCGCCCGAGACCTTCGTGGCGATCGCCGGCGCGACGGAGCTGCTCTTCGGCCTGCTGGTCATCTCGGGCGCCTTCCCGCAGGTCGCGGTGCTCGTCGCGATGGTCCCGTTCAACGCGACGCTGCTGCTCTTCGGCCAGACCGAGATGGTGGGTCACCTGCCCGTGTACGGCGTGTTCCTCGCGCTGCTCGTCTACGGGTCGTCGGCCGAGACCGCTCAGGCCGTCCGCTGGCTGCCGGGGCGGCGGCCGTCGCGGGTCGCGGTGCCGGCGGTCGCGTGAGCGGCGGCCCGCGGTCTACCCGGTCGCGCCGTCGCCGGACAGGGTGCTGAGCGCCTCGACGTCGGCACGATCCTTCTCGGCGCCCGCCTCGTCGACCCGCGGCGACGCCTTGGTCTCCAGCATCTTCGCCAAGGGCAGCACCCGGACCTGCAGGTGGCCGAGGGGCCGTCGGGCGGGCTCCACCGGGCGCGTCGAGACCACGACCGGTGCCCCGGGCACCGGCACCACCAGGCCTCCGTCGTCACCGACGTCTGCGAAGGTGAGCTGGAGGTCGGCTCCGTCACCGGCGTAGTTGGTGCCGACGACGTCGTCGGCGTGAGGCGTGTGCACCCACCCTGCCGCCGTCAGGGCGGCGTCCACCTGCGGCTGCTCCCGGCGCAGGACCAGGACGTCGATGTCCTCGTGGGGCCGCGTGACGCGGCCGACCCACAGGTCCACGGCCCACCCGCCGAAGAACCAGTGCTCCACACCCGCCGACTCGAGCGCGTCCGCCGCGCTGGCCAGCGCGGCAGTCTGCGGGGTGAGCTCCAGTGCCTGAGGGCTGCGCGCCCCACCCGCGAGTGTCACGTCCGGCCCTTATCGACCACCGACGCCGGGGGCGTCACCGCCGTGGAGACGACGGGCGAGGCCGCCCGCGGCAGGGCGGCCGCCATCGAGAAGCTCGCGAGCAGCCCCCAGAAGAGGACGGCGGCCCACGCGCCGTGCGGGGAGCCGAGGGACAGCGAGGCTCCGCCGACGTCGGTCGCCGTCAGCGCCCAGATCGGGACGGCCGACAGGATGACGAGCCCCGCCACGGCCCGCAGCCAGGGCGACCCGCCGCGGGCGAGGGCGTAGCCGCCGACCATGCACATGGCCGGGACGGCGATGGCGGCAAGGCCGATCCCGCCGTCGAAGCCGCCCACGAGGGCGAGCGGGTCCTGGAGCAGGACGGCTGCGAACAGCATCGGGGACCACACGAGCCAGCGGCGGTGGCGCACGGGACCGGTCCACCGGCGGTGCTCGCCCCAGGCGAGCAGCATGCCGATGACCGTGCCGGGGAGGAGCACCCAGACGAAGGTGCCCGCCCACTGCACCTCGGCCTCGTCCCCCGCGACCTCGAACATGAACGCGCGAAGCGTGGCGGCCCAGGCGAGCCCGCAGACCGCTCCGATGCCGACGGCGACCGAGCGGCGCGGGACGAGGCGCGGGCGTCCGATGCGCTGCGGGACGGCGCAACCGAGCATGAGGACGGCCAGGAGGGACGAGGCGTACACGCCCACCCACACGCCGTACGCCGACTCGAGCGGCGCGGTGTCGCTGGCCATGACCATCATCAGGAGCAGCCCGGCCACGGCGAGGGTGCCGCACGTGCGCCGCCACCACGTACGCCCGCGCCCGGAGAGCGCGTAGCCACCTGCGAGCCCGAGGAGCATCACCCCGATCGCCCCGCCACCGATGCCCTCCCTGAGCAGCAGCATCAGGCCCGCCTTCGGGTCGGCCAGCGCCACGAGGAACAGGCAGGGCGCCAAGGTCAGCCACCAGCTCCGCGCCCCACCGCTCCTGCGCCGGTGCTCGGCCAGCCCCAGCAGCGCGCCGATGACGAGGCCGGGAGCCAGCACCAGGCCGAGGGTGCTGAGCCAGTGCACCTGCGACGACTCCGGACCGACCATGTGGATCATCCAGCCGCGCAGGCCGGCGGCCCACGTCGTGCCGAGGACGGCACCGGCGAGGACGAGGGTCCCCACGGACGGAGGAGGCGCCGGCTCGGCGCTCACGATCCGAGGCCTTGCGCCCCGACCATGAAGTGACGCCACCAACGCGGCTGCCATCCTCGCAGCGTAGACCGCACCGGAGCGCGGCAACAGGCCTCAGAGCCCGGCGACGACCTCGGTCCCCTGCTTGATGGCCCGCTTCGCGTCGAGCTCGGCGGCGACGTCGGCGCCACCGATGAGGTGGGCCTCGCGGTCGAGCCCGTCGTAGAGGCCGCGCACGGAGTCCTGCCCGGCGCACACCACGATCGTGTCCGCCTCGACCAAGCGCGCGACGCCGTCGACGGTGAGGTGCAGGCCCTCGTCGTCGATGCGGTCGTAGGTCGCGCCGCTGACCTGGGTCACCTTCGACTGCTTGAGCACGGCGCGGTGCGCCCAGCCCGACGTCTTGCCGAGGCCGATGCCGATCGGGGTCGTCTTGCGCTGGACCAGCGTCACCTCGCGGGCGGGGGTCCGCGGCTTGGCCTCGGTCAGGCCGCCCTCGGTGAGGGCCGGGTCACCGACGCCCCAGTGCGCCATCCACTCGTCGAGGTCCTCCTCCTCGTGCGTGAGGAAGACGCTGACGTCCACGCCGATGCCGCCGGCACCGATCACCGCGACGCGCCTGCCCGGCACGACCGCGCCGCTCAGCACGTCGGCGTACGACGCCACGGATGCGTGGTCGATGCCGGGGATCTCCGGCATGCGGGGCTCGACGCCGGTCGCGACGACGACCTCGTCGAATCCGGCCAGGTCGTCGGCAGACGCCTCGACCCCGAGGCGTACGTCGACGCCGAGGACCTCGAGGCGACGGGTGAAGTAGCGCAGGGTGTCGGCGAAGTCCTCCTTGCCGGGCACCTGCATCGCGAGCCGGAACTGGCCCCCGATCGACGACGACTTCTCGAAGAGCGTCACCACGAAGCCGCGCTCGGCCGCGCTGGTGGCCGCGGCCAGCCCGGCGGGCCCGGCGCCGACCACGGCGAGGGTCTGCTTGCGAAGCGTGGGCATCAGCACCAGCTCGGTCTCGTGGCAGGCGCGCGGGTTGACCAGGCAGGAGGCGCGCTGGTTGGCGAACACGTGGTCGAGGCACGCCTGGTTGCAGGCGATGCACGTGTTGATCTCGTCGGCGCGCTCGTCCATCGCCTTGGCGACGAAGGCGGGGTCCGCGAGCAGCGGCCGGGCCATCGACACGAGGTCCGCGTCGCCGCTGGCCAGGATGTCCTCGGCGAGCTCGGGGGTGTTGATCCGGTTGGACGCGCAGACCGGGACGTCGACGACCTGCTTGAGCCGAGCCGTGTACGACCGCCACGCGCCGCGCGGCACCTGCGTGATGATGGTCGGGACGCGGGCCTCGTGCCAGCCGATCCCGGTGTTGAAGACGGTGACGCCGGCCGCCTGCAGGTGCAGCGCGAGCTCCGCGGTCTCCTCCCAGGTCTGGCCGCCCTCGACGAGGTCGAGCAGCGAGATCCGGTAGACGATCGGGAAGTCGTCGCCGACGAGCTCGCGCGAGCGGCGTACGACCTCGACGGGGAAGTGCATGCGACGGGCAGCGGAGCCACCCCACTGGTCGTCGCGGTCGTTGGTGCGCGCGGCGAGGAACTGGTTGATGAGGTAGCCCTCGGAGCCCATGATCTCGACCGCGTCGTAGCCGGCCTTGCGGGCCAGGGCGACGCTCTTCGCGAAGGCGGTCGCGGTGTGGTCGACGTCCTTGGTCGACATCGCGCTCGGCTTGAAGGGCGTGATCGGCGACTTCTTGTCCGACGCGCTCTGCGAGAGCGGGTGGTAGCCGTAGCGGCCGGCGTGCAGGACCTGCAGGGCGATCGCGCCGCCGGCGTCGTGGACCGCGCCCGTGACCCGCTGGTGGCGGATCGCGTGGAGGCGGTTGGTCATCTCGGAGGCGAAGGGCTTGAGCCAGCCGCGCTTGGTGGGGGCGTAGCCGCCGGTGATGATCAGGCCGGTGCCGCCCCGCGCGCGCTCGGCGAAGAGCGCGCTGAGCTTGTCGATGTCCCACGGGTGGTCCTCCAGCCCGGTGTGCATCGAGCCCATCACCACCCGGTTGCGCAGGGTCAGCGCGTCGGGGCCGGTGCCGAGCGTGAGCGGCTCGAGGAGGTGGGGGTAGAGGGGGTGCGTCATGTCAGTCCTTCTCGTGTGCCGTCTCGTGTGCCGTCTCGTGTGCCGTCTCGTGTGCCTGCAGGTACTCGGTGAGCCAGTCGACCCAGAAGTGCTCCATCCGGATGCCCCCGCGCAGGACCAGCCACTGGTCGAGCCCGGCCGCGTCGAGGGTGGAAGGGTCGGGGAACTGCTCGCGCTCGAGCTTCTCGTAGTGCGCCAGTCGCGTCGCGTGGTCGGCCCGGGCGTCGACGAGGTGGGCGGTCAGCGTCGCGCGGTCGCCGTACGACGCCCCGCGGAGCTTGACGGCCACCTCGCTGCGGAACGTCTCCATCGGCATGGGCGCCGCCAGCCAGTCGGCCAGCACCTGGCGCCCGCTCGCCGACGGCGTGTGGACGCGCTTGTCCGGTCGCCCCTCCTGCTCGACCACCTCGACCGTCACCCAGCCGTCGGCCTCCATCCGCGCGAGCACGCGGTAGATCTGCTGGTGGGTGGCGTGCCAGAAGAAGCCGAGCGACTTCTCGAAGCGCCGGGTGAGCTCGAGCCCGGACGCGGGTCGCTCGCTCAGGGCGACCAGAAGGGCGTGCTCGAGGGCCATGGACGCAGTCTGGCCGACCTATGCAACGAGTTGCAAGGTGGGGTGGGTCACTGTCGTCGGAATCACCGGGTACCCGGTGACTCCTCGGGTTGTCGACCGTTGCAACGGCCGATAACCCCAGCGATCACCGGGTACCCGGTGATCGCAACGACGGCCGAGACGCCCGCGCACGCTGACAGCGGCGGTGTCATGATCGGGCGCATGACGTACGAGCTGGGCCAGGGCACCGGGCCGCTGCGGGGCGTGAAGGTGGTCGAGATCGCGGGCATCGGGCCGGGGCCGCACGCGTGCATGATCCTGGCCGACCTGGGGGCCGACGTGATCCGCGTCGACCGGCCCGGCGGCAACCCGCTCTCGAGCGGGCGCAGCGACCTGCTCAACCGCGGCCGGCCGAGCGTCGCGCTCGACCTCAAGCAGCCGGCGGCCGTCGAGACCGTCCTCGCGCTGGTCGAGGGCGCGGACGTCCTCGTCGAGGGGCTGCGCCCCGGCGCGACCGAGCGGCTCGGGCTCGGCCCGGAGGACTGCCACGCCCGCAACCCGCGCCTGGTCTACGGCCGGATGACCGGCTGGGGCCAGGAGGGACCGTGGAGCCAGGCCGCCGGGCACGACATGAACTACATCGCGATCAGCGGCGCGCTCCACGGCCTCGGGCAGGACCCGGCGCGGCCGCACTTCCCGAGCAACCTGCTCGGCGACTTCGGCGGCGGCTCGACCTACCTCGTCATCGGCGTCCTCGCCGCCCTCCTCGAGGCGCGCGCGAGCGGACACGGCCAGGTCGTCGACGCCGCGATCGTCGACGGCACCGCGCACCTCAACGCCATGACATCCACCTTCGCGGCGCTCGGCCTCGACCCCGGCCGCCGGCGGTCGGGCCTGCTCGACGGTGGCACGCCGTGGTACGACCTCTACGAGACCGCCGACGGCCAGCACGTCAGCGTCGGCGCGCTCGAACCGCAGTTCTGGCGCGAGCTGGAGACGCGGATCGGCGTCGACCTGCCCGACCGCGACGACCCCGCCAACCACGCCACCATCCGCGGCGCGCTGACCGCACGGTTCAAGGAGAAGACGCAGGCCGAGTGGGCCGAGGTCTTCGACGGCACGGACGCGTGCGTCGCGCCCGTCGTACCCCTGGCGGACGCGCCGCGGCACCCGCACCTCGCGGCGCGGGACACCTTCGTCGAGCGCGACGGCGTCACCCAGCCGGCGCCGGCGCCGCGGTTCTCCCGCACGCAGGCCACCCTGTCCGCGCCGCCCCCGACCCCCGGCGAGCACACCCGCGAGGCCCTGGCGGCGTGGGGCATCGCGGACGTCGACGCGCTGCTCGCCGACGGGGCGGCGACCCAGGCGTGAAGCCGTTCCTCTTCCTCGGCACCCGCGCGGAGGACGACGTCGCCCAGCAGGAGTACGACGCGGTGCTGGCCGGCTGCGGCCTGCGACCCGACGAGCTGGTGCGCGTGCGCCTCGAGCAGGGGCCGCTCGGGGAGGTCGACCTCGCCGACTGGTCCGGCATCATCCTGGGCGGCGGACCCTTCAACGTGTCCGACCCTGAGGACACGAAGTCGGAGGCCCAGCGCAGCGCCGAGGTCGACCTGCGCCGACTCGCCGTCCGCGTCGTCGAGGCGGACTTCCCCTTCCTCGGCGCGTGCTACGGCATCGGCGTGCTGGGCGGCCTCGCCGGCGGGGTCGTCGACCGCACGTGGGGCGAGCCGATCGGCGCGCTGCCGGTGCGGCTGACCCCGGACGGTGCCGCCGACCCGCTCTTCAGCGTGATGCCGCCGGAGTTCCTGGCGTTCCTGGGCCACAAGGAGGCGGTGGCCCGGCTGCCGGAGGGCGCCGTGCTCCTCGCCTCCACCGACACCTGCCCCGTCCACGCGTTCCGCCTCGGCCGCAACGTGTACGCCACCCAGTTCCACCCCGAGCTCGACGTGGTCGCCCTCTGCGACCGCATCGACGCCTACAGCTCGCACGGCTACTACCTCCCGCACGAGCGCGAGTCGCTCAAGGCCGCGGCGCGCGAGGCGCTCGTCACCGAGCCGGTCCGCCTGCTCGGGAGGTTCGTCGAGCTGCACGCGACTGAGGTGTAACTCATAGTTACATCTCGCGAGAGCCTGATCTACGCTGGCGAGGTGACCACCGCCGAGCACGTGGACGTGCTGATCATCGGGGCGGGGCTGTCGGGCATCGGCGCGGCCGCCCACCTCGCCAAGGACCTGCCCGGGACGTCGTACGCCGTGCTCGAGCGCCGCGCGGCGAGCGGCGGCACCTGGGACCTGTTCCGCTATCCCGGCATCCGGTCCGACTCCGACATGCACACCCTGGGCTACCGCTTCCGGCCGTGGCGCGGCGCGACCGCGCTCGCCGACGGTGCCTCGATCCTGGCCTACGTCCGCGACACCGCCCGGGACTACGGCGTGGACCAGCACATCCGCTACGGCCACCACGTCACCGCCGCGTCGTGGAGCCCGACCACCGCCCGCTGGACGGTCACCTCCGAGGTCGACGGTGAGACCCGGACGACGACCGCCGACTTCCTGTGGGCGTGCAGCGGCTACTACGACTACGACGAGGGCTACACGCCCGAGCTCGCCGGGCAGGAGCGCTTCCGCGGTCGGGTGGTCCACCCGCAGCACTGGCCCGAGGACCTCGACCACGCCGGCCAGCGCATCGTCGTGATCGGCTCGGGCGCCACCGCCGTGACCCTCGTCCCGGCGCTCGCCGCCAGCGGTGCGGCCCACGTCACGATGCTGCAGCGCTCGCCGACGTACGTCCTCTCCGTCCCGGCCACCGACAGCCTCAAGCGCCGGCTCACCTCGATGGTCGGGGAGCAGCGCTCCTACGCCGTGACCCGCTGGAAGAACATCGCGCTGCAGTCCGCCCTCTACCGGCTCAGCCGGCGCCGCCCCGAGCTGGTGCGCAAGGTCGTCCGCAAGGCCAACGTCGCCCAGCTCCCGCCGGGATACGCCGTCGACACGCACTTCAGGCCGACCTACGACCCGTGGGACCAGCGGATGTGCCTGGTGCCCGACGGCGACCTGTTCCGCGCGATCAAGGACGGCACGGCCGAGGTGGTCACCGACCGGATCCTCGGGTTCACCGAGACCGGCCTCGAGCTGGCCTCGGGCCGGCACCTCGACGCCGACGTCGTCGTGACCGCGACCGGCCTCAACCTCCAGGTCTTCGGCGGCGCCGAGCTCACCGTCGACGGCGAGGTGGTCGAGCCGCGCGAGACGATGGCCTACCGCGCGATGATGCTGTCGGGGGTGCCCAACTTCGCCTTCACCATCGGTTACACCAACGCCTCGTGGACGCTGAAGGCCGACCTCGTCGCTGAGTACGTCGTCCGGCTGCTGCGGCACCTGCGCGCCACCCGCTCGCGCTCCGTCGTGCCGGTCCGGGACCCCTCGGTGGAGGAGGTGCCGCTGCTCGACTTCGAGTCGGGCTACGTCCAGCGGATGGTGCACACGCTCCCGCGCCAGGGCGACCGGGCGCCATGGGCGCTGAAGCAGAACTACCTCTACGACGCCCTCGCGCTCCGTACCGCGAAGCTGGACGACGGCGTGCTCCGCTGGTCGTGAGTTCTCTCCTGCTGTCGCGATCCCCGGGTACCCGGTGACCCTGCGGGTCCCTGCCCGTTGCAACGGTCGAGAACCCGAGGAATCACCGGGTACCCGGTGACTGCGACGCTGGGAAGCGAGGAGGCTCATGTGGAAGCGCTCCCACATTCGTACGGCGCCACGCCGAGCGCCCGTTGACACGTGGATGTGACGGCCGCCATAGTGGTGCCCGGACGAAAGTGGAAGCGCTCTCACAGCGCGACGGACGTCCACCTCCCGGCCGGGCAGCCCGCCCGGCGCTTCGCAGGACGGCAGGAGTGCAGTGGTGCAGACATCAGGTAGGTCCACGAGGACCCGGCGAGCGCGACTCGCCACGAGCGCACTGCTGGCGCTCACCCTCGCGACGACCGCGGCCGCATGCGGCGGCGGCGGGGACGACGAGGGCACGACCGCGGACGGCAAGATCAAGCTGACCGTCGCGACCTTCAACGAGTTCGGCTACGAGGAGCTCATCGAGGAGTACAACGCGATGCAGGACGAGGTGGTGGTCGAGCAGAAGAAGGCCGGCACCGCCAACGAGCACCAGGACAACCTCTACGCCAAGCTCGCCGCCGGCTCGGGCCTCTCCGACATCGAGGCGATCGAGGTCGACTGGTGGGCCGCGCTCATGGAGCAGTCCGACGCCTTCGCCGACCTCTCCGACCCCGAGGTCGAGGGCCGCTGGCTGGACTGGAAGTCCGAGGCCGCGACGACCCCCGAGGGCGCGCTCATCGGCTACGGGACCGACATCGGCCCCGAGGGCATCTGCTACCGCTCCGACCTGTTCGAGAAGGCCGGGCTGCCCACCGACCGCGACGAGGTCGCGAAGCTCTTCGGCACCTGGGACGACTACTTCCAGACCGGTCGCGACTTCGTGAAGAAGGTGCCCGACGTCGCCTGGTACGACGCCTCCGGCGCCACCGCGCAGGCCATGATCAACCAGGTGGAGTACTCCTTCGAGGACGAGGACAACACCGTGATCGCCGCCGACAACCCGGAGGTGAAGGAGGTCTTCGACACGGTCACGTCGCTGTCGGAGGAGGGCCTCTCCACCAAGCTCGTGCAGTGGAGCGAGGACTGGACCGCGTCCTTCCAGGACGACGGCTTCGCCACGATGGCGTGCCCCGGCTGGATGCTCGGCGTGATCGAGGGCAACGCCGACGGCGTCAAGGGCTGGGACATCGCCAACGTGTTCCCGGGCGGCGGCGGCAACTGGGGTGGCTCCTACCTCACCGTGCCGGCGCAGGGCGACCACATCGAGGAGGCCAAGGCCCTCGCCAAGTGGCTGACCGCGCCCGAGCAGCAGGTCAAGGCGTTCCAGGCCAAGGGCACCTTCCCGAGCCAGGTCGACGCCCTCGAGGACCCCGCGCTGACCGGCGCCACCAACGCGTTCTTCAACGACGCGCCCACCGGCAAGATCCTCGCCGAGCGCGCCGAGGCAGTGCCCTTCATCGCCCACAAGGGTCCGAAGTTCGCCGACATCAACACGGCGTTCCAGCAGGCGATCCAGCGAGTCGACGAGGGCAAGGAGTCGGCCGACGAGGCCTGGGACTCCTTCCTCGCCGACGTCGAGCGCCTGGGCTGACCGAAGCGATGGAGGCGGGTTCCACTGCCGTGAAGCCGGTCGGGGACGCCAGTGACCTGGCGTCCCCGACCGGGGCGCGGCGCGACGGTCCGGGCCGGCCACGGTCCGCATGGCGGGTGCGCCTGTCGCAGCTCGACGTCAAGGTGACGCCGTACGTCTTCATCTCCCCGTTCTTCCTGCTGTTCCTCCTGGTCGGGATGTTCCCCCTCGGCTACACGGCCTGGGTCTCGGTGCACGACTGGGGCCTGCTGTCCGGCCAGGGCGACTTCACCGGCCTCGACAACTACCGCCGGGTCCTGGAGGACCGCTACTTCTGGAACGCCCTGTGCAACACGTTCAGCATCTTCGTGCTGTCGTCGGTGCCGCAGGTCCTCATCGCCCTCGTGCTCGCCGGGCTGCTCGACACGCAGCTGCGCGGCCGCACGCTCTGGCGGATGAGCGTGCTGCTGCCCTTCGTGGTCGCACCGGCCGCGGTCGCGCTGATCTTCGGCAACGTCTTCGGCGACCGCTACGGCCTGGTCAACGAGGTGCTGCAGGGCATCGGGCTCGACGCGGTCCGCTGGCACGTCGACACCCTCGCCAGCCACCTGGCGATCGCGTCGATGGTCAACTGGCGCTGGACCGGCTACAACGCGCTGATCCTCCTGGCCGCCATGCAGGCGGTGCCGCGCGACGTCTACGAGTCGGCCGCCCTCGACGGCGCCGGACGGGTCCGGCAGTTCGTCTCGATGACGGTGCCGATGATCCGGCCCACCCTGCTCTTCGTGGTCATCACCTCGACGATCGGCGGGCTCCAGATCTTCGCGGAGCCGCGGCTCTTCGACACCCAGGGCCTCGGCGGCTCCGACCGGCAGTACCAGACGCTCACGATGTACCTCTGGGAGCTCGGCTGGCGGGTCCGCGACCTCGGCATGGCCTCCGCCGTGGCGTGGCTGCTCTTCCTGATCATCGTGGTCTTCGCCGGGATCAACCTGTTCCTCAGCCGCCGCGCCGGCGCCCTGCGAGGAGGTGCCTGATGGAACGTCGCCCCGGATTCCTCGTCTACGGCCTGCTGACCGCCTTCGTGCTCGGCTCGTGCGCCCCGCTCTATTGGTCGTTCCTGGTGGGCTCGCACAGCCGCGAGGTGCTGACCAAGCGGGTGCCGCCGCTGCTCCCCGGCGGCCACTTCTGGGACAACGCCCAGCGCGCCATCGACGCCGTACCGTTCTGGAAGGCGCTCGCCAACAGCCTCGTCGTGTCCGGCACCGTCGCGACGTCGGTGGTCTTCTTCTCCACCCTCGCCGGCTTCGCCTTCGCCAAGCTGGCGTTCCGCGGACGTACGCCGCTGCTGGTGTTCGTGGTCGCGACCCTGGCCGTGCCGACGCAGCTGGGCGTGATCCCGCTGTTCATCGTGATGGCCAAGCTCGGCTGGGTGGGGTCGCTGTGGGCCCTGATCGTGCCCGGCATGGTCACCGCGTTCGGCGTCTTCTTCATGCGGCAGTACCTCCTCGACGCCGTGCCCGACGAGCTCATCGACGCCGCCCGCGTCGACGGGTGCTCGCTCTTCAGGACCTTCTGGAACGTCGCCGTGCCCGCGGCGCGGCCGGCCGCCGGCATCCTGTGGCTGTTCACCTTCATGGCCACCTGGACCGACTTCTTCTGGCCGCTGATCGTGCTGCCCGCCAGCAACCCGACCGTCCAGATCGCCCTCCAGCAGCTGCAGAGCGGCTACTACGTCGACTACAGCCTGGTGCTCGCCGGCGCGACGCTCGCGACGGTGCCGCTGCTGGTCCTCTTCGTCCTCACCGGCCGCCAGATGGTCGCCGGCATCATGCAAGGAGCAGTCAAGGGATGAGCGTGCAGAGCACGACCGCGAAGACCCCGGTCCCCACGGTCGGTTTCCCGTCCGACTTCGTCTGGGGGATGGCCACCGCGTCCTACCAGATCGAGGGCGCCGTGGCCGAGGACGGACGTACGCCGTCGATCTGGGACACGTTCTCCCGCATCCCGGGTGCCGTGCTGGGCGGCGACACCGGCGACGTCGCGTGCGACCACTACCACCGGATGCCTGCCGACGTGGCCCTCATGGCCGACCTCGGCGCGACGTCCTACCGCTTCTCGGTGGCCTGGCCGCGCGTACGACCCGACGCCGGGGCGGTCAACCCGGCCGGGCTGGCGTTCTACGACCGACTCGTCGACGAGCTGCTGGGCAGGGGCATCGCCCCGTGGCTGACGCTCTACCACTGGGACCTGCCGCAGGTGCTCGAGGACGCGGGCGGCTGGACCAACCGCGACACCGCCCACCGGTTCGTCGACCACGCCCTCGCCGTGCACGACGCGCTCGGCGACCGCGTCCCCACCTGGACGACCCTCAACGAGCCGTGGTGCTCGGCCTTCCTCGGCTACACCGCGGGCCACCACGCCCCGGGTCGGCAGGAGGGCGCGGCCGGCCTGGTCGCGGCCCACCACCTGCTGCTCGCCCACGGGATGGCGACCGAGGAGCTCCGCAACCGCGGTGCGGACCGGCTGGGGCTGAGCCTCAACCTCACGGTGCCGGACCCGAGCGACCCGGGCGACCCGGTGGACGTCGACGCCGCACGCCGGATCGACGCGCTGCACAACCGGCTGTTCCTCGACCCGGTCCTCACCGGCAGCTACCCGGCCGACCTGCTCGAGGACACCGCCGACCTGACCTGGCAGGGCGCGCCCTGGACCGACGTCCTGCGCGACGGCGACCTGGCGACGATCTCCGCGCCGATCGACGTGCTGGGCGTGAACTACTACCACGGCAACGAGGTCTCGGGGCACCCGCGCACCGACGTCGTCGGGATCGGCGCCGACCACCCCGACCGGGTCTCGCTGTCGCCCTTCGTGGGCTCCGAGCACGTCACCTTCCCGAGCCGCGGCCTGCCCGTCACCGACATGGGGTGGGAGATCCAGCCCGACGGGCTGCACCGCCTGCTGCGCCGGCTCCACGACGACTACCCGCACCTCCCGATCTACCTCACCGAGACCGGTGCCGCGTTCGCCGACCGGCCCGACGCCGACGGCGCGGTGCACGACCCGGACCGGATCGCGTTCCTCGACTCCTACCTGCGCGCGGTGCACCGGGCGATCGACGAGGGCGTCGACGTGCGGGGCTTCTTCCAGTGGTCGTTCTGCGACAACTTCGAGTGGGCCTTCGGCTACGCCAAGCGCTTCGGGCTCGTCTACGTCGACTACGAGACCCAGGAGCGCACGCCGAAGTCGAGCGCGCACTGGTACGCCGACCTCGCCAGGTCCGGGATCCTGCACTCGCCCGACCCGACGGCCGACTAGCGTGAGGCGGGTGACCACACCGCGCACCGCCCCGGGGACCGGGCAGCCGACCCTCGACGAGGTCGCGCGGGTGGCCGGCGTCTCGCGCGCCACGGCCTCGCGGGCGATCAACGGCGGCCAGCGGGTCAGCGCCCGCGCGCAGTCCGCGGTCGACACCGCCGTGCGGAGCCTGGGCTACGTCCCCAACCCGGCGGCCCGCAGCCTGGTCACCCGGCGCACGGACTCGATCGCGGTGGTCGTGCCCGAGCCCGACGACCGGGTCTTCTCCGACCCGTTCTTCGCCGGCACGCTCCGCGGCGTCAACCGGGTGCTCACCGAGCGCGACATCCAGCTGGTGCTGCTGCTGGCGCGCCCGGGAGCGTCGACCGCGCGGACGCTGCGCTACCTGACCAACCGCCACGTCGACGGCGCCCTCGTCACCTCCCACCACCGCGACGACCGGCTCGCCGAGCACCTCGCTGACATCGGCCTGCCCTGCGTCTTCGGCGGCCGGCCGTGGACCGGTGGCGACCGGGTCGCCTACGTCGACGTCGACAACGTCGCCGGCGAGCGCGAGGCCACCGAGGTGCTCCTCGCGCGCGGCTGCACCCGCATCGGCACCATCGCCGGGCCGTCCGACATGACGGCGGCCGAGGACCGGCTGACCGGCTGGCGGCAGGCGATGGCCGCCGCAGGGCTGCCGGCCGACGCCGTCGAGCACGGCGACTTCACCGAGGCCAGCGGCGAGGTCGCCGCCCGTGCCCTCATGCAGCGCCACCCCGACCTCGACGGACTCGTCGTCGCCTCCGACCTCATGGCCGCCGGCGCGATGCGGGTGCTGGCCGAGCTGGGGCGCCGGGTGCCGGACGACATCGCGGTCGTGGGCTTCGACGACCTCGGGGTCGCCGAGCGGACCACGCCGCCCCTGACCACGGTGCGCCAGCCGGTGGAGGAGATGGCCGAGCGCGCCACCCGGCTCCTGCTCGAGCGGGTCGACTCGGCCGCCGACGCGCACCCGATGCGGCTGATCATCCCGCCGACGCTGGTGCGACGCGAGAGCGCCTGAATCTCGGTACGCCCTCGGGCTGCTCGATCACCTCAGGCCAGGGAGTCGATGAGCTCCTCGACCCGGCGGCGGATCTCGTCGCGGATCGGTCGCACCGCGTCGATGCCCTGACCGGCCGGGTCCTCGAGGGCCCAGTCCTCGTAGCGCGTGCCGGGGTAGAACGGGCACGCGTCACCGCAGCCCATCGTGATGACGACGTCGGAGGACTGCACGGCCGCGTCGCTGAGCAGCTTGGGCTGCTGGCCGGCGATGTCGATGCCGACCTCGGCCATCGCCTCGACAGCGACCGGGTTGATGCCCTCGGCGGGCGCGGAGCCGGCGGACAGGACCTCGACGCGGTCGCCCGCCAGGTGGCGCAGCCATCCGGCAGCCATCTGAGAGCGCCCGGCGTTGTGCACGCAGACGAAGAGGACGGTGGGGGTGTCGGTCATGGCGTCAGTCAAGGGGAGCCTCCAGGGGCGAGGGGGTCGGGTGCAGCAGCCGCAGGAGCGCGACGGCGAGTCCGCCGCCGACGACCTGCATGAGGACGAACATCGGCACCGACGTCGGGCTGATGCCGGCGAAGGAGTCGGACAGGGTGCGGGCGATCGTGACCGCGGGGTTGGCGAAGCTGGTCGAGGAGGTGAACCAGTAGGCCGCGACGATCCAGCCGGCGACGGCCCACGCGATCGCGTCCGTACGCCCGGCGCGGGCGCAGCCGAAGACGACGAGCAGCAGCCCGAGGGTCGCCACGACCTCGCCGAGCCACAGCCCGGAGCCGGTGCGCTCGCGGGTCGCGATGCTGACGGCATCGAGGTCGAACATCAGGTTGGCGATCACGGCGCCCAGCGCCCCGCCGACCACCTGGGCGGCGACGAGGGCGCCAGCGGCCTTCGGCGTCACCAGCCGCAGGACGACCTCGGCGAGGGTGACGACGGGGTTGAAGGCCGCCGAGACCGGTTGCAGCGAGACGATGAGGGCCACCAGCACCGCGCCCGTGGCGAGGCTGTTGGCGAGCAGCTGGAGGGCGACGTCGTCGGTGAGCCGCGTGGCCATCACGCCGGAGCCGACCACGGTGGCGACGAGGAGCGCGGTGCCGACGAGCTCGGCCGTGACGCGCGCCCGCAGGGTCGGCGTCACTCGCGCCCGCCGATGAGCGCGGCGACGTCGGCGAGCACCTCACGGCGTACGGCGTAGTAGACCCACACGCCGCGCTTGGTGCGGTCCAGGAGCCCGGCCTCGTGCAGCACCTTGAGGTGGTGGCTGATCGTGGGCTGGGACAGGTCGAAGGCGTCGTTGAGGTCGCACACGCACGCCTCGCCGCCCTCGCTGGCCGCGACGATCGAGACCAGGCGCAGTCGGACCGGGTCGGCGAGCGCCTTCAGCAGGGGAGCCACGCGCTCTGCCTGCTCGAGCGACAGCGGCTCGCGCAGCAGCGGGGAGCAGCAGGCGGCCGTCTCGACGGGGGTGAGGGTCAACTGGGACTTCGACACCCATCAATATTGACAGATGTCTATGTCTGTGTGCAAACTCAAGACATCGACACCCATCAATGTCCCCGAAGGAGCACCACCATGTCCCGCCTGCAGCTCGCCCTCAACGTCGACGACCTCGAGACGTCGATCGCCTTCTACTCGACCCTCTTCGGCACCGAGCCCCACAAGGTGCGCCCGGGCTACGCCAACTTCGCCGTCGCCCAGCCGCCGCTGAAGCTCGTGCTCATCGAGAACGCCGGTCAGGGCGGGAGCGTCAACCACCTCGGGGTCGAGGTGGACGACGTGGACACCGTCGACGCGGAGCTCACCCGTCTGGCAGCGGCCGGCTTCGCCACCACGGAGGAGCGCGACACGACCTGCTGCTACGCCAAGCAGGACAAGTTCTGGGTGCAGGGCACGCCCGACGGCGAGCGCTGGGAGGTCTACACGATCACCGACGACGCCCCGGTCGAGCCGGCCACGACCGACGCGGTCTGCTGCGCCTGAGGCGGTTCTCACAGCGCGGTGGATTCGCCGGAACACCACCCGTCCCACTAGCGTTGACACCTCAGACGCCCGGCCGGTCTTGCCCCGGGCGCAGGTCGCCGCTCACGCGGCACCCTTCCTCATCTCCTGAGGCACGTACGCCGCGCACATCACAGAAGCGTGGCTCACGGTGGCGAGACGCCAACCGAAAGCATTCACATGAACTTCGCCGACCTCGGCGTCCCGTCCTCGCTCGCCCAGATCCTGGAGCAGCAGGGCATCACGACTCCCACTCCCATCCAGGCCGCGACGCTGCCCGACAGCCTCGCCGGCCGCGACGTCCTCGGCCGTGGCCGCACCGGCTCCGGCAAGACGTACGGCTTCCTGCTCCCGCTGGTCGCCCGCCTCGACGCGAGCAAGCTGCCGGCGATGCCGCGCAAGCCGCGTGCACTGATCCTCGCCCCGACCCGCGAGCTGGTCGGCCAGATCCACGCCTCGCTCGCGCCCCTGGCCAAGGCCACCGGCCTCTCGACCGTCGTCGTCTACGGCGGCGTCGGCCAGGGCCCGCAGGTCACCGCGCTCAAGAAGGGCGTCGACGTCGTCATCGCCTGCCCCGGTCGTCTCGAGGACCTCATGGGCCAGGGCCACGCCGACCTGTCCGCGGTCGAGATCACCGTCCTCGACGAGGCCGACCACATGGCCGACCTGGGCTTCCTGCCCGGCGTGCGCCGCATCATGGACAAGACCCCGCAGTCGGGTCAGCGCCTGCTGTTCTCGGCCACGCTGGACAAGGCGATCGACGTCCTGGTCAAGCGGTTCCTCGCCAACCCGGTCACGCACGAGGCCGACTCGGCGCAGTCGCCGGTCGCCACCATGCACCACCACGTGCTGCACCTGACCCGCGAGCAGCGGGTGCCGGTGCTGGTCGACCTCACCAGCGCCCCGGGACGCACCGTCGTGTTCACCCGCACCAAGTACGGCGCCAAGGCGCTGGCCCGCCAGCTCAACAAGAGCGGCGTGCCCAGCGTGGAGCTGCACGGCAACCTGTCGCAGAACGCACGCACCCGCAACATGGAGGCCTTCCACGCGGGCCACGCCACCACGCTGGTCGCGACCGACATCGCCGCGCGCGGCATCCACGTCGACGACGTCGCACTGGTCGTCCACGCCGACCCGCCGGTCGAGCACAAGGCCTACCTGCACCGCTCCGGTCGTACGGCGCGTGCCGGCAACGAGGGCACCGTGATCACCCTGATGACCGACGAGCAGCAGCGCGACGTGCGCGACCTGACCCGTCAGGCCGGCATCAAGCCGACCACCACCAAGGTCCACGGCCCCGACCACCCGGTGCTCGTGCAGCTCGCGCCGGGCGAGCGGACCCTCGTGCCCGGCGGCCTCGTCGTCGAGGCTCCCGCCTCCGGTGGCGGCGGCCGCTCGACGGGCGCCAACGCACAGCGCAAGCGCGCCCGCAAGAGCGGCCAGACCAACGGCCAGTCGCGTCGGGGCAACCCGACCAGCTACACCAGCGAGACCCCTGGTGGTGGCGGTGGCGGCTCCAACGGCGGCGGCGGTCAGCGTCGTCGTTCCGGTGGCGGCCAGGGCGGTCCGTCCGGCCCGTCCGGACAGGGCGGCGGTGGCGGCAACCGTCGTCGTCGCTCCGGCGGTGGCCAGGGTGGCGGCCAGCGCAGCGGCGGTCACAGCGCGGCGTCGTTCAGCGGCGGCCGCTGATCGACCCCTCCAGGAATCCCCGGTCAGCCGGGGATCCCTGAACATGTCGGCCCGTGCAAGGCCTGACAACTTCAGCGATCCCCGGTCAGCCGGGGATCGCTGAAGCGCGTTCGGGGCCGGAATCATTCAGCGCACGCGATGGTTCATCCTTCAACCAATTCGGAGGCAGCGATGACAGACCCCGTGCAGGCATTCGACCACTCCGTGCTCGGCACGCGCGAGTACCTCTCGCTCGGCCTCGACACGTTCGGTGACGCGCCCCTCGACGCGGCTCCCGGCAACCACGCCGAGACCCTGCGCCAGGTCGTCGAGGAGGCCGTGCTCGCCGACCGGGTCGGCGTCGACTACATCGGCCTCGGCGAGCACCACCGACCCGACTACGCGATCTCCGCACCCGACGTCGTGCTGGCCGCGATCGCGGGTCGCACGGAGCGGATCCGGCTCGGCACCGGCGTCACCGTGCTGTCCTCCGACGACCCGATCCGGGTCTACGAGCGGTTCGCCACCCTCGACGCCGTCTCGAACGGTCGCGCCGAGGTGCAGCTGGGCCGCGGCTCGTTCATCGAGTCGTTCGGCCTCTTCGGCCTCGACCTCGCCGACTACGACCGGCTCTTCGACGAGAAGCTCGACCTCTTCGCCGCGCTCCAGCACGAGCGGCCGGTGACGTGGGAGGGCACCTTCCGCACGCCGCTCACCGACCAGCAGGTCTACCCGACGACGGCCGCGGGCAAGGTCCCGGCCTGGATCGGCGTCGGCGGCACGCCCCAGTCCGTCGTACGGGCTGCGCGCTACGGCATGCCGCTGATGCTCGCCGTGATCGGTGGCTCCCCGGCGGCCTTCGTCCCGCTCGCCGACCTCTACCGCGACGCCCTCGGCCAGCTCGGCCTGCCCGAGCTGCCCATCGGCATGCACTCGCCGGGCCACGTCGCCGCGACGGACGAGGCGGCGCGCGAGCAGCTCTTCCCGCACCAGGCGGAGCTGGTGACCCGGCTGGGCCGCGAGCGCGGCTGGCCGCCCTACAGCCGGATCGCCTTCGAGCAGAGCGCCGCACCGCAGGGCGCGCTCTTCGTCGGCTCGCCCGAGACGGTCGCGCAGAAGATCGCCTGGGCCGCGCGAACGCTGGGGCTCTCCCGCTTCCAGCTGAAGTACTCCGTCGGCGCGCTGCCGCACGAGCAGCGCCTGGAGTCGATCCGGCTCTACGGCGAGGAAGTCATCCCGCGCGTCCGCGAGCTCATGGCCGACTCATAGTCTGAGGGCATGCGCACCTTCATCCGGCGGTCGTTGTGGGACGTGGTCCCGCGCGACCAGCGCGACTCCGCCGCCGCCTTCCGGCGGCGGCAGGTCGTGGCCGCGATCGTGGTGCTCGTCGGCGCCGGCGTGCTCGGCTGGTCGCTGCGCCTCGAGCCCGGCGGCAACACCTTCTACGTCGCGGCGATCGTGCTGGCCGGGGTGTGGGCGGCGGGCGCCTTCTTGTCGGGACGGCTGCACCTCGGCCGGATCGCGGGCGGCGGGGAGGTGTTCATCCGGCCCATCCTCGCGCCCATCCTGCTCGGTCTGCTGCTGGTCGGGCTGTTCGTCCTCGGCGCCCTCGTGGTGCGCGAGATCGACCCGCTGGCGACCTACGTCAGCTCGGTGCTGGAGTACGCCGACGAGGGGTCGCTCACCGCGCTCGCGATCATCACCTTCTTCAACGGCATCGCCGAGGAGCTGTTCTTCCGGGGTGCGATGTATGCGGCGATCCCGCGGCACCCGGTCCTCTGGACGACGGTGGCCTACGTCGTGGCCACGCTCGCGACGGGCAACGTGATGCTCGCCTTCGCCGCGATCCTGCTCGGCGCGGTCTGCGGCCTGGAGCGGCGGGCCAGCGGCGGCATCCTCGCGCCGATCCTGACCCACATCACGTGGTCGCTCTCGATGCTCTTCCTGCTACCGCTGCTCTTCGCCTGACGCCTGGCCCGCCGCTTCGCGCTCGGCCAGCGCGCGGCGCACGGACTCGCGGTAGGACATCGGCTCGCCGGGCACGACCTCGCGGATCGAGGTGTCCTTGACGACCACCTCGTGCGACATCGAGTCGATCAGGTTGCGCCCGGTCGTGGCGTCGACGTCCGTGACGAGCGCGAGCCAGCGCGAGGACAGCCGCGGCGTGAGGACCGGCACGGTGACGATCGGGACGGGGCGGCCGTTGATGAGCTCTCCCGCGACACGCATCATCTCCAGGTAGGTCAGCTGCTCCGTGCCGCCGATCTCGAAGACCCGGCCGAGGGCCTCCTCCTTGCCGACGACCCCCGCGAGGTAGCGGACCACGTCATCGAGCGCGATCGGCTGGGTGCGCGTGCTGACCCACTTGGGCACCACCATCGCCGGGAGGTTCTTGACCAGCTGGCGGGTGATCTCCCACGAGATGCCGCCGTGGCCGACCACGATCGCGGCGCGCAGCACGGTGACGGGTACGCCGTCCTGGCCGAGCAGGTGCTCGACCTCACGGCGCGAGCGCAGGTGCGCGGACAGGTCGTCGGCGTCGTCTCCCAGTCCGCCCATGTAGACGATCTGGCGCACGCCGGCTGCGGCCGCCGCGGCGCTGAAGTTGCGGGCCGCCTCGGCGTCCTTGCGCTCGAAGTCGGGGTCGTCGAGCGAGTGCACGAGGTAGACCGCGACGTCGACGCCCTCGAGCGCCGGTCGCAGGGAGTCGGCGTCCATCACGTCGGCGCCGACCGCCTCGCCCGGTCCGTCGTACGACTCCGGGTGCCGCGTCATGGCGCGGACGTCGTGCCCAGCGTCGAGGAGGGCGGGGACGAGCCGGCGGCCGATGAAGCCGGTGGCGCCGGTGACGAGGACGGTGGCCATGGGCCCCATGCTGTCAGCCCGGCCCAGCCGGCGGCCTCATCCTTCGGGGGCAGGCTGGTCCCGGCGCGCGTCGAGGCGAGTCATCGCGGGCGTCGCCGTCACGCCGTGCAGCAGCACCGAGACGATCACGGTGAAGGCCACGGTCGACCACAGCCACGGCTCGTCAGGCACGTGCTCGTGGCTGGTGGCGTAGCCGAGGTAGTACAGCGACCCGACGCCGCGGACCCCGAAGAACGCCACGGCGGCCTTCTCGCCGCGGTCGAGCCCGCCCTCGCTGCGCTCGTCGCGCGCGAGGACCGCCAGGGCGACGTACCCCGTCACGGGCCGGACCACGAGCACCAGCGCCAGGGCGATGAGGATGCCGCGCCAGTCGAGGTGCTCGAGCAGTCCGCGCGTCATGCTCATGCCGAGGAGGAGGAGGACGAGCAGCGTCATCAGCCGCTCGAGGCGCTCGACGACCGCGTGCATGTCGCGGTGGTAGGAGTGGCCGCGCTCGGAGGCGCGCAGCCGGGTCGCGCACACGAAGACCGCGAGGAAGCCGTAGCCCCCGACCAGCTCCGCGGCGCCGTACGACGCCAGCAGCGCGGCCAGTGCCAGCAACGGCTCGCCCTGCTCGGCCAGGCGCAGCTTGTCGCTGCGGGCGTGGAACGCCTGCCGGCCCAGCAGCCACCCGGCGGCGAGGCCCACGGCGACACCGACCGCGATCTTGCCCAGGACGTACCACCCGACCCAGGCGCCGGCGTCGGCCACCGCGAAGCCGCCCGCCAGCAGGAGCAGGGCGAGGTGCACGAACGGGAATGCCAGGCCGTCGTTGAGCCCGGCCTCCGCGGTCAGGGCGAACCGGATGTCGTCGTCCTCGCGCGGGCCCTCCTCGTCGTCGGGATCGTCGATGTCCTCGGTGAGTGGCTCGCCGACCTGGACGTCGGAGGCCAGCACCGGGTCCGTCGGGGCGAGCACGGCGCCCAGGAGCAGCGCGACGGCGGGAGCAAGCCCGGCCACCCACCAGCCGAGCAGTGCGGTGCCGAGGATGGTGAGCGGCATCGTCACCAGGAGCAGCCGCCACACGGGCGACCAGGTGCGCCACGACTGCCACGACCGCAGGTCGAGGACGCGGTCGATGGCGAGCCCGACGCCCATGAGTGCGACCAGCACGGTGAACTCGGTGAGGTGCGTGAGGAGCTCGCGGTGGTCCTGCGGCTCGAGGCTCGTGCCGTCGGCGAGGGGCAGCAGGCCGATCAGCATGCCCATCCCGACGAGCACCATCGGCGGCGACAGCGCGATGCGCCGGGTGACCTGCGGCAGCACCGTGGCGAGCAGCAGGGCCAGGCCCAGGATGAGGTAGACCGCGGCCCCGGTCATCGGGTCGCTGCCTCGTGGGTCGTCGCGGCAAGGTGCACCCGACCACGGTCCCAGCGCACCCACCGTCGTGTCGCGTCGGGCCACCCGGATGGGCGGGGAATGCCGCGAGGTGGTGATTAGTTCAACCTTCAACTAATATGTGAGCCCGACGGAAGTGAGCACCCCATGACCACCCCCACCACCCCCTTCCAGGCGACCTTCGACCGGCCCGTCGTGGCCTGGGCGTCCGGCCAGGACGACCCGAGCCGCCCCCTCGTCGTGCTGCTGCACGGCCGCGGCTCGAGCGAGGCCGACATCATCGGGCTGGCCCCGCACCTGCCGGAGGGACCGTCGTACGTCGCCGTGCGCGCGCCGATCGCCGAGGGCGGTGGCTTCGCCTGGTTCGCCAACCGGGGCATCGGGCGTCCGGTCGCCGAGAGCCTGGCCGAGACGATGGCGTGGTTCCGCACGTGGCTCGACGAGGTCGCGCCGGCCGGTCGCCCGGTCGTGCTCGCCGGCTTCAGCGGGGGCGCGGCGTTCGCCGGTGGCCTGCTGCTGAGCGACCCGGCGCGCTACGCCGGCGCCGCAATCCTCTACGGCACGCTGCCCTTCGAGGACGCCGGCGTCCCGGTCGAGGCCGGACGGCTCACGGGACTTCCGGTGTTCGTCGCCCAGGGCGACCAGGACCACGTCATCCCCGCCGAGCTCCTCGCCCGCACCTGGTCCTACCTCCTCGGCGCCTCCGGTGCCGCCCCGTCGGCCCGGCGCGACCCCGGCGGCCACGGACTCACCCAGGGCACCGCCGCCGAGCTCGCCGACTGGCTGGGCCACCGCCTCGCCTGGCTCGAGCACCGTGGCGCAGGGCCGGTCGGCCTGGCCGAGAGTGTCTCGTGGCCCACCCTCGCCGGCGGCAGGCTGCCGCAGCGCGCAGGCGAGCGCCCGCAGGTGCACTTCCGGATCCCCCAGAGCCAGCTGAGCGACACCTCGCCGCACGACCTCCAGGAGCGCCTCTTCGAGCGCCTCTCCCGGCTCGACGGCGTCGCCAGCGGCCCGTCGATGATCTCCGTCCCCGGCGCCCGCGGCTTCGTCGCGCCGGACGCGCAAGGTCCCGACGACGCGTTCCTGGTCGCCGAGGTCAAGGAGTTCGCCCACCTGCACCCCGAGCACGACGGCTCGCTCCACGTGGCGCTCCCGCTCGACCTCGCCGGCGACGCCATCGCCCGGGGCTGGGCACAGAGCCACATGTGGGCCGGAGTCCGCCTCGCGCCGGGCTTCGTGATGGTCTACGGGCCGCGCGACGAGGCCGAGCTCGACGTCGTCGCCGGCATCGTCGAGGCGTCCCACCGCTACGCCCACGGTCGCCTGTGATGCGCCCGGAGGAGGCGGCCGAGCTGCTCCGCGCGGCGCGCGCCGGGCGTCGTACGCTCGTCCGCCTCACCGACACCCACCCCGACCTCGACGAGCAGTGGGGGTACGCCGCCCAGGCCGTGGACCGCGCGACCCGCCTGGCCGCGGGCGAGCGGGTGGTCGGCGCCAAGCTCGGCCTCACCAGCGCGCCCAAGCAGCAGACGATGGGCGTGCACCAGCCCATCGTCGGCTTCCTCACCGACGCGATGACCGACGTCGACCTGTCGACGCTGGCGCAGCCGCGTGTCGAGCCGGAGGTCGCCTTCCGGCTCGGCACCGACCTGTCGCGGGAGCTCACGCTGGAGCAGGTCGGGGACGTCGTCGATGCCGTGGCACCCGCCCTCGAGGTCCTCGACTCGAGGTGGACCGACTACCGCTTCCGTCTCGCCGACGTGCTCGCCGACAACACCAGCGCGGCGGGCTTCGTGCTCGGCGAGTGGGTGCCCCTGCGCGACGTGCCGGACCTGCGTGAGGCCGAGGCACGCTGGCTGGTCGACGGCGAGCCGGTCGCCACGACCACACCCGCCGCGATCCTGGGCGACCCGCTGCTGGCGATCGTGCACCTGTCCCGGCACCTCGCTGAGCGGGGTGAGAGCCTGGGCGCCGGCTCCGTCGTGCTCGCCGGCGCGATGACCGACGCGGTGCCGCTGCGGGGCCATCGACGGTTCGAGGTCGAGGTCGCCGGGCTCGGCACCGCCGCTCTCGACGCCTGACCCAGGCGGGTCAGCCCCGCGTCGTCGTACGCCGGTCCGCGGACTCTGCTGCCGACTCGTCGATCGCCTGCTCGTAGGCGGTGACGAGGCCGGCGATCGTGAGCGGCTTGAGCCGGTGGATGAACTCGCGCAGCTGCTCGGCGGTGTAGCCGGCCTCGCGGAACTGCGGCCAGACCATGGTGCGCACGATCTCGGAGAGCTCGTGGGCGACCTGCCGGCCGTGCTCGGCGTAGACCTCGGCGACGGCCTCCGCCGCCTCGGGCGAGATGCCCATCCCGGAGAGCCCGCCGGGCACGTCGACGTCGCGGTCGCCGGTGACCGGCGTCAGCAGGGAGAGGTGGCGGGCGATGTCGGACGGGCTGGCGGACTCGGGGATGGCCTCGACGTACTTCTCGATCGCCGACAGCGTGAAGCCATGGCCCTGGAGCTCGCGCACCAGCTCGAGCCGGGCGACGTGGTCGGGGCCGTAGTAGCCCGAGCGGCCGCGGCGCACGGGTGAGGGGACGAGGCCGCGCGAGGCGTAGAAGCGCACGTTGCGCGCGCTCACGCCGGTGCGCTCGGTCAGCTCGTCGAGCGTCAGCAGCTCGCCCTCCTGCTCGCTCCCCGCCTCGGTCGTCACGCCACCCATCCTCTCGTCCGCGGCCGCCAGCCCCGAGTGACGCCGGACACACCTGTTGGACTGTGACAGTAATGGTGTCACAATCGCCCACATGGCAGAAGCATTCGTCTACGACCACATCCGCACACCTCGCGGCCGCGGCAAGGCCGTCGGCTCGCTGCACGAGGTGAAGCCGGTGGACCTGGTCGTCGGACTCCTCGACGAGCTCAAGACCCGCAACCCCACCCTGGACACCGCGCGCGTCGACGACGTCGTGCTCGGCGTCGTGACCCCGATCGGCGACCAGGGCGGCGACATCGCCAAGACCGCCGCCCTCAAGGCCGGCTATCCCGAGACCGTGGCCGGCGTGCAGCTGAACCGCTTCTGCGCCTCCGGCCTCGAGGCCGTCAACCAGGCCGCCGGCCGGGTGCGCTCGGGCTTCGAGGACCTCATCATCGCCGGTGGCGTGGAGTCGATGAGCCGCGTGCCGATGGGCAGCGACGGCGGCGCCTGGGCGATGGACCCGGCCACCGCGCTGGAGACCGGCTTCGTGCCGCAGGGCATCGGCGCTGACCTCATCGCCACGATCGAGGGCTGGAGCCGCGCCGACGTGGACGCGTACGCCGCCGAGTCGCACCACCGCGCCGCCAAGGCATGGGCCAACGGCTACTTCGACGACGCGGTCATCCCGGTCAAGGACCTCAGCGGCGTGACCGTGCTCGACCGCGACGAGACCGTCCGGCCCGACACCTCCGTCGAGGGCCTCGCCGGCCTCAAGCCGTCGTTCGCCCAGATCGGTCGCGACGCCGGCTTCGACGACGTCGCGCTCGAGAAGTACCACTGGATCCCCGCGATCGACCACGTCCACCACGCCGGCAACTCCTCGGGCATCGTCGACGGCGCGGCCGTGATGGCGATCGGCACCGAGGAGGTCGGCACGTCGCTCGGGCTGACGCCGCGGGCGCGCATCATCTCGACCGCCGTCTCCGGCGCCGACCCGACGATCATGCTGACCGGACCGGCCCCGGCCGCCCGCAAGGCGCTCGCCCGGGCCGGCCTCGAGGTCGAGGACATCGACCTGTTCGAGATCAACGAGGCCTTCGCCGCCGTCGCCATGCGCTTCATGCGCGACATGGGCATCAGCCACGACATCACCAACGTCAACGGCGGCGCCATCGCGATGGGCCACCCCCTCGGCGCCACCGGCGCGATGATCCTCGGCACGCTGATCGACGAGCTCGCCCGCCGCGACCAGAAGCGCGGCCTCGCCACGCTCTGCGTCGGCGGCGGCATGGGCATCGCCACCATCGTCGAGCTCGTCTGAGAAGGAGACACCCACAGCATGAGCACCACCGAGACCCAGACGGCCGTCCGCTACGACCGCGACGCCGACGGCATCGTCACCCTGACCCTCGACGACCCGACGTCCAGCGCCAACACCATGAACGAGCTCTACCAGTCGTCCATGGAGGCAGCTGTCCAGCGGCTGTACGACGAGCAGGAGGACGTCACCGGCGTCGTCCTGGCCAGCGCCAAGAAGACCTTCTTCGCCGGCGGCGACCTCAAGAGCATGGTCAAGGCGACCCCCGAGGACGCCGACGAGATCTTCGCGATGGGCGAGGCCGTCAAGGCCAGCCTCCGCAAGCTCGAGACCTACCCGCGCCCGGTCGTCGCGGCGATCAACGGCGCCGCCCTCGGTGGTGGCCTCGAGATCGCGCTCGCGGCCAACCACCGCATCGCCGTCGACGACCGCTCGGTCAAGATCGGCCTGCCCGAGTCGACGCTCGGCCTGCTGCCCGGCGGCGGCGGGGTGACCCGCGTCGTACGCATGCTGGGGCTGCAGTCCGCGCTGATGGACGTGCTGATGCCCGGCACGCAGTTCGACCCGCAGGGCGCGCTCGCCAAGGGCCTCATCGACGCGGTGGTGCCGACCCGCGAGGAGCTCCTGCCCGCCGCGAGGGCGTGGGTCATGGGGCACCGCGACGACGAGGACGCGGCGAAGAACCCGTGGGACCGTGCGGGCTACAAGATGCCCGGCGGCACCCCGAAGACCCCGGCCCTCGCGCAGTTCCTGCCGGCGTTCCCGGCCCTGCTGCGCAAGCAGACCAAGGGTGCGGTCTACCAGGCGCCGCGCGCGATCATGAGCGCTGCGGTCGAGGGCGCGCAGGTCGACTTCGACACCGCGTCGCGCATCGAGAGTCGCTACTTCACCAACCTGGTGGTCAACCAGCAGGCCAAGAACATGATCCAGGCGTTCTTCTTCGACCTCCAGGCGATCAACTCCGGCTCGCTGCGCCCGCAGGGCGTCGAGCGCTGGCAGGCCACCAAGGTCGGCGTCCTCGGCGCCGGGATGATGGGCGCCGGCATCGCCTACTCGTGCGCCCGCGCGGGGATGCAGGTCGTGCTCAAGGACGTCTCCGTCGAGGCGGCCGAGAAGGGCAAGGCCTACACCGCCAAGCTCAACGCCAAGGGCGTCGAGCGCGGCAAGATCACGCAGGACAAGGCCGACGAGCTGCTCGGCCGGATCACCGCGACGGCTGACCCTGCGGACGTCGCCGGCTGCGACCTGGTCATCGAGGCCGTCTTCGAGGACCCGACGCTCAAGGCGAAGGTGTTCGCCGAGGTGGCGCCGTACGTCGACGACGACGCGCTGCTGTGCTCCAACACCTCCACCCTGCCGATCACCGAGCTCGCGACCGGCATCGACCGCCCGGCCGACTTCATCGGCCTGCACTTCTTCAGTCCCGTCGACAAGATGCCGCTCGTCGAGATCATCCGCGGCGCGGAGACCTCCGACGTCGCGCTCGCCAAGGCGTACGACGTCGTCCAGCAGATCCGCAAGACGCCGATCGTGGTCAACGACTCCCGCGGCTTCTACACCTCGCGCGTCATCGGCACCCAGATCAACGAGGGCCTCGCGATGCTCGGCGAGGGCGTGCACCCGGTCTCGCTGGAGCGCGCCGCGACGTCGGCCGGCTTCCCGGTCGGACCGCTCCAGATCAGCGACGAGCTCAACATGGAGCTGATGGCCAAGATCCGCAAGGCGACCGAGGACGCCGCCGCGCGCGAGGGCATCGACCTGGGCGACTACCCGGCCGGCGAGGTCATCTCCACGATGATCGGCCTCGGCCGTCCGTCGCGGCTCAAGGGCGCCGGCTTCTACGACTACGACGACAACGGGCGGCGTACGACGTTGTGGCCCGGGCTCGCCGAGACGTTCCCCGTCGCCGAGCAGCAGATCCCGATCCGCGACATCCGCGACCGGATGCTCTTCGTCGAGGCGCTCGAGACCGCGAAGTGCTTCGAGGAGGGCGTGATCACCTCGGCCGCCGCGGCCAACATCGGCTCGATCATGGGCATCGGCTTCCCGGCGCTCACCGGCGGCGCGGCCCAGTTCATGACCGGCTGGCAGGCGCTCGACGAGACCGGCCACGGGGTCGGCCCGGTCGGGCTGGACGCCTTCCTGGCCCGCGCCGACGAGCTGGCCGACGCCTACGGCGAGCGCTTCCGCCCGACGGCGTACCTCCGCGAGATGGCGGCGAAGGGCGAGTCCTTCCCCGCCTGACCCGACCGGGCACTTCCTCGCGCTGCACGACGCCGACCGGGCACTTCCTCGCGCTGCGACCGCGAGGAAGTGCCCGGTCAGTGCATCTCAGCGCGAGGAGGTGCCCGATCGATTCGCGTGTGCGGATGCGCCGACTCGGGGAGGATGGGTCGGTGACCCTGACCCCCGCCGTCGTCGTACGCGACCTCCACGTCCGCTTCGGTGACGTCGAGGCCGTCTCGGGTGTCGACCTCACCGCCCACAGCGGCCGGGCGACGGCGCTGCTCGGGCGCAACGGGGCCGGCAAGTCGACCACCATGAAGGTGCTCGCGGGCGTCGTCCCGCCGACGGCCGGCGAGGTCAGCGTCGCCGGGCACGACGCGGCCGCCGACGCGCTCGGTGTGAAGCGGGTGGTGGGCTACTGCCCCGACGTCGGCGGGCTGGTCCCGCGCGCGACGCCGTGGGAGCACCTGCAGCTCAGCGCCCGGCTGCGGCGGATGGACGCCTGGGAGGAGCGCGGCCGCGACCTTCTGGAGCGCTTCGAGCTCGGCGACGTCGCGCACCGGGTCGTCGGCGGCTTCAGCCACGGCATGAGCCGGCGGCTCAGCGTCGTGCTGGCCGCCCTCCACGAACCGTCCGTGCTGCTGCTCGACGAGCCCTTCGACGGCGTCGACCCGCTCGGCGTCGAGGCCACTCTCGACGTGGTGGCCGACGCGCGCGCCCGCGGCGCCTGCGTCCTGCTCTCCACCCACCTGCGCGACCTCGCGCTCGAGGCGTGCGGCACGGCCATCGTGCTGCGCGGCGGCAACCGGGTCGCCGAGATGCAGGCGGCCGAGCTCACCGGCGAGGCCTACCGTGCGCTCCTCGACTGAGGTCCGGCGCAGCGGCTGGCTCGATGCCGTCCGCGACACCGGCCACCTGGTGGCCTTCCGCGCGCGGACCGTACGCCGACGCGGTGCCGCCCTCCTCGGGCTGGTCGTCGTCCTCGCGCTCACCGCAGGCTTCGCGCTGGGCCCGGCCACCGTCGACGTGGATGCCGTCGGGTCGCCGGCCCTGGACCGGGCGGTCGGCTCGTTGCAGGGCAACCTCGGCGCGGCGTTCGTGGGGTTCCTGCTGCTGGCGATCAGCGCCGCGATGGGCAGCGGCGGCGGGCGGGAGCTGATGTCGCGCAGCGAGTCGGCGATCCACCCGATCAGCCCGGTCACCGAGCACCTCGGCGCCCTCGTGCTCGCACCCCTCAACCTCGCGTGGCTCGTCCAGCTCTGGGGCCTGCTGGCCGTCACCGCCCTCGTCACCGGGCCCGGCCGGCTCCTCGGCGCGCACCTGGTGGTGCTCGCCTGGGTGCTCGCGGCCACCGCCGTCGGGCAGGCGGTCGGGTGGGCGGTCGAGGGCGTACGCCGGACCACCCACGGCGTCGTCGTCGTGCGGGTCGCGTCCGGCCTGGTCGTCGCCGTCCTCGCCGTCCTCCACCTCGCCGGGCTGCTGGTGCCTCTGGTCCGGTCCCTGCCGACGACCTGGCTGGCCGACACGATGCAGACCGCCCGGTGGCCCCTGGCGGCGGCCGTGCTGCTCGTCCTCGCCGTCGGCGCCGTCCTCCTGGGCGCGCTGCCCGCGCGCTGGGCCCTCGGCCAGCCTCCCCGCGAGGAGCTGCGCGTCCAGTCCGGCGTGCACGAGGCGCGGCACGTGCCCGAGCCGCGCTGGGGCTCCCCGGACCGTGCGCTGCTGCGCCGTCTCGACCGCGGGTCGGTCTGGCGCTCGGTCGGCATGCGCCGCGGCCTGCTGGTCCTCGGTCTCGGCCCCGGGCTGATCGCGCTCGTGGCGGGCCTGGAGTGGAGCTCGGTCATGTTGCTGCCCGGGCTGACCGCCAGCGGTGCCGCGCTGCTCTTCGGGGTGAACGCCTGGTGCCTCGACGGCAAGGGCATGGTCTGGCGCGAGACCCTCCCGGTCTCCGACGCCGACGTGTTCGACGTACGCGCCCTCGTCGTCGCCGAGTGCATGGCCGTCGTCTCGGGCGTGACCGTCGTGCTCGCGCTGCTGCGCAACGGCCCGCCGCCGCTCGTCACGGGCGTCGCGGTGCTGGCGTGCTGGCTGGTCGTGCTCGTCCAGGTGCTCGCGATCGTGATGACCTGGTCGATCCGCTCGCCCTACTCCGTCGACCTCTCCTCGCCGCGCGCGACGCCGGCTCCCCACGGCGCGATGGCGGCGTACGCCGGCAAGCTCTCCCTCGTCACGACGCTGACGGGCATGCTCTTCACCGGCGTCGCCGTCATGCCGTGGGCCTGGCTGCCCCTCGCGGTCGCCGTGCCGTTCCTCGCCTGGTCGACCCGGAAGCTGCTCCGCGCCCGCCGCCGCTGGCTCACCCCCGCCGAGCGCGCCCGGGTCGTGCTCACCGTCGCTGCCGTCTGACCCGGACTTCTGCGGTTTCCCCGCCTATGCGGGGAAACCCGAACTTCTGCGGGCGTGCAAACCCCCAGAAGTTCCAATGTCCCCGCATCAGCGGGGAAACCAAAGGGGCCGCCGCGATGCATACGTGGTATACATACCCGGTATCCATCGCTCACGGGGGCGAGGGATCGACCACGGGAGGCGCGGATGTCGATCCGTCAGGCCATGCTGGCGATCCTGGAGCAGGGGCCGATGTACGGCTACCAGCTGCGGGCGGAGTTCGAGCAGCGGACGGGGGAGACCTGGCCGCTCAACATCGGGCAGGTCTACACCACCCTCACGCGTCTCGAGCGTGACGGGATGGTCGAGGTCGTCGACGAGCGGGGCGGGAGCGACGTCGCCGGACACGGGGGTGCCGGCGAAGGGTCCGACCGCACGCACGTCAGCTATCGCGCCACCGAGGCGGGCAGGAGCGAGGTGTCGGAGTGGTTCGCCACGCCGGTGCCTCGCTCCCAGCCGCCGCGTGACGAGCTGGCGATCAAGCTCGCCCTCGCCGTGACGCTGCCGGGCGTCGACGTCGGCACGATCATCCAGCGCCAGCGCAGCGCGACCATCGCCGCGCTCCAGGACTACACCCGTCTCAAGCGCAGCGGCCGCGCCGCGACGCCGCAGGAGCCCGAGGACCTCGCCTGGAGCCTGGTCCTCGACTCCCTCGTCTTCGACGCCGAGGCCGAGGTGCGGTGGCTCGACCACTGCGAGGCCCGGCTGCGCCGCGCTGCCGCGGACCGCGAGGACGTACGACGGGACGCGCCCGCCGCGACGAGGAACCAGGGAGCCACCCGGTGAACGCCCTCCTCCACCTCGCGGCCGTCTCCCGCATCCACGGCGAGGGCGCCACCGAGGTGCACGCCCTGCGCCACGTCACCTTCCGCGCCCACCCCGGCGAGCTGGTCGCCGTGATGGGACCGAGCGGCTCCGGCAAGTCGACCCTGCTCACCCTCGCCGGCGGCCTCGACGCCCCGACGGCCGGCTCGGTCTGGATCGAGGGCACCGACCTCGCCTCGCTCGACAACGCCGGGCGCGCACGCATCCGTCGTACGTCGGTGGGCTACGTGTTCCAGGACTTCAACCTGATCCCCGCGCTGACCGCCGCCGAGAACGTCGCCCTTCCGCGCGAGCTCGACGGGGAGAAGGGCAAGGTGGCGCGCCGCCTCGCGATGACCGCGCTCGAGGAGGTCGGCATCGCCGACCTCGCCGACCGGTTCCCCGACGAGATGTCCGGCGGGCAGCAGCAGCGCGTCGCCATCGCCCGCGCCATCGTCGGCGAGCGCCGCCTGATCCTGGCCGACGAGCCGACGGGCGCGCTCGACACCGACACCGGCGAGGAGATCCTGCGCCTGATCCGCGCCCGGTGCGACGCCGGCGCCGCGGGGGTGATGGTCACCCACGAGGCCCGCCACGCCGCCTGGGCCGACCGCGTGGTCTTCCTGCGCGACGGCGTGGTCGTCGACGAGACCGGGTCCGACGAGCCCGAGGAGCTGCTCGTCGGGGACCCCGCATGAGCGGCTGGCGCCCGGCGCTGCGGATCGCCTGGCGCGACGCCCTGCGCCACCGGGGCCGCAGCCTCCTGGTGCTGGTGATGATCAGCCTGCCCGTGCTCGCCGTCAGCGCGGCCGCGGTGGTCCTCAAGACGTCCGAGGTGAGCGGGATCGAGGGCGTCGAGCGCACCCTCGGTGCGGCGGACGCGCGGATCAGGGTCGAGGGTCGCGGCCGGGTGATGCAGACCCCCGACCCGTCGGACGGGACGTGGGGCCAGACCGAGGAGCTCGACCTCGACCACCCGCCGACCGAGGGGGAGCTCCGGGCGCTCGTCGGCGAGGACGCACGTCTCCTGCCCATCTCCAGCGGTTGGACGCGGGTACGCCTGGACGACCGCGTGATCGACGTGTCCACCACCGGGGTCGACCTGGCCGACCCCCTCGCACGGGGCCTCTTCGATCTCGAGGACGGCCGCCTGCCGGCGGGGGACGGCGAGGTCGTGGTCAACGGCGCCGCCCTCGACAAGGGCTTCGCGTTGGGCGACGAGATCGAGGTCGACGGGTCGACCTGGACGATCGTCGGCACCGGGCGGGACGCGACCGACCGCGACACCGCGGTGGCGATCGGGTCGGTCGACGACATGCCCTCCGCCGGGACCAACGTGAGCGAGTGGCTGGTCGAGGCCGGACCCGTGTCGTGGTCGACGGTGCTCGAGGTCAACGAGCTCGGCGGCGTCGTCACCTCGCGGGCCGTGCTGGCCGACCCGCCCGACCTGACCGCGATGGCTGAGCAGATGGGCTACGACACCGGCCGCGACGAGCTGGTCGCGGTCGCCACGCTGATCGTCGTGATGGCGCTGATCGAGGTCGTGCTGCTCGCCGGACCGGCGTTCGCAGTGGGTGCACGCCGGCACTCCCGCACACTGGCTCTCATCGCCGCCTCGGGAGGCACGCCCGCGCAGTCGCGCCGCGTCGTGCTGGGCAGCGGTGTCGTGCTCGGGCTCGTCGCAGCGGCGGTGGGCCTCGTCCTGGGGATAGTGGCGGGCTGGGCGCTGCTGCCGCTGGTCCAGCGCTTCAACGGCGAGTGGTTCGGTCCGTTCGAGCTGCCCTGGCTCTACCTGCTCGCGATCTCCGCCTTCGGCCTCGTCTCCGCCGTGCTCGCGTCCGCGGTCCCGGCCTGGCTGGCCAGCCGCCAGGACGTCGTCGCGGTGCTCGGGGGCCGGCGCGGGGACCGCCGGCCGCGCGCCTCGACCCCGGTGGTCGGGCTGGTCCTGCTCGGCGTCGGCATCGCCGCGTCGACGTACGGCGCAGTGGCGGCCGACCGCAGCACCTCCGGGGCGTACTGGATCGGCGGCGCCGCCATCGTGTCGGTGCTGGGCATGATCCTGGTGGTGCCGGTCGTCGTCTCGGCGGTCGCACGGCTGGCCGGCCGGCTGCCGCTCACGGCGAGGTACGCCGCCCGCGACGCCGCGCGCCACCGCACCCGCACCGTCCCGGCCGTCGCCGCGGTCGCCGCGACGGTCGCCGGTGTCGTCGCGCTCGGCATCGCCAACGCCAGCCAGGAGCTGGCGGACGAGGAGGGCTACACGCCTCGCGCGCCCATGGGCACCGGCTCGATCGGCTGGGGCCCGGAGGTCCTCCCCGGTGAGGAGGCAGCCGACCGCGACGAGGTCTGGGGCCGCATCACCGCGGCGGTGCACGACGTGGCGCCCGGTGTGGAGGTGGCGCCGATCCGGGGCCTGGACGACACCTACGACCCCAACGGCTGGACCACGACCACGGTGGAGACCCCGCGCGACCTCGAGCCGGACCTGTGGGGACTCTCCACGTCGGGCCCGTCCATCGCCGTCGCCGACGCGGCGGCCGAGCTGGGCATCCACGGAGCGGTCGCCGACGAGGTCGACGCAGCACTCGCCGACGACCTCGTCGTGATGCTCACCCCGGGGCTGGACACCCGGATCGAGACCACGCTGAACCAGGAGACCTGGCGCGAGGGCCGTGACGAGGCGGTGGAGGTCACCCGTGACCCCGTGGAGGTGCGGATCCTGCCCTGGGACGAGGGCGCACTCGGCGTGGCGCCGTCGAGCACCATCCTGCCGACGTCGCTCGCGGACGGCCTCGGTCTCGACGTCATCACCTCCAGCGTCGTCCTGACCGGGGACATCGACCGGGCGACCGAGACCCGCATCGCCGAGGCGGTCGGCGGCGCGGCCGACAACACCTACGTCTACGTCGAGCGCGGCTACCAGCGCTCGGACGAGGCCGTGATCATCCTGCTCGTGCTGGCCGCCCTCGGCGGCGTGCTCATGCTCGGTGGGACGCTCACCGCGACGTTCCTCGCGCTCTCCGACGCGCGACCTGACCTCGCGACGCTGTCCGCCGTGGGGGCCGCGCCCCGGACGCGGCGGCGGGTCGCGGCGTCGTACGCCCTCGTCGTCGGCCTCGTCGGCGCGGTCCTCGGGGCGGCAGTCGGCTTCATCCCCGGGATCGCGATCTCGCGGCCGCTGACCTCGCTGGGCTACACGGGACCGACCGGCATCGAGGCCGGGCCCCACCTCGCGATCCCTTGGCTCCTGGTCGCGACCATCGTCCTCGCGCTGCCGCTGCTCACGGCGGCCGTCGTCGGGTTGAGCGCACGCTCGCGGCTGCCGCTGGTGGCCAGGCTGGACTGATCGCCGCCGGTCGACCACTGGGACACAGATATGGACGCTGGCCGCGCGGAATTCCGCGACTCGAGCGGCCATATGTCCGCTCGAGTCACCCGTCTGAGCGGGTGAGCGCGACCCGGGCGGAGCGGGTGCGGCCGTCGAGGGCGCGTACGACGGCCGCGCGGAGGTCGGCGAGGGCGCGGGCGGCGAGCCGGTCGGCCCGGTGGCGCGGGGCGGGGGCGAGCACCGAGTCCTGCAGCAGGGCAGCCTGCTGCTCGAACCAGGCCGCGACCTCAGCCAGGGCCGCCTCCGGCAGCCGGCCGACGGCGTCGACCTGCACGACGACCTGGAAGGCGGCCGTCGCCGTGAGGCAGGTGGCACACGCGTCGTCGACCGCCAGCGCCCGGTTGCCCGGTCGGGCGCGGGTGCCCGGGCCGATCACGACCACCTGCACCGCGAGCGCGGTCGCGGTGCAGTCCCAGCAGTCCTGCGTCCAGGCGGAGGCCACGTTGTCGAAGCGGGCCGACGCCGGGCCGGGGACGTAGAGCACCTGCAGCACCGCGCTCGCGCCGCGACACCCGTGGCACCCGGTGACGGTGGTCGCCACCGCGTCGGCCTTGAGGTCGCCCTCACGGACCATGGTCTCGGCGACCACGCGGTCGGTGTCGTCGCGGCGCTGGTCGCTGGGCTGGGCGCTCGCCACGACGTCGAGGTCACGCCGGTCGCCCCGCGACTGGCCGGTGCCCGCCTGGGCGGCCCCCGCCAGCAGCACCGATGCCAGGGCCAGGTGCACGGCCAGGCCGCGTGCGGTCACGGCACACCGTCGACCACGAAGTTGTCGGCGACCGCGGCCGCGACGTCCACGAGCGCGTCGCGGGTGCCGCGGTGCAGCGAGGACATGTCGGTGAGGGCGCCCGGCTCGAGCGCGTCGTCCCACGGGACGGTCACCACGCGGGCGCACCGCTTCTCGAAGTGCCGGCGCATCGGCTCCGGTGGTTCGCTGCCGCGGCGCTCGGCGTTGACGACGACGACGGTCCGCGCGACGAGGTCCTCGAACCCGTGCTGGTCCATCCAGTCGAGCGTCAGCGCCCCGGCGCGCCCGCCGTCGAGCCCGGCCCGCACCACGAGCACGACCTGGTCGGCCTCGGTGAGCAGGCCCTGGTTGGCGCTGTCGAGGATGCCCGTGCCGGTGTCGAGCAGGATCACGTTGTAGAAGCGGTCCAGCAGGCCGATCAGCCGGTGGTAGTCGTCGCGGTCCAGCGCGCGGCCGATGCCCGGGTCGTCGTCGGACGCCACCACCTCGAGCCGCGACTCGGCGGCCTGGGAGGTGTAGCGGCGCAGCGCGGCGTAGGTGGTGATCTGGTCGAGGTCGCGCAGCACGTCGGTCACGGTGCGGTCGTGCGGCGGCGCCACCCGGTGGGCGAGGTTGCCGGCGTCGGGGTTGGCGTCCACCGCGATCACGCGGTCGCCGCGCAGCAGGGCGAACGTGCTCCCGAGCGCCAGCGTGATCGTGGTCTTGCCGACCCCGCCCTTGCGGCTCATCACCACCACCCGCCGCGAGCCGTCGACGGGCGTCCGCAGCCGCCGCTCGAGCTCGCGGCGCCGCTGCTCGGGCAGGCTCGGGCCGGGGTTGAGCAGGTGCCCGCTGCCGCGGTAGACCGCGCTGCGCCAGCCCTGCGTCGGGACCGCAGCCGGGGCGGCGTACATCACCTCGTCGGTGAAGTCGGCCGCCGTCAGGATCCGCGGCGGGTCGGGCGCCACGGCCTCGGTCGGCTCGTACGACGGCGGGGTGCTCGCCGCGACCCGGGCGCGGGCCAGCAGGAACAGCGTGGTCCCGAGCCGCCAGAAGGCGAGCGCGGCGCCGAGGATCGGCAGCAGCAGGAGGGCGATCGAGACCACCGCCAGGGCCATGGCCGGCCAGTCCCGCCGCTCCCACGCGACGTCGAAGACGAGCTGCTGCAGCCGTACGCCCTCGGCTCCCCGCGCCACGAGCTCGGGCAGGTGCCAGAGGGCCCAGGCCAGCGCCGCGGCCAGCACCGGTACGACGACCAGCACCCAGCCGATCACGAAGCGCCGCGAGCGCGGTCGCAGCTCGCTCACCCGCGGATCCTCCGGGTGCCCGGGACGCAGGCTGCGCAGCACCGGGCCGACGCGCGCGAACAGGTCCGGCACGCCGGCCAGGTCGGAGAGGACGTAGTAGCCGTCGAAGCGCACCACCGGGATGAGCTGCTGCAGCATCTGGAGCTGGAGCACCAGAGCGGTCAGCAGCAGGACGCCGCTTCCGGTCGCGAGGTGGGCGCCGGCCAGGACTAGCACGGTCAGCACGTTGAAGTGGAGCCCGCCGAGGTCGGTGCGCACCCGTCCCGCCCGGCCGAGACGGTAGGAGTCGGTCACGTCGGTGTAGAACGCCGGGAAGACCAGGTAGAGCCCGAAGCCGATCTCGCCGGGGTGCGCGCCGCCGTAGCGGCAGGCGGCCGCGTGGCCCACCTCGTGCACGAGCGCGGCGGCGGTGAGGAGCGCGTAGATCAGCAGCACGACGACCGGGGTCGCGAAGACCTCGCTGATCGCCGTCCAGAAGCCGTCGCCGGTGAGCATGACGACGTCGGCGACGACGAGCGCGATCAGGGGGAGCGCCACCAGGGGCGGCCAGAAGAGCGGCGCCAGCACGCCGGCCAGCCGGCTGACCGCACCGGCCGGGACCAGCGTCCCCTTGGCCGTCAGCGCCAGCAGCGGTCGCGCCCGCGCCGGGCGCAACGGCTCCGGGGACTCGTCGGGGACGACCAGCCCGAGCGGCTCGAGACGGGTGGTGACCAGGTGTTCCAGGCCGCGGACGCTCAGCGTCCGGCCGTAGGCCGCGCTCACGTCGTCGGCCACCTGCTCGGCCGGCCGGGGCGGCTCGACCGCGCGCACGACGAGGTGCAGCAGCTCGGACAGCTGCACCACCTGGTCGTCCACGCGTCGCACCAGGAAGGCCGGGTCCTTGAGGCCGGACCCCTGGACCGGACCCAGGAACTGCAGGCCGCGCGCCTGGCGCCACCGCTGCCCGGTGGCGGGCGGTGGTGCGGTCAGCTGGGTCTCGGCAGTCGTCAGGTCCATTGCTCTGGTGCTTCGCTCTGGGTGCTCTGGTGGGGGTGCTCTGGTGGGGCGCTCTGACATGGCGCGGGTGCGGCGACGGATGCGCCAGAGCAACGCATCCGCCGCCGGGTCTGGGTGGCCGGCCCTGGGTGGGACTACTGCACCTGCGCCGAGGCGAGGTACTGCATCGCCATGGCGTCGGCCTGGGAGTTGATCGTGGCCGCGTTGACGGCGAGGGCGAGGTTGACGCCCACGACGTTCGTGATGTTGACGCACGCGAACTGGCAGCTCAACGTCTCCCGACGAGGCAGCGGCGTGGCCGTCTCGGCATCCAGGTCGGCCATGACGAGCTCGGGTCGTCGGACCATGCCGGTTCACCTCCTTCTGAGTGGGGCGGGTTCGGGCTGGTCGGGGCAGGATGACGGTGCTCGCGTGGCCTCCCCGTCCCCGTGGGGAGGCCACGCGAGGACGTCAGGACTGGCTGACGTAGATCGCCTGGCTGGCCGTGCTGGTCGCGCTGGCCCACAGGGACGCGGCGTTGAGGGCCATGGACGAGTTGCTCGCCACCACGTTGGCGAAGTTGGTGTTGCCGTAGGTCAGCGTCTCCCGGGTCGGAAGAAGCTCGGTGCGCTCGGTGTCGAGCTCGGCGAATGACAGTTCCCGCATGATGTTCACCTCCCCCCTCGGTGCGGTCGGTCTGGCGGACCCATCGCACAGCGGCCTGCGTGACTCCTGCGTGATCGACCCGTGACGGCGCGGCGACGTACCGGGACCGGTCCAGACGTCCACCCCAATCGTGGGGATAACCGCTCGCGCGCCTGCCCGGCAGGACCCGGCTCGTGCAGCCTGCTCGGCAGGGGATTGCCCGTGACTCGGAACCGGCGAGCCGCGGGACGGGAGAGGGAAGTCTCGGTGATCGACCATGCCGGAGACCACGCCGGAGACCACGCGTGCCACTCGTCGTGGCCTCAGCCTCCTCGGCGGGTGGCAGCTCGTCGTGGACGGCGAGACCGTCGTGCTCGGCGGGCGTGAGCAGCGCCTGTGCGCCCTGCTCGCCCTGACCGGCACCCGCGCCCGCGCACAGGTGGCCGGCACGTTGTGGCCCGAGAGCACCGACGCCCGCGCCCTGGCCAGCCTGCGGCGCGCGGTCGCCCAGACCCACCAGCGCTGCCCCGGCCTGCTGTCGGCCGACCGCACCAGCGTCGGCCTGGCACCCGACGTGGCGACCGACGTCGACGAGCTCCGCGCGGCCGTGTCCCGTGCCGGGGCGCCCGACGCGGACGCCGCGGTCCTCGCCGCGCTCGTGGGGGAGGAGCTGCTGCCCGGCTGGTACGACGAGTGGGCCGAGGCCCAGCGCGAGACCCTCCAGCAGCAGCAGGTCGCCGCCCTCGAGCAGCTCGCCCGCCACGCCCTCGATCGCGGGGACACCGCGCTCGCCGAGGACGCCGCCCGCGCCGTCGCGAGGATCGAACCGCTCCGCGAGCCGGCCAGCGAGCTCCTCATCCGCACCCTCCTGGCGCGCGACGACCGGGCCGGAGCCGTGCGCGAGCTCGAGCGCTATCGCGAGGTCGTCGGCGCGGAGCTCGGGGTGGCGCCCTCGCCCGCGCTCGTCGCGCTGGTGGAGACCGCCACCACTCCCCGGGTCCCCGTCCAGCGCCGGGCGCCGCTCCAGGAGACCGCCCGCACCCCCGAACCGCTGCCCCCACCGGCTCCCCTGTCCCCCACAGGGCCGGCCGGCCTGTCCGCACGGGCAGCCGCCGCCCGGCTCGCGGTGGGGGCAGCCCTCGTCATGGCCGCCTCGCTGGCCATCGCCAACCTCGGGCCCGACAGCGCGCAGCCCGCGCAGCCGTCCGTGGCCGACGGCAGGTCCGAGCAGGCGGTCCCCACCGACGACCGGCGCCGGGACACCCGGCAGGTGCAGGTCCGCCCGGTCGCCGCGGCGGGCGGGGCGGCGGCCTTCGTCGTGCGCGCCACGCTGCGCCCGGCCCGCGTCCGGCTCGAGGTCGCCAGCCGGTCCGGCGACAGCGTCGTACGCAGCGTCGTCGTCCGCAGCCGCGACGGCCAGCGCCTGGTCGTGGGCGGGCTCGACGGCGGCACCTACCGGTGGTCGGCGACCTCGCCGACGGCCGCGCCCGTGACCGGGGAGGTCCGGGTCGACGAGCAGGAGCCGCCGCCCGTCGTCGCCGCCGCGGAGCCGAGCCGGGAGCCGACACCCACCACGCCTGCCCCCACCAGCTCCGCCCCCACGACCTCGACACCCACCCTGGGGTCGCTCTTCACGGAGGCTCCCAGCCCGACACCGCAGCCCACGCCGACGGTGGCGCCGCACCCCCAGCCCAGCCCGACCCAGCCCGGCCCGACCCAGCCCGGCCCGACCCCGCCCGGCCCGACCCGGCACCCCGACCCGCCGAGCCAACCCACCGATCCGGGCACCCAGGACCCCGGCCTCGTGGGGTGAGGAGCCAGCGCCATGACCAGCACCCGCCCCGCCGCCCCGCTCGCGGCCCTGCTCACGCTCCTGCTCGCAGCCGCGGCCCTGGTCGCGTCACCGCCCGCGCCGGCCGCGGGCAACGGCGACCGCGCCGAGCACTGGGCCGGCTACCGCATCCCGTCGACCGGACGCGCCGCCGGCGGCTGGATCGGCGGCTACCGGGTCGGTCGCACCCCCGTCTTCGTCATCACCCCCGAGCGCCGGCCCAACCGGGCCGGCGTCCGGGCGGCCGACCCGACCCGTGACCTGCAGGGCCGGTCGGGTCCCACCCGCCGCGAGACCCAGCGCGCCGCCTGGATCCTGTCGAAGTACGGCGGCTACAGGGACGCCGCGCAGGCCGCCTCCGTCGACGCCGCGGTCCTGCACCTGCTCGGGGACCGCGCGTGGCGCGTCGGCGCGCGGCGCGGCGCCGCACGCGTCCGCGCCTCGGGCGACCCGGCCACGGTGCGACGGTTCGTACGCCTCATGCTGCGCGCCTCGCGGGCGAGCGCCGGCCGCTACCGGGCCGCCGTCCTCGCCACCGCGGCCGACGTCGGCGGGGTCACCGCCGTGACGGTCCGCGTGAGCGACGGTCACGGAGGCCCCGTCTCCGGCCTGCCGGTGACCGTGACCTCGCCCGACGGCGGCACGTCCCAGCCGGCCGCCGGCCCGGTCGAGGCGGTGACCGGTGACGACGGGCGGGCGCTGGTGCGACTGGCCGCGCCGCTCGCGGGCTGGCGCACCGTCGTCGCGCGCGTCGGCCAGGTGCCCGAGCACCGGCTCCGGGTCCGGGGCGCCGACAGGAAGGGCCAGGCGGCGATGGCGGAGGGCGGCGTACGTCGCACGATCGTGGCCAGCGCACGGGTCGCGGTGCGCGGACCGCAGTCGGTCACGCTGACCGCGGTCCCGGGGAGCCTCGTCCTCGGCGGACAGGCAGCCGTCTCGGTCACGGCCCTGGGCGCCGGGGCCGCGCGGGGTGCGAGGGCCGCGCTGCACGGACCCTTCGCCACCGCCTCGGCCGCCGCCTGCACGGGCGCGGCCGTGGGCCAGGTCGCCGGCACGCTCCCCGGCGACACGGCGTACACCCTCCCTGCGCTGCAGCCCGGGGCCGGCGGCTACTACGCGTGGCGCGTGGACGTCGACGGCACCGACACCAGCGTGCCGGCGTCGGCGTGCGGTGCGACGGTCAAGGTGCGCGGCCGGGCCTCCGTGTCCGTGTCCGCCCCGACCGTCGCATCCGCGTACGACGTGGTGTCGGCGCAGGTGAGCGTCGGCGGCCTGCCCTTCGGCGGGCCGGTGGACGTGACGACGTCGCTCTTCGGCCCCTACGCCACGGCAGGGGAGGCGTGCACGGGCAACCACCGGGACGTGACGCAGCGGCGGCCGGGCAACGGGACGTTCGCGTCGCTGAGCTTCCAGGTCGTCGAGCCGGGGTGGTACGCGTGGCGCGCCTCGCTGCCGGAGGGCGACCTCTGGGTGGGCGCGACCTCGCCGTGCGGGACCCTCGCCACCCTCACCCAGGTCCAATGATTAAAAGTCAGTCTTGACTGTTTGTTTGTTCGTCGGCAGGCTGGTGCCGTGACCACCGCCCGCGTGCCGCAGGCCGACCGGACCCGCGCCATGCGCGCCCGGCTGCTGGAGGCGACGGTCGAGCTGCTCGTCGAGCGCGGCTTCGCGCACACCTCGACCACGCTGGTCTCCGAGCGGGCGGGCGTGAGCAGGGGAGCGCAGCTGCACCACTTCCCGACGAAGAACGACCTCGTGGTCGCCGCCGTCGAGCACCTCACCGAGCGCCGCGGCGCCGAGCTCGCGGAGGCGGTCGCGCAGCTGCCGGCCGGCAGGAAGCGCACGCACGCCGTGGTCGAGGTGCTCGGCGACCACTTCGCCTCGCCGGTCTTCGCCGCCGCGCTCGAGCTGTGGGTCGCGGCCCGCACCGACGAGGCCCTGCTCGCCGCCGTCGGCCCCCTCGAGCAGCGGGTCGGCCGGGAGGCGCACCGGATGACGGTCGCGGCGCTCGGCGCCGACGAGTCGAGGCCCGGCGTGCGCGAGCTGGTCCAGGCGACCCTCGACCTGGTCCGCGGCCTGGGCCTGGCCTCGACCATCTCCGACGACTCGGCGCGCCGCCGCCGGATCCTCCACCAGTGGGCCGACGTGCTCGACAAGGAGCTCTCGCGATGACCGACGTGCTCACCCAGGTGCTGGCCGACCTCGCCGCCGAGGGCGACCGGCTCGACGCGCTCGTGGCCGGCCTCGACGACGACGGCTGGCACACCCCGACGCCCGCCCCCGGCTGGGACGTCGCCACGCAGGTCGCCCACCTGCACTGGACCGACGAGGTCGCGCTGAAGGCGGCGACCGACAAGGCCGGCTGGGACGAGGTCGTGCTCGGTGCGATCGCCGACCCCGAGGGCTTCGTCGACGAGCAGGCGTACGCCCTCGCGCGGCGGCCCGACCTCCTGGACCGCTGGCGTGGCACCCGTACGGACCTCCGGGCCGTGCTGGCGGCCTACCCACAGGGGGAGAAGATGCCGTGGTTCGGCCCGCCGATGTCGGCCACGTCGATGGCGACGGCCCGGCTGATGGAGACGTGGGCGCACAGCCTCGACGTCCACGAGGGACTCGGCGCGCCGGTGGAGGACACCGACCGGATCCGTCACATCGCGCACCTCGGTGTCCGCACCCGCAACTTCGCCTTCGGTGTGCACGGGCTCGACGCCCCGCCCGACGAGTTCCGGATCGACCTCGTCTCCCCGTCGGGCGACGTGTGGAGCTGGGGCCCGGAAGACGCGACCCAGACCCTCACCGGCACGGCCGGCGACTTCTGCCGCCTGGTCACCCAGCGGGTGCACCGCGCCGACACCGACCTCGTCGCCGACGGCGCCGAGGTCGAGCGGTGGCTCGACATCGCCCAGGCCTTCGCGGGCCAGCCCGGCGAGGGGAGGAGTCCGCGGTGACAGAACCGATCCGCATCGGCAACTGCTCCGGCTTCTACGGCGACCGGCTCAGCGCGATGCGCGAGATGCTCGAGGGAGGTGAGCTCGACGTCCTCACCGGCGACTACCTCGCCGAGCTGACCATGCTGATCCTCGGCAAGGACCAGCTCAAGGACGCCTCCCTCGGCTATGCCCGCACCTTCGTCCGCCAGCTCGAGGACTGCCTCGCCCTGGCCCTCGAGCGCGGCGTGAGGATCGTCGCCAACGCCGGCGGGCTCAACCCCGCCGGCCTCGCGGAGAGGGTCCGCGAGGTGGCGACCGGGCTGGGCCTCGACCCGCAGGTCGCGCACGTCGAGGGAGACGACGTACGCCACCTGTCGTTCCCGAACGCGCTCACGGCCAACGCCTACCTCGGCGGCTTCGGCATCGCGGCCGCGCTGACGGCCGGCGCGGACGTCGTGGTGACCGGCCGCGTCACCGACGCCTCGCTCGTCGTCGGACCGGCCGTGGCGCACCACGGCTGGACGCCCACGTCGTACGACGAGCTGGCGGGCGCGGTCGTCGCCGGCCACGTCATCGAGTGCGGCACCCAGGCGACCGGCGGCAACTTCAGCGGCTTCCTCTCGCTGCCCCACCGCGACCGCCTGCTCGGCTTCCCGGTCGCGGAGGTCGCCGCCGACGGCTCCAGCGTGATCACCAAGCACGCGGGCACGGGCGGGGCGGTCACGGTCGACACCGTCACCGCGCAGCTGGTCTACGAGATCCAGTCGACGCGCTACCTCGGCCCCGACGTCACCGTCCACCTCGACTCGATCCGGCTCGCGCAGGACGGCGAGGACCGGGTGGCGATCACCGACGTCGTCGGCGAGGCGCCGCCCGAGCGGTTCAAGGTCTGCGTCAACGAGCTCGGCGGCTGGCGCAACCAGGCCGAGTTCGTCCTCACCGGCCTCGACGTCGAGGCCAAGGCCGCGTGGGTGCGCGACCAGCTCGGTCCGCGGCTCACCGCCGCGGAGGTGACGTGGTCCGACGTGGTGGCCCCGGAGCCGGACGCCGACACGCAGGAGGGTGCCTCGACGCTGCTGCGCTGCACCGTCAAGGACGCCTCGCCCGACCCGGTCGGGCGCGCCTTCACCTCCGCCGCCGTCGAGCTCGCCCTCGCCTCCTACCCCGGCTTCACGATGACCGCGCCGCCCGCGGCAGCGACGCCCTACGGGGTCTACCGCGCGGAGTACGTCGACCGCGCCGACGTCACGCACACGGTCGTGCACGCCGACGGCCGGCGCGAGGTCGTCGCAGACCCGACCGGCTTCACCCCGGACGAGCCAGCGCCCGGCGCCCGCCCGTCGCCGTACCCGGCCCGGACCGACGTGCTGACCCGCCGCCTCCCGCTGGGCACCTTCGTCCACGCCCGCTCCGGCGACAAGGGCGGTGACGCCAACGTCGGCCTGTGGGTCGCGCACGACGACGTCAGCCGCGAACAGCACGCGGCTCGGGTGCAGTGGCTGTTCAAGATCCTGTCCCCGCGCGGCATCCCGGCCCTGCTGCCGGAGGCGGCCGACCTCGACGTCGACGTGTGGCTGCTGCCGAACCTCGGCGCGGCCAACCTCGTTCTCCACGGCCTGCTCGGCGAGGGTGTCGCGGCGTCGACCCGCTTCGACCCGCAGGCGAAGGGGCTGGGCGAGTGGCTGCGGTCCCGGCTGGTCTCGATCGAGGAGAGCCTGCTGTGAACGACGTCCGCCAGGCGCTGCGCGCCACCGGAGCCGCGTTCGTCCGGCGCGAGGTCGTGCCGCACCTCCAGGAGTGGGAGGACGCCGGCGAGATCCCGCGCGCGCTGCACCGGAAGGCCGGGGACCTGGGCCTGATCGGCGTCGCGTTCCCCGAGGAGGTCGGCGGCGGAGGCGGCGACCTCCTCGACTCGCTCGCGCTCCAGGAGGCGATGTTCGAGGCCGGTGCGTCGAGCGGGCTGATGGCCGGGCTGTTCACCGCTGGCATCGCGCTGCCGCACATCGCGGCCAGCGGCAACGACGACCTCGTCGACCGCTTCGTGCGCCCGACGCTGGCCGGGGAGCTCATCGGCTCGCTCGCGATCACCGAGCCGGGCGGGGGCTCCGACGTCGCGCGCCTCACGACGACCGCGGTGCGCGAGGGCGACCACTACGTCGTCAACGGCGCCAAGACGTTCATCACCTCCGGGGTCCGTGCCGACTTCGTCACCGTGGCGGTCCGCACCGGAGGGGCAGGCCACGCGGGGATCTCGTTGCTGGTCGTCGAGAAGGGCACGCCGGGCTTCACCGTCGACCGGGGCCTGCGGAAGATGGGGTGGCACTGCTCCGACACCGCCGAGCTGTCCTTCGTCGACGCGCGGGTGCCGGTCGCCAACCTCGTCGGCGAGGAGGGCTCCGGCTTCGGCCAGATCGCCGACCAGTTCGTCGTCGAGCGGATCGCGCTGGCCGTGCACGGCTACGGCATCGCCGCCCGCTCGCTCGAGCTGGCCGCGGCCCACTGCCGCTCGCGCGAGACGTTCGGGCGACCGCTGATCCACAACCAGTCGGTCCAGCACACGCTGGTCGAGATGCGCCGGCAGGTCGAGGTCGCGCGCACCTACGCCCGCGACGTCGCCGCCCGGCACACGGCGGGCGAGTTCGTCGTCGCGGAGGCCTGCCTGGCCAAGCAGACCGCCGTCGACTGTGCGGCCTACGTCTGCGACCGGGCCGTCCAGCTGTTCGGCGGCACCGGCTACATGCACGGCACCGAGGTGGAGCGGCACTACCGCGACGCCCGGATCCTGCCGATCGGGGGCGGAGCCGACGAGGTGCTCCGCGACCTGACGGCCAAGCTGATGGGTTACGCATCATGAGAGGACTCCGATGATCAACCTCCTGCCGTCCCTGGGCGACGAAGTCTCCGTCTGGATGGACGCACCGCCCGCCGAGGTCTGGGACCTCGTCAGCGACGTGACCCGGATCGGGGAGTTCAGCCCCGAGACGTTCGAGGCGAGGTGGACCCGCGGCTCCACCGGGCCCGAGGTCGGCGCGTACTTCAAGGGCCACGTGAAGCGCAACGGCGTCGGCCCGACCTACTGGAGCCTGTGCCGCGTCACTGCCTGCGAGCCCGAGAAGGTCTTCGAGTTCGCCGTCGGCACCGACGAGATGAACGTCAACAACTGGGGCTACCGCCTCGAGCCCAAGGACGGCGGGACCCTCGTCACGGAGTACTTCCGGCTGGGGTCCAACCTCCCGACGCGGATCTACTGGCTCGTCCTCGGCCCGCTGCGTCGTCGTACGAACCAGAAGGGCATGCGCACCACGCTGGAGCGGATGAAGGCGGTGGTCGAGAAGTGAGTGCCAACCGGGAGGCGATGCTCGAGAAGCTCGCCGACCTCGACGCGCAGCACGCGGTCGCGGTGGCCGGCGGCGGCGAGAAGTACGTCGCGCGCCACCACGCCCGCGGCAAGCTGACCGCGCGCGAGCGGATCGAGCTGCTCCTCGACCCCGGGTCGGCCTTCCTCGAGCTGTCGCCGCTGGCGGGCTGGGGCTCGGACTTCACCGTCGGGGCGTCCGTCGTCACCGGCATCGGTGTGGTCGAGGGCGTCGAGTGCCTGATCAGCGCCAACGACCCGACGGTCAAGGGTGGCGCGTCGAACCCCTGGACGGTCAAGAAGATCTTCCGCGCCTCGCAGATCGCCGAGGAGAACAACCTCCCGACGATCTCCCTCGTCGAGTCCGGCGGCGCCGACCTGCCGACGCAGAAGGAGATCTTCATCCCGGGCGGCAAGCTCTTCCGCGACCTCACCCGCGCCTCGGCGCGGCGCCAGCCCACCATCGCCCTGGTCTTCGGCAACTCGACCGCCGGCGGGGCGTACGTCCCGGGGATGAGCGACTACACGGTCTTCGTCCGCGGTGGGGCGAAGGTCTTCCTCGGCGGCCCGCCGCTGGTGAAGATGGCGACCGGCGAGGAGTCCGACGACGAGTCGCTCGGCGGTGCCGAGATGCACGCCCGCGTCTCCGGCCTGGCCGACTACCTCGCCGAGGACGAGCACGACGCGATCCGCATCGGGCGCCGGATCGTCGCCCGGCTCAACCGCCGGAAGCCTGCCGTCGCGATCCCCGGGTATCCGGGGAAACTGGAGCCTCACCCCCGAAGTTTCGGGGTGGAACCGCAAGTTTCCCCGGGTACCCGGGGAAACCGACAGGGCCTCAGCAGCGCCTTCGCCGAGCCCGACGCCGACCCCGACGGCCTGCTGGACCTCATCCCGACCGACCTCAAGGAGCCGTTCGACCCGCGCGAGGTGATCGTGCGGATCGTCGACGGCACCAGCGAGCGCAACGGCCGACCGTTCGACGAGTTCAAGCCGCTCTACGGGACGTCCCTCGTCACCGGTTGGGCCGAGCTGCACGGCCGCCCGATCGGCATCCTCGCCAACGCGCAGGGCGTGCTCTTCTCGGAGGAGGCGCAGAAGGCGACCCAGTTCATCCAGCTCGCCAACCAGTCGGACACGCCGCTGCTGTTCCTGCACAACACGACCGGCTACATGGTCGGCAAGGACTACGAGCAGGGCGGGATCATCAAGCACGGCGCGCAGATGATCAACGCGGTCTCCAACAGCACCGTGCCGCACCTCTCGGTGATCATGGGCGCCTCCTACGGCGCCGGCAACTACGGCATGAACGGTCGCGCCTACGACCCGCGCTTCCTCTTCACCTGGCCCAGCGCGAAGTCCGCGGTGATGGGCCCGGCCCAGCTCGCGGGCGTGCTGTCGATCGTGGCGCGCGCCGCCGCGGAGGCGAAGGGGCAGGCGTACGACGAGGAGGGCGACGCCGGCATGCGCGCGATGGTCGAGCAGATGGTCGAGGAGCAGTCGCTGCCCTACGCGCTGTCGGGGATGCTCTACGACGACGGCGTCATCGACCCGCGCGACACCCGCACCGTCCTGGCCATCTGCCTCAGCGTCATCGCCAACACGCCCATCAAGGGCGCCGACGGATTCGGGGTGTTCCGGACATGATCAACCGACTCCTGGTCGCCAACCGCGGTGAGATCGCGCGGCGGGTCTTCGCGACCTGCCGACGCCTCGGCATCGAGACCGTGGCCGTCCACTCCGACGCCGACGCCGGCCTGCCGTTCGTGGCGGAGGCCGACCATGCCGTACGCCTGCCGGGCAACGCGCCCGCGGACACCTACCTCCGCATCGACCTCGTCATCGAGGCCGCTCGGCGGTCGGGCGCCGACGCGGTCCACCCGGGCTACGGCTTCCTGTCCGAGAACGCCGCCTTCGCCCGCGCCGTCGTCGACGCCGGCCTGACCTGGGTCGGGCCGCCGGCCGACGCGATCGAGGCGATGGGCGACAAGGTCCGCGCGAAGGAGATCGCCGAGAAGGCGGGCGTCCCGGTGCTGTCGGCTCCATCGTCCCCGACCGAGGCCGACCTCCCACTGCTGGTCAAGGCCTCGGCCGGTGGCGGCGGTCGGGGCATGCGCGTCGTACGCACCCTCGACCGGCTCGAGGCGGAGATAGAGGCGGCCCGCGCGGAGGCCGAGTCGGCCTTCGGCGACGGCACGGTCTTCGTCGAGCCCTACGTCGAGGCCGGCCGGCACGTCGAGGTGCAGGTCGTCTCGGACGCGTCGGGCACCACGGCCCTCGGGACGCGCGACTGCTCGGTCCAGCGCCGCCACCAGAAGGTGGTGGAGGAGGCTCCTGCTCCCGGGCTCTCCGCCGGGACCGAGGCCGCCATGCTCGAGGCCGCGGAGCACCTCGCCGACGGCATCGGCTACCTCGGCGCCGGCACGGTCGAGTTCCTCCACGACCCGGCGACCGACCGGTTCTTCTTCCTCGAGATGAACACGCGCCTCCAGGTCGAGCACCCGGTCACCGAGCTGGTCACGGGCGTCGACCTGGTCGAGGCGCAGCTCGCGGTCGCCGAGGGCAGGGACCGTGAGGCCGTCGGCTGGTCGGCGTCGGGGCACGCGATCGAGGTACGCCTCTACGCCGAGGACGCGGCGTACGTCCCGCAGAGCGGCGGGCTCGTCACCTTCGACCTGCCGGCCGACGGGGGGTTCGAGCTGCTCGGGCGCCACGGCGTCCGGGTCGACAGCGGCTTCGCCTCGGGCGACGAGGTGTCGACCTTCTACGACGCGATGCTCGCCAAGGTGATGGCGTGGGCGCCGACCCGCGAGCAGGCGATCCGGATGCTCGTCGCCGCCCTCAAGCGGGCCCGGATCCACGGCGTCACCACCAACCGCGACCAGCTGGTCGAGATCCTCACCGACCCGGTCTTCGTCGCCGGCGAGATGACGACGACGTGGCTGGAGGCGCGTCCGATTCCCGCTGAGTCTCCTGGCGACTCAGGTCCCAGCGACCGCGCCACCCTCGTGGCCGGAGCCCTCATGCTGGCTGCCGACGACGCCGCACGGCGTACTGTCCAGCAGGGCGTCCCCGCTGCCTGGCGCAACGTCGTCAGCCAGCCCCAGCGCACCACCTTCGAGGGCCATGACCCGGTCGAGTGGTGGGGCACCCGCGACGGCTTCGTGGTCGACGGGGTGACCGTCCTCGAGGTGTCGCCGACCCACGCGCGGCTCGAGGTCGGCGGCGTCACCACGGAGACACGCGGACACATCTCCTCCGACCGGCCGGGCGCCCCGCGTGACGTCTGGGTCGACGGACCACGTCGGTCCGCGCGTCTGCGAGAGGTGCCGCGCTTCACCGACCCCGCCGACGCAGTGGCGAGCGGCTCGCTGCTCGCGCCGATGCCCGGCACGGTCGTCAAGGTCGTCGCGGAGGCCGGTGCCGAGGTGGCGGCGGGCGACGTCGTCCTCGTGCTGGAGGCGATGAAGATGCAGCACACCGTGACCGCGCCGTACGACGGCACCGTCACTGAGATCAACGTCGAGCCCGGGACGCAGGTCGCGTCCGGGGAGGTCCTGGCAGTCGTGGCCACACAGGAAGCCGAGGGAGAGGCATGACCAACTTCACCGAGACCGAGGAACGCCAGGAGCTGCGCCGCCAGGTGGCCAGGCTGGCCAGCACCTACGGTCGCGACTGGTTCGTCGAGCGTGCCCGCTCCGGCGAGAAGACCACCGAGCTGTGGCTCGAGATCGCCAAGGCGGGCTACCTCGGGATCAACATCCCCGAGGAGTACGGCGGGGGTGGCGGCGGCATCGGCGACGTGGCCGCGGTCTGCGAGGAGCTCGCAGCCCAGGGCTGCCCGCTGCTGATGATGGTCGTCAGCCCGGCGATCTGCGGCACGGTGATCGCCCGCTACGGGACGCCGGCGCAGAAGCAGAAGTGGCTGCCCGGCATCTGCGACGGCACCGCGACGATGGCCTTCGCCATCACCGAGCCCGACGCCGGCACCAACTCCCACAACATCACCACGACCGCGCGCCGCGACGGCGACGAGTGGGTGCTCAAGGGCCAGAAGATCTACATCTCCGGCGTCGACGAGGCCGCCAACGTGCTGGTCGTCGCGCGCACCGAGGACGCGAGGACGGGCAAGCTCAAGCCCTGCCTGTTCGTCGTGCCGACCGACTCCGCCGGGTTGGACTACACCGCGATCCCGATGGAGATCGTCAGCCCGGAGAAGCAGTTCCAGGTGTTCATCGACGACGTCCGGCTCCCGGCCGACGCGATCGTCGGCGACGAGGACGGCGGCCTGGTGCAGCTGTTCGCGGGCCTCAACCCCGAGCGGATCATGGCGGCCTCCTTCTCGACGGGACTCGCTCGTCACGCGCTGGCGAAGGCGTCGTCGTACGCCAAGGAGCGCACGGTGTTCCAGGCTCCGATCGGCTCCCACCAGGCGATCGCCCACCCCCTCGCGATGGCGCACATCGAGAACGAGCTCGCCCGCCTGATGACGCAGAAGGCCGCCGCCCTCGTCGACGCCGGCGACGACATGGCCGCGGGCGAGGCGGCCAACATGGCGAAGTACGCCGCTGCGGATGCGGCCGTGCACGCCGTCGACGCAGCGGTGCAGACCCACGGTGGCAACGGCATCACGCAGGAGTACGGCATGGCGGGCCTGCTGGTCGCCGCCCGCGCCGGCCGGATCGCCCCGGTCAGCCGGGAGATGATCCTCAACTTCGTCGCGATGCACAGCCTGGGGCTGCCGAAGTCCTACTGATACCGGACCCTTGCCGCCCGAGGTCCGTCATACGAACCCGCACTGATACCGGCGGGTTCGTATGACGGATCGGGCGGGCTGTCCGACCGCGGTGGCAGGATCACACCGTGGCCCTCGCAGACCGTCCGCTCGTGCCCGAGGAGTGGGTGCTGCGCATCCACGCCGTGCTGGGTGCGATGCCGCGGTGCGAGCAGGAGCCGGCGTGGACCGGCACCCGGTGGCGGGTCGGCGGCGCGACGGTGGCCCACGTCTTCGGCGGTGAGGACCAGGTCTTCCGGATCACCTTCCGCGGCGAGCCCGACGAGGTGGCGGCGTTCGAGCACATGGGCGCGCCCTACTTCCGCTCCAGCTGGGGCGGCAACGTGATCGGCATGGTCCTCGACGACGACACCGACTGGGAGGAGCTCGCCGAGCTCCTCACCGACTCCTACTGCATCCAGGCGCCGGCCAACCTCGCCGAGCAGGTCGCCCGCCCGGGCGCCTGATCAGCGCAGCGGCACGAACCGGTAGCGCCCGTGCTGCGTCACCACGGCGCCCGGGTTGGTGACGCGCAGCATCGTGCCGGCCACGGGGATCACCAGCACGCCATCGTCGGCGAGCTGGTCGACGAGCTCCTGCGGCAGCTGGTCGGGCTCGGCCGACACCAGGATCCGGTCGTACGGCGCACCGCCCGGGTCGCCGAGCACGCCCGGCGTGGCGAGGCGGATCGACGCCCACGGGCGGGCGGCGCGGGCAAGGTTCTCCGCCCCGAAGGAGACGAGCTGCGGCTCGAGCTCGACGCCGAGCACCGAGCCGGTCGGCCCGACGAGGTGCGCCAGCAGCGCCGTCGTCCAGCCCGACCCGGACCCGACGTCGAGCACCCGCTGGCCCGGCCGCACGTCGAGCAGCCGCAGCATGTCGGCGACGGTGCGCGGCTGGGAGTTGGTCTGGCCGGCCGCGATCTGCAGCGGACCGTCGTACGCCGCCCGCCGACGCACCGCGCGCGGGAGGTAGTCCCGCCGCGGAGTCGCGTCGAACGCTGCCTTCACCGGGTCCATCGCACCAGCGTGCGCCTCAGACCCACGTGTTGTCGTGCTCCCGCATGAATCGGTCGCGGGCGTCCTCGTCGAAGTCTCCGATGCCGGCGGCCAGCTGCTCGAAGTAGGCCTCCCGCGGGGCGCCCGGGGCGAAGTGGAGCAGCATCTCGGCGGCACCGTCCTCGTTGCGGAAGCCGTGGATCCCGCCGGCGGGCACGTGGGCGAAGTCGCCGGCGTGGCACTTCACCCAGTCCTTGCCGTCGAAGATCGTGACCGTGCCCTCGAGGACGTAGAACGACTCGGTGATCGTGCGGTGGAAGTGCGCGCCCGGACCGCTCACCGGGCCCGCGAACTCCCAGCGGTAGAGGCCGAACGTGCCGGCCGTCTCGGTGCCCCGGGCGAGGTAGAAGACCTTGTTGCCATTGGGGTAGACGGTGGCCGGCTCGATCCCCGCGCGCACGACGTGCGCAGAGATCTCGCCGGACTCACCGTGGTAGGTCGGCGGCGGATAGCTCACTTCGCGCCCGCCGCGTCGTACTGCTCCTGGATCTCCTGCGAGCTCGCCCCGCCCGGCTGGTTGATCCGGATCTGGTTGCCGAAGGGGTCGCGGATCCCGAAGTCGGTGCCGTAGGGCTGGGTGACGGGCTCCTGGGTGATCTCGACGCCGGCGTCGCGGAGCGCGGCGTACGTCGCCTGCACGTCGTCGCTGATGAGGAAGAGCCCACCGAGCGCCCCCTTCGTGACGAGCTCGCGCACCTGGGCCGCGGTCGCCTCGTCGTGCTGCGGGCCGCCGACGAGCTCGAGGAGCAGTGCGGTGTCCTGGCCGGGCACGCCGACGGTGAGCCAGCGCATGAAGCCGAGGTCGATGTCGTCGCGGACCTCGAAACCGAGGTGGGTCGTGTAGAAGTCGAGCGCCTCGTCCTGGTCGAGGACCGGCACGCTGCGGATGTGGAGCGAGGTGATGTGGTTGGTGGTCATGACGCTGACGCTAGTCAGCGACGTGGTCGTCGTGCTTCTCCGAAATCACTGTCTTGGGGCAGCTGTCTGCTTCTCCCGTGGCCGCGTCCACGCGGCGATGAAGCACGACGGGACCGCGACCGGAGCGTGCTGGGCGCGGAACTCGGTCGGTGACATCCCGACGACGTTGCTGAAGGTCCGGCTGAAGGTGCCGAGGCTGGCGAACCCGACGTCCCACGCGACGTCGGTGACCGGCCGGTCGGTCTGACGGAGCAGCGTCATCGCGCGCTCGACCCGACGACGCTGGAGGTAGCGGTGCGGCGTCTCGCCGTAGACGTCCTTGAACACCCGGCCGAACCGCGACGCGGACAGGTGCGCGATCGCCGCGAGCGTGGGCACGTCGAGCGGCTCGGCGTAGCGGCGGTCCATCTCGTCGCGGGCGCGCAGCATCCGGCGGTTGGTGTCCTCCTGGGCGGAGAGCTCCCGCGGCTGGCTCACGGCCCGAACCTAGCCCCTGCCGGGGACAGCCCAGCGGCACGAACCCGCAGGGGTCGTGCCGCTGGATCGCGCTGTGGGACGTCGACCCGACGCTCTTGGGAGATCCGTACGCAGATGGGAGTGGTGGTACGGGTGCGTGGGCGTGGCCCCGCGGAACGCGGCCGCCCCGGCTCCGAGGAACCGGAAGTCTTCAGTTGTTCTTGCTGGGCGCGGGCTTGTCGTTCGGCCCGCCGGACGGCTTGTCGGTGGGCTTGCCGGGAGTGGGCTTGGCGGCCGGCGTCGGCCGGACGGACGGCTTGCCCGTCGGCTTGTCCGTGGGCCCGCCGGGAGTGGGCTTGGCGGTCGGGGTCGGCAGCTCGGACGGCTTGCCGGTCTCCCGGGGCTCACCGATGAGCGCGACGCAGTACTCCGCGATCCCCTCGACGCTGCCGGCCTCGGTGGCGAGGGCGGTGAACGCCGCGCTGTCCAGGGACTTGCCGGCCGAGGTGCGGTCCTTGGCCTGGTAGGCCTTGCACAGGCCCTTGAAGCTGGGCGTCGGGGTCGCCCCGGAGGTCTCGGCGTCGTCCGACGTCCCTGCCTCTGCGGACTCCGAGGGGTCCTCGGAAGCGGTCGTGGACGAGGTCGACGTGGTCCGCCTCGGCTGCGGCGCCCTGGCCACTGACTCGGAGGCCCGGTCGGACGCCTGGCCCGGGAGCGTCGGCAGGTCCACGGAGCTCGCCAGCGCGAAGCCACCGGAGGTCAGCGCGACGACGGCGCCGGTGGCGACGACCGCGCGTGCGGCGGCGCGGCGCCCGAGCGCGGAGGGGGACACGTAGTTGCTCCGGGTCGCCGGGGGCGGGCTCAGCCGGGCGGCGTGGAAGGCGGCCACCGTCGCGTCCTCTCGACGCAGCTCACCGCGGTGCGCGGGGGCGTTGGCTGCGGAGAGGGCCCAGCCGAGAGCGCTGTCGTGCGCCGCCGGGTCGTCGAGCAGGCGCTCGGACTCGCGGCGGGACAGGCGGAGCTCGTGGTCGTTCATCTCACTTCCTTCAGCGTCGGGGCGGGCGCAGGTGTTACGGCTCGTCCGCGATCTTCTTCGCCAGCTGCTTCAGCCCGCGGTGCGCCGCCGCCCGGACCGCGCCGGGGCGCTTGCCGAGGATCCGCGCCGCCGTCGGTGCGTCGAAGCCCAGCACCGTGCGCAGCATGATCGCCTCGGCCTGCTCGCGCGGGAGGGCGGCGATCAGGGCGAGGATGGCCTCGGAGTTGACCCGGCCGAGCGTGTCGAGCTCCACGTCGGCGCTGTCCGGCAGGTCGACGAGGTCCTCGACGGGCTGGTCGCTCACGGGCCGCCGGCTGTTGCGGCGCAGGTGGTCGAGGGCACGGTTGCGACCGATCGTGGTGACCCACCCGCGGAAGCCGTCGGCGCCGCCGCTGAACCGGTCGAGGTCGCGGAATGCCTGCGACCACGCCTCGCTGGCCATGTCCTCCGCGTCGGCCACCCCCACCAGCACCGTCAGGTAGCGCAGCAGGGGCGGTTGGAGGGCCCGGTAGACGGTGCGGAACGCCTCGTCGTCGCCCGCCAGCATGCGCTGGACCGCGTCGTCGAGGGGATCTGGACCGGACACCCGCGTTTTCTACCCCACGCCCCGGCGGGACGCGAACCCCGCGCCGGGAGGACCGGGCGTGTCAGCGTGGGTGGCGCGGCGGACGCGGGACGAACAGCGGCACCCGGGCGGCGTACTCGTCCCAGCCCGGGCGCTGCGACATGGTCCGCTCGAGCAGCTTGGCCCCCGTCACGTTGCGCACGAAGAAGGTCATGGCCGCCGGCGCCCACACCGTGAGCAGGCCGGGGAGCCACCCCAGCGCGAGCGCGCCGGCGATCCAGAGGCCCCACCACACGCAGGCGTCGCCGAAGTAGTTGGGGTGGCGCGTCCAGCCCCAGAGCCCGGTGTCCAGGATCCGCGGCCGTGACTCGCGCGGCTCGGCCTTGTACGCCTCGAGCTGCGCGTCCCCGACGACCTCGAAGAACAGGCCGAGCGCCCACACGGCCGCTCCGACCCAGACGACGGGCCACCAACGGACGTCGTACGCCGCTGCGACCTGCAGCGGCGCCGAGATCAGCAGCGCGACCACGGCCTGCGTGAGGAACACCCGCGTGACCACGTGCGCGGCGCCGGAGGTCCAGCCGGGACCGCCGAGCATCTTCTCGTAGCGGGGATCCTCGCCGTGCCCGCGCGAGCGACGGCCGATGTGCCACGCCAGTCGGCCGCCCCAGACGACGACGAGCAGTGCCAGCAGCCACGAGTGGGTGTCCGGCCAGAGGGCGGCCAGGACGAGCGCGATCGCGACGAACACGAGGCCCCACGCGACGTCCACCACGGCGACGCGGTCGACCCGGCGGCTGACCAAGGCGGTGACGCCCATGACGACGAGGGCCGTCAAGGTCGCGGTGAGGACGACGCTCACCACGTGCGCACCGGCGGCAGGGTGTGGGGTGCGCCGGGGCGGACGGCGAGGACCTGGTCGACCCCCATCCGGCCGTCGCGGAAGGCGAGCGCGCCGCCGACGAGGTAGAGCCGCCACACGCGGACGACCTCCTCGCCGACGAGCTCGCGCAGGCGGTCGAGGTTGGCCTCGAAGTTGTCCATCCAGCCGCCGACGGTCAGGACGTAGTGCTCGCGCATCGCGTGCACGTCGCGCACCTCGAGCCCGCCGGCCTCGATGAGGTCGACCGTCTCGCCGACGGGACGCATGGTCATGTCCGGGGCGATGAAGGACTCGATGAAGGGGCCACCGCCGGGGTGCTTGCCACCGCCGGCGCCCTGGCGCGACATCTGCTGCACCAGCACGCGACCGCCGGGTCGCACCGCGCGGCGCAGCACCTCGACGTAGGTCGGGTAGTTGCTGGCGCCGACGTGCTCGCCCATCTCGAGGGAGCCGACGGCGTCGAAGTGGTCGCGCTCGGGGACCTCGCGGTAGTCCTGGAGCCGGATCTCGACCCGGTCCTCGAGGCCCCGCTCGGCGATCCGGGCGTCGATGAGCTTCTTCTGCTCCGCCGAGATCGTCACTCCGGTGACCTGTGCCCCGAAGTGCTGCGCCGCGTGCAGGGACAGCGAGCCCCACCCGCAGCCGACGTCGAGCATCCGCATGCCCGGCTCGAGGCCGAGCTTGGTGCACACGAGGTCGAGCTTGGCGCGCTGCGCCTCCTCGAGCGGGGTGTCCGGCGTCGCGTGGTAGCCGCAGCTGTAGGCCATCTGCGGCTCGAGGATCAGGGAGTAGAACTCGTTGGAGAGGTCGTAGTGGTGGCTGATCGAGGACCGGTCGCGCGCCAGGCTGTGCAGCCGACCCTTGATCCGTGCCTGGGAGGCGGGCGGGGCCGGCGGGCGGCCGAGCGCGCCGAGCCCGGCGACGGCGCGGACCGCGTCGAGCAGCGCGCGGGGCGAGAGGCGTACGCCGGACAGGCCGCGCTCGGCGCCCACGGCGAACGCGTGCGTCAGCGCGGACCCGAGGTCCCACCCGTCCTGCTCCGGCACGTCGAGCTCGCCCGTGACGTAGGCCTGCGCGGCACCGAGCTCCCCCGGGTGCCACAGCAGGCGGCGCAGCGCGTCGGGCGAGCGGAGCACCACCAGCGGTGCGTCCGCGGGGCCGGCCAGCGAGCCGTCCCAGGCCTGCAGCCGGACCGGGAGGTCGCCGCCGATGAACGGCCGCACCGCCTCGGCGAGGCGCTCGGCGATCCCGGTGCCGGGGGTCGGACCGGAGGTGGTGGGCGGAGCGGTCTGTGCCACGTGGTCCGTCACTGGGCCTCCCGGGCCAGGGTGAGCTGCGAGACGTTGATGTAGCCGCTGGCGAAGCCGGCCTGCGAGTAGGCGAGGTAGAAGTGCCACACCCGCATGAAGAGGTCGTCGAACCCCAGGCCCAGCACCGCGTCGCGCTGGGCGAGGAACCGGCGGTCCCAGCGGCGCAGGGTCTCGGCGTAGTGGCTGCCGAAGTCGAGCTGCCCGACCAGTCGCAGCGACGTCTCGTCGCGGGTGACCTCGTCGATGACCTCCACGCTCGGGAGGAAGCCGCCGGGGAAGATGTACTTGTTGATCCACGTGTGACCGCCACGGGTGGCGAGCATCCGGTCGTGCGGCATGGTGATCGCCTGGATGGCGACCCGGCCGCCGGGGGCGAGCACCTCGTCGATGGTGCGGAAGTAGGTACCCCAGAACTCGTGGCCGACGGCCTCGATCATCTCGACCGAGACGACGGCGTCGTACGACGCCCGGGTCGCGGCCAGCGAGCGGTAGTCCATCAGCTCGATCGTCACCCGGTCGGCCAGGCCGGCCGCGGCGACGCGCTGCTCGGCCAGCTCGAGCTGCTCGACCGAGAGGGTGATCGAGTGGACCGTCGCGCCACGTCGGGCTGCCCGGATCGCGAGCTCGCCCCACCCGGTGCCGATCTCCAGCACCCGGGTGCCGTCGGTGACGCCCGCCGCGTCGAGCAGCCGCTCGATCTTGTTGGCCTGTGCCGCCGCGAGGTCGCTGTTGTGGAGGAGCGGGTCCGGGTTGTCGGTGGGCTCTGGTGGAGTGGCGACGAGGTGGTCACCAGCCGTGCGGGACCACCCGTCGGTCCCCGGGTCCACAGTCGAGAGGGAGGTGTCGAACAGGGCAGACGAATAGCTCAGCGTCTCGTCGAGGAAGAGCGCGAAGAGGTCGTTGGACAGGTCGTAGTGGTGGGAGACGTTGGCCTGGCTGTTGGCCTCGGTGCTGCGGTGGTGCCCCGGCATGCGGGGGGTGACCAGTGCGCGCAGCCGCTGCAGGGAGTCCGGGACCAGCGTCGCGATCCGGGCCGCCGGCACGGTGAGGAAGCCCGCGAGGTCCTCGGCGTCCCAGGCGCCGGTCAGGTAGGCCTCCCCGAAGCCGATCAGTCCGTCGCGGCCCAGGCGCGCGTAGAACTCGTCAGGGCGGTGCAGGACCATCCGGGGGCCGCCCTGCCCGAGCGTGCGACCTCCTGGGCCCTCGACCACCGTCACCGCGAGCCGGGCGACGGCGGCGCGGAACAGGCGGCGGGCGACGGCGGCGGAGATCGCCGTGCGGGGCCCGCGGACCAGCGGCTCCAGGGAGGGCATGCCCTGGGCGGCCGCGGCGGTGTCAGCGGGTGCCTCAGCGGGGAGGGTGACGTCGGGTCGGTTCTTCTCGAGGGTCATCGCACGCCCTCCTGGCGGTGGTGGGGTCGGGGACGGATCGGCAGCCGGCGCGCCCACAGCCAGGTGCCGTGGGCCCGGATGAGCGCGCTGCCGCGCAGGGCGGCACCGAGGGTCTTGCGGACGGGGACGTCGCTGCGGGTGCCGGTGAGGCTGGCGCTGAAGGGCGAGGACTCGCCGCCCGCCTCGTCGCGGTCGTGCCCGCGCAGCGTGACCGCCACGTGCAGGCGGTCGGTGGGGATCGGCGCGGCGACGTCGTACGTGCCGTCGACGCCGTGGAAGGGGGAGACGTACATCGCCTTCTCGGTGCGGGCCCGCCCCTGCTCGTCGGGGTGGACGAGGTAGGCGTGCCGGTCGCCGTAGGTGTTGTGCACCTCGACGACGACGCCTGCCTGCTCGCCGTGGTCGTCGAAGCACCAGAAGACGCTGATCGGGTTGAAGGCGTAGCCCAGCGAGCGGGGGTTGGCGGCCATCAGGATCGTGCCGGGGCGCTCGCCGTCGCCGAGGCTGACGCCGTGGTCGGCGAGGAACGCCTCGACGTTGTGCCGCAGCGTCCGCTCGGGCGAGCCGAGGTGGTCGCGGGCCTCGAAGCGCGCGAGCACGCCGTGGTCCGGCAGGTCGTCGAGGTCGACGAGCCAGAAGGTCGAGGAGTGCTCGAAGCTCCGCTTGAAGGGCGTGCGGCGCGTGTGCCGGATGGTGGTCTCGAACCGGCCCGGCGTCGGCAGGACCCGGGTGGTGCGGGTCCAGGGCAGGCCGAGGTGGGTCGCGGCCGCGAGCCCCGATCGGGCGCCGTCCTCGTGGAACCCCCAGCCGTGGTAGGCGCCCGCGAAGGCGACCCGGTCGGTGTTGATCTCGGGCAGCCGACGCGACGCGGCCACGGACTCGGGGGTGTAGAGCGGGTGCTCGTACTCCATCCGGTCGATCACCGTCGCCGGGTCGACGAGGTGCTCGCCGCCGAGGGTGACGAGGTAGTGCACGTCGGTGGGCAGGCGCTGGAGCCGGGTGAGGTCGTAGGTGACGGTGACCCCGCCGGTCTCCTGGGTCGCACCTGGTTTCGAGACGCCTCGATCGTCCCCTCGCAAGCTCGGGTCCGATCCGACGCTCCTCGACCTCCCCGCCTGGGTCTGCGAGTTCGCAAGCTCACTCGCAGGGCGATGGAAGTTCCACGACGCGCGGGCGTTGCGGGCGCGGGGGAGCAGCGAGGTGTCGGTGTGGAGCAGCGCCGGGTTGCTGCTGTAGGGCAGGGAGGAGAGGATCTCGCGCTGCAGGTCGGTCGGTGCCTCGAGGATGCCGAGGGCCTGGGCGGGGTGGGTGGCGATGACGACCGCGTCGTACGTCGTGGTGGCGCCGCTGCCGTCGGTGACCGCGACCCCGTCGGCGAGCTCGCGGACCGAGGTCACCTTGGTCTCCGTGCGCACGTCCTGCAGGCCCGCCGCGACCGCGGCCACGTAGGTGCCCGAGCCGCCGGTGACCGTGCGCCACTGCGGTGAGCCGAAGACCCCGAGCATGCCGTGGTGCTCGAGGAAGGTGAAGAGGTAGCGCGCGGGGTAGTCCAGCGAGGTCGCGGGGTCGCACGACCACACGGCCGCGACGAGCGGCTCCATGAAGTGCCGCACGAACCCGTCGGAGAAGCCGCCGTCGCGCAGGAAGTCGCGCAGCGTCTGGTCGCCGCTCGATCCGTCATGCGAACCCGCACCGACAGGTCCGGATCCGGATGACGGACCGGGGTCGGTGGCCAGCAGGGCTCGCGCCCGCCGGTGGAAGCGGGGGATCTCGAGCAGCATCCGCCAGTGATCGCGGGAGCGGAGCGAGGAGGGCTGGGCGAAGAGGCCGCGCGCCCCCAGCGCGCCGGCGTACTCCACGCCCGTGCCGGCGTCGCTCACCGAGAGCGACATCTCCGACGGCTGGGTCTCGATGCCCAGCTCGGCGAAGAGGCGCAGCAGCGTCGGGTAGGTGCGCCGGTTGTGCACGATGAAGCCCGTGTCGATGGCCAGCTCGCCGTCGGCGGTCGGCACCCGGTGGGTGTCGGCGTGGCCGCCGAGCCGGTCGTCGGCCTCGTAGAGCGTGACGTGGGCCGTGCGCGACGCGATCCAGGCGGCCGTCAGTCCGGCGACGCCGGAGCCGACGACCGCGACCCGGCGCTGCCCTGTCGTGATCACGTCGCCTCGGTGAGGTCGAAGAGCGCGATCGGCTCGGTGGTGGGCTCCGGCGACCCACCCTCGGGCTCGATCGTGATGCCCACGGCGACCGCCTCGGCGGCCGGCCCGTCGAGGACCACCGTCTGGTCGGCGCTGTCGGGCATCATGCCGGCCGGCACCATGTCGTCCTCGGGCGTCTGGAACCACAGCTCGTAGGCCTTGCCCTCCGGCGCGGAGACCATGTCCTCGGTGGTGATGACGGCCCGGTCCTGCGACTTCGACCGGGTGACGGTGGCGCGACCGGCCTCGCCGAGGTCGAGGAAGACGTGCTCGGCGTCGGCGGCCCGGAGCACCTGCTCGGCCGCGGTGAGGCGGGGCTCGTCGTCGGCCCACGGTGCCACGATCATGGCGCCGACACCGACGAGGACGGCGAGTGCCGCCGCGACGAGGAGGGGCATCCGCCGACGCCCAGCACCGGCAGGCGCACTGCGAGGAGCCTCCTGGGGAGAGGACGCGGGGAGCTCGGGCGGGAGCGGACGGATCTGGGAGATGCCGGCGAGCACCGAGTCGCGCAGCGACGCGGGCGGCGGCGTGGCGACGGTCTCGGCCAGGAGCGCCGCGGTCTCGCGGAGCTCGGCGACCTCGGCCCGGCAGTCCTCGCAGCCCGACAGGTGCTGCTCGAAGCGGGCACGCTCGAGGTCGTCGAGCGCGTCCACGGCGTAGGCGCCCGTGAGCTTGTGCGGATCATCGCTCATGAGGCAACTCCCATCAGGTCTCGCAGGCGGATCAGGCCGTCGCGTATTCGGGTCTTGGCGGTGCCGAGGGGCACGTCCAGCAGGGCGGCGACCTCGGTGTGGGTGTAGCCGCCGAAGTAGGTGAGCTCGACGGCCTGGCGCTGGACGTCGGTCAGGGTGGCGACCGCGCCGCGCACCCGGGCCGCGTCGAGCGAGGCGTGGGCCGCCTCGGACGTCTGGTCGTGGTCGACCGGAGCGGTCTCCCGGTCCCAGCTCTCGTCGCGCGCGGTGGCGGCCTCGACGGAGCGGACCCGGTCGACGGCCTTGCGGTGCACGATCGTGAGCAGCCAGCCGGCCGCGCTGCCGCGCCCGGCGTCGTACCTCGTGCTCGAGCGCCACGCGTCGAAGTAGGCCTCCTGGGTGACCTCCTCGGCATGGGCCGGGTTGCGTACGACGCGCAGCGCCAGGCCGTAGGCCCGCGCCGAGGTGGCGTCGTAGAACTCGGCGAACGCCGCCTCGTCGCCGAGCCCGGCCCGGTGCAGGAGGTCGGCCAGGCGGGTTGCATCGCCCCGGGACGGGACGCCCTGGGGCGTCCCGTCCGGTACGGGCCTCACGTGGTCCACGTCAGTGATCCTTGCAGTGTGGGTCCGGGGGGACCATCACATCTGCGGCATCAGGACCTGGTCGACGACATAGACGGTGGCGTTGGCCGTCTGCACGTTGCCGCAGACGACGGTGGCGTCACCGATGGTGAAGTTCTCGCCCGAGCCCTCGACGGCAAGCATGTCGCCGGCCAAGGTCTCCTGGTCGCCCGCGACGTCCTCGGGCGAGAGGCGCTCGCCGATCACGTGGTGCGTGAGGACCGTGGTGAGGGCCTTCTTGTCCGCGAGGAGCGCGTTCAGGTCCTTCTTCGGGATCGCAGCGAACGCGTCGTCAGTGGGCGCGAAGACGGTCAGGTTCTCGGCCGAGTTGAGGGTGTCGACCAAGCCGGCCTCGGTGACCGCCGCGACGAGCGTCGTGAGCAGCGGGTTGTTGGATGCGGCGGTGGCGACCGGGTCGTCGGCCATGCCCTTGACGGAACCCTCGCCCTCGGTGGGGACGCCGGCGCAGCCGGGACCGAACGGACCGTCAGCCATCGGCGCCTCGGACTCCATGGGCGCCTCGGAGGACGACTCGGACTCCATCGGCGTCGACGACGAGGTGGTGTCGTCGGAGGCGCTGGCGCCGTCGTCCTCGCTGCCGCAGGCAGCCAGGCTCATGGACGCGGTCAGGGCGAGGGCGGCGAGCCCGAGGGTGCGGGTGCGGGTGCGGAGCAGGGTGTTCATGGGAGTGCCTTTCGGTGGGGGCCATCGGGGCCGCGAGGCCCGCTGTCGTGAGGTGTTCGGAGCTGCCGGCCGGGCGGATGGGTGAAACTTCAAGAAAATTCAGACGACGTTGACGGAGATTTCCTGGAGCCCCGAGGCGCCTTCCGGGAACGGCGTCATCCGGGCGGGGCTCTGGACCTCGCCGTCCTTGTTGGTCGCCCGGCACGCGATGAAGTGCTGACCCGGCTCGGCGTCCCACTCGACGTACCACTGCCGCCAGTAGTCGTCGGAGACCTGCGGGCCGAGCTTCGCGGGACGCCAGGCCTCGCCGTCGATGCGCACCTCGACCTTGTCGATGCCCACGTGCTGGGCCCAGGCGATGCCGCCGATGACGACCTTCCCGGCCGCGCTGTCCGACAACGGCTTGGGGGTGTCGATCCGGCTGGCGATCTTGATCGGGGCGTCGACGGCCCAGTCCCGCTCGGTCCAGTAGGCCTGCTGGGCGTCGTACGTCGTCAGGGTCATCCGGGTGATCCACTTGCAGGCGCTGACGAAGCCGTAGAGCCCGGGCACCACCATGCGGGCAGGGAAGCCGTGGGCACGCGGGAGCGGGCCGCCGTTCATGCCGATCGCGATCATCGCGTCGCGCCCGTCGAGCGCCACGTCGAGCGGTGTCGAGATGGTCATCCCGTCGACGTCGGTCGAGAGGATCTGGTCGGCCCCCGTGCCGTCGATGCCTGCCCTGGCGAGCACGTCGGCCAGCGGCACGCCGAGCCAGCGGGCGCCACCGACGTAGGGCCCGCCCACCTCGTTGGAGACGCAGGTGAGGGTGATGTCGCGCTCGATCGTGTCCATCGCCACGAGGTCGTCGAAGGTCAGCGTGACCTCCCGGTCGACGTCGCCGTCGATGGTGAGGGTCCACGAGTCGACGTCCACGGCCGGCACGGTGAGCCGGGTGTCCACCCGGTAGAACTCGGCCGTCGGCGTCCGCAGCGGCGTGATGCCGTCGTGGGTCTGCTCCAGGCCCGAGGGGAAGGAGGACGCGGGGTCGGTGGCGACCGGCAGGGTGACGTCGGTCCCGCCGAGGCGGTACGACGTCACCCAGCGGCCGAGCGCTCCCATGGTCACTGCGGCCGCGGCGAGGCCGCCGGTCGCCAGCACGACCCCGCGCCGGCTCGGACCGCTGCCGCTCCCCGGCGACGGTCCCGCGGAGCCCGGGTCGTCGACGCGGTGCAGCCACCACAGCGAGGTGGCGGCGACCGCGGCCGCGACGAGGGCAGGCAGGAGGTCCAGCGGCCCGGCGCCGGGGCGCACGGCCGCCAGCACGCCCGCGACGCCGGCCAGGCCGACGACGACGAGCAGGCCGACGGTCTCGCGGCGGGCCGCGACGACGCCGGCGACCGCCGCGAGCAGCAGGACCACGACGACCACCGAGCCGACGAGCACCGCCTTGTCGGCGCTGCCGAACTGCCGGATCGCCCATTCCTTGAGCGGCGTCGGTGTCAGGTCGATGACCGTCGAGCCGACCGCCAGCACGGGCGAGGCCGCCGGGACGGTGAGGGCGGCGACCAGGTGCGCGGCCGCCAGGCCGACGACCGTCGCCAGCACGCCGTACGCCGCGTGGCGCAGCGCGCGGCTGCGTGAGGGTCCGCTGCGGGAGGCCTGGTCGGTGTCCATGGGTGGTGTTCGGAGCAGCCGGGCTCCACGGATGGGCGTGCGGCAGGATGGCGCCCATGTCCGATGCCCCCGCCGAGCTGGTCCACTACGCCGTGGCCGACGCCGTCGCCACGATCACCCTCGACAGCCCCGCCAACCGCAACGCCCTCAGCCGCCAGCTGGTGACCGAGCTGTTCGCGCACCTCGAGCGGGCGGCCGCGGACGCCGACGTCCGCGTGGTGCTCGTCGAGAGCTCCGGCAAGGTCTTCTGCTCCGGCGCCGACCTGACCGAGGCGAGCACCGAGGGGATGGAGGCCGGCACCCGCAGGATCGTCGACCTGCAGCGGCTCATCGCCACCCTCGACAAGCCGGTCGTCACCAAGAACCTGGGCGCGGTGCGCGCCGGCGGCATCGGCATCGTCGCCGCCGCCGACGTGGCGATCAGCGCCGAGGACGCGACCTTCGCCCTCACCGAGGTCAAGCTCGGCCTGGCCGCCGCGATCATCAGCCTCACCGTCCACCACCGGATGAACCCGCGGGCCGCGGCCCTCACCACCCTCGGCGGCGAGGTGTTCAGCGGCGCCGAGGCAGCGGCGTACGGACTGGTCACGAAGGCGGTGCCCGCCGAACGCCTCGACGAGGAGGTCGCCGCCACCTGCGCGAGCCTGGCGACCGGTGCACCGCAGGGCCTGCGCGAGTCCAAGCGCATCCTCAACCGCGACCTCGTCGCCCGCATCGACGCCCTCGGCGAGGAGATGGCCACCACCAGCACCCGCCTCTTCGCCAGCGACGAGGCGCGCGAGGCGATGACCGCCTTCCTCTCCCGCAAGAAGTAGCCCGCAAGAAGTAACCGCACCCGCCCGGTCATGGCCTGCTGCCAGCCACCAGCCGCTGGAGGCGCATCGTGGCGAGCCCGAGGTAGGTGTCGACGGCGGGGGTGCCGACGGCCGCCTGCAGGGTCCCGCACGCCGTCGGGTCCAGCGCCAGGGTCCGGGCGGTGCCGGTCGCGTCGGTGAGGACGACGACGTACGACCTCGCGCCGGGGTCGAGCTGGCAGTCGGTCATCGCGCCGAGCCACACCTCGGTCGTGGCGGCCGAGCGGAGCGACTCCGACACCGGCGTGCCGACCTGCCACTGGTCCACGAGCTCACGACGCCCGCCGTCGCCGGCGTAGGCGCACACGTCGGCCGCGGTGGCCGGGAGCGGCAGCAGCGGCACCGTCGACTGCCAGTGGTGCTCGGCCGGGTCGACGAGCTGCGCGGCGGAGGCGCCGTCGGTGTTGGTCCGCGTGGTGGTGAAGCGGTCCGGACAGGTGACCGGCGCCGGCAGCGGCCCGGGCGGGCCCGACCCGCTCGCGGCGTCCATCAGCAGCGTCGTCTCGAGCTGGCTGAAGAGCACCTGGTCGCGCGAGCTGCAGCCGGTGTCGCCGGCGAGCTCGGCCACGCGCCCGTCGGCGAGGCCGACCTCGATCCGGAAGAGACCGGTCGGTCCGGGGCTCGACTCGTCGATCGTGCACACGGGTCGACCTGCCGCCGTCTCGAGGAGGCTGGCCGCGACCCCGGCCGCGAGGTCGCCGGTGACCACCCCCGGCGGATGGCGCAGCCGCTGGGCCGCACCCTCGTCGGCGAGCGGGCAGAAGCGGACCCACCGTGCGTCCGCGGCACCGACCTCGGCCCCGACCTCGCCGAGGTCGGCGTCGGTCGTCGCGACGCAGTCGGTGCTGGGGCTCGCGGGGGCAGGGTCGTCGTCGGCCAGGAGGCGGGGCAGCGCGAAGGCGCCGCCGACGACGAGGGCGACAGCGAGGGCGACCACGACGGCCCTCGGCACCCACCCGCGGCCGCGCGGGGGTCTCCCCACCTGCGAGTCCGTGCTGTCCACCTGGCTCCTCCTGCCCTCATCCAACTCGACGGCGCGGACGAGCGGGCCGTTCCACGGATTCCCGGTAAGTCGGTGTTCGCGCACCCCCGCCGGTACGCTTGTCGGTCTGTCCGCGGGAGACGGGCAGTTGTCATCGGGGGATGAGGAGCAGGTGTGAGCGAGGAGCTCGAGGCGCGGGAGATCGCGGCGGAGCAGCAGTACGTCGACGAGGTCTACGTCCAGCTCGAGGCGTCGACGCGCAGCGCGAAGGCGCTGGCCGCGGAGGGTCACAGCCGGGGCAAGCTGGAGCACGAGGGCGGTCTCGTCGAGCGCGACGCGATGGTGTTCCAGGCCGCCAAGCGGATCGCGCAGCTGGATGCTGCCCACGAGGGCCTGGTCTTCGGCCGGCTCGACCTCGACCCGTCGATCGACGCCGAGCCGCGCTACATCGGGCGCATCGGCGTGCGCAACGCCGACCGTGACGTGCTGCTCATCGACTGGCGCGCGCCCGCCGCCGGGGTGTTCTACCAGGCCACCGCGGCGACCCCGCAGGGCGTCGTACGACGTCGTGTCCTGCGCTCGCTCCACCGCACCGTGATCGGCGTCGAGGACGAGCTGCTCGACCAGGAGGCCGAGACCGACCTGCCGATCGTCGGCGAGGGCGCGCTCATGGCGCAGCTCTCCCGGGCCCGCGACCGCTCCATGCACTCCATCGTCGCCACCATCCAGGCCGAGCAGGACCAGGCGATCCGCGCCCCGGGCAAGGGTGTCGTGTCGATCTCCGGCGGCCCGGGCACGGGCAAGACCGTCGTCGCCCTGCACCGCGCGGCCTTCCTGCTCTACTCCGACCGCCGCCGCTACGAGGGTGGCGGGGTCCTCGTCGTCGGTCCCAGCGGCGTCTTCATGCGCTACATCGAGCGGGTCCTGCCCAGCCTCGGCGAGACCGCGGTGGCGCTGCGCTCGCTCGGTGAGGTCGTCGGCGGCGTGCGCGCGACCCGGCACGACGAGCCGGCCGTCGCCGACATCAAGGGTGCGACCCGGATGGCCGAGCTGCTGCGTCGTACGGCGCGCCAGCACGCGCCCGGCGCCCCGACCAGCTTCCGGATCTACTGGCGCGACGAGACCATCGTGCTCGACCCCGGCCTCCTCGGACGGCTGCGTCGCCAGCTGATGTCGCAGGGCCGGCGCAACCGCCAGCTGCCCCGCGTGGCCAAGACCCTGCTCGACGCCATGTGGCGCCAGGTGCAGGGTGAGCGCGGTCGCGAGCGTGGGCGTGAGGCCTTCGACGACGACATGCTCGGCCACGCCGGCTTCGTCGAGTTCGCCTCGGAGTGGTGGCCGCCGCTCGACGCCGCCACCGTCTTCGGCTGGCTGCGCGAGCCCGACTTCCTCGCTCGCGTCGGGGAGGGCGTCGTCTCCCGCGAGGAGCAGCTCCTCCTCGCCAAGTCGTGGGACGCGAGCGACCTGTCGATCGAGGACGTGCCGCTGCTCGACGAGCTGCGCTACGCGATCGGCGACGTGCCGCAGCGCACCGACGACGAGCGCGACCTCGACGAGACCGGCCTGCTCGAGGGCGGCGTCGACCTCCAGGAGCTGACCACGATCTCCGAGCGCGAGTACGCGCCCGGGGGTCGGCAGTGGGCACCGCCGACTCACCGCATCGAGGACGACGGCTACGCCCACGTCCTCATCGACGAGGCGCAGGACCTCACGCCGATGCAGTGGCGGATGGTCGGTCGCCGTGGCCGCACCGCGAGCTGGACGATCGTGGGTGACCCCGCGCAGTCCTCGTGGCCCGACGCCCCGGAGGCCGCCCGCGCCCGGTCGGAGGCGCTCGAGGGCAAGGAGCTCCACGAGTTCCACCTCTCGACCAACTACCGCAACTCCGCCGAGATCTACGCCTTCGCCGCCGACTACGCCCGCCGCGTCGGGCTCGACGCCGACCTGCCCGACGCCGTACGCCGCACGGGCGAGGAGCCGCAGGTCGTCGGCCCGGTCGACGACCTCGAGGCCGCCGTCCGCGAGGCCGTGGTCACGACCGCCGGTCGCGTCGAGGGCACCGTCGGCATCGTCGTGCCCGTGGCCCGCCGGTCCGAGGTCAACGCCTGGCTGGCGTCGTGGCCCGAGCTCGCCGACGACGCCGCCGGCGCCCGCGCCGCCGTCGACTCGAGCGTCACCCCGAGCGGCGAGGACCGCGTCGTGGTCCTCACGGGCCTCGACACCAAGGGCCTGGAGTTCGACGGCATCGTTGTGGTCTCCCCGCAGGAGATCGAGGACGAGTCGCTCACCGGGCGCGCGACGCTCTACGTCGTGCTCACCCGCGCGACGCAGCTGCTGACCACCGTCGGCTGACCCGGAGCAGCCGGGTGTCGGCGGCGGCACGTATGGTCGCCGCTCGCCACGTCCACGATCACGACGACCTCACCTGGGGGAGGCCGATGTCTCGGCTCGCACGCGCCATCGGCTCGGTGGCGTCGACGGTCCTCGCACTGGTCCTCGTGCACGGCTCTGCGGCGCAGGCGTCGATCACTCGTGGTGAGACGATCGACTCCGACCCCGCCCCCGGGTGGGGCTGGGAGACCGTCTTCTTCGACGGGTTCGACGGCCCTGCCGGCGTGGCGTCGGTGCAGTGGCACACCATGGGAGGCTGGAACGGAGCCGTCCAGGACGGCCTGGGTCGGCTCGACGTCGGCCGGCTCGGCCAGATCCGCACCAACACCGGCTGGACTCTCCCGGTGGGAACGCAGGTGCGGGTCACCGCCAGTCTCCTCATGCCCGACACGAGCGCCAACTACGCCGCCCTCTGGGTGCAGCATCCCGACGGCAACGACCCGCGCGAGATCGACGTGATCGAGAGCTACGGCCCCTTCAAGTCGACAGGCGCCCAGATCGGGTCACACCTCTGCTACGACGACACCCCCGCGACCCTCGTCAACGCGTGCGTCGCGACCGGCAGGCCACCCGAGCTCTGGCCGGTGACGCACGCCTTCCCCGCGGGTGCCGAGCCGTGGCGCTCCTACTGGGGCTACTCCGCCGAGTTCACCGTCGGCGGCGACCACGTGCTCTTCTCCGCGAGCGACGCCGAGGGTGACCGCCTCTACGAGAGCGCCCTGCTCCCCGACCCGCGCAGGGTCCCGGGAAACGCCCTCCCCTTCCACCTGCGCCTGTCCAACAAGGACGTCCTGCCCGAGCACGTCTTGCCGGGGGGCGCGCAGCCCAACATGCTCGTCGACTGGGTGAGTATCGACGTGAAGTACCCCTAGCCCCTCAGTCGGTGAGCTCGGGGTCCGGCAGCACGGGGCCCGCCGCGGCGCTCGGCCGGCCCAGGCCGAGGACCGCTCCCAGGACCAGCAGGATTCCGAGGACGGCCACCGGGCCGAGCGCCTCGTGGAGCACGAGCGCCGCGACCACGGCCGCGGCGACGGGCTCGACCAGGCTGGCCGTGACGGCGGTGCTCGGGGCCACGACGCGCAGCCCGGAGTAGAGCAGGACGTACGCGAGCGCCATCGTCAGGGCGCCGAGGTAGGCCAGCCACGCCAGCGCGGCCGGGTCGGCGGAGACCCGCGGACCGTCGACGACGCCAAGCACGGCAGCAGCACCGCGGTCCCCACGAGCGTCATCCCGCTCGTGAGCACCAGCGGCGACGTCGTACGGCTGATGGAGCCGCCCGCTGCGGTCGTGAGGGCGTACGTCCCCGACGCGACCGCGAGCAGGGCCCCGGCCACCGGTGCTGGCCCGGTCGAGGACTCGTGCCCCGCCACGCTGACCAGCACCAGGCCGGTCAGCGCCGCCGCGATCACGACCACCCGGCCCGGTGCCGCGGCGCGCCGGTGCCGGACCGCCTCGGCGACGGTCAGCAGCACCGGTGCGAGGCCCAGGCTGACCACGGTCGAGACCGCGACGCCGACCTGCGTGACCGACACGAAGTAGAAGCCTTGGTAGGCGGCGGTGCCGACGCCGACGGCGAGCAGTTGGCGGCGCCGAGTGCGGGCGACGCCGAGCAGCTCGCCGCCGCGGCGCAGGACGAGGAGCGCGACGACCAGCACGACCGTCGCGATCGCCATCCGCCACGCGCTGATCGTCACCGCCGACATCGGCTCCTGCTCGCGGATCAGCTGCACGGCGAGGCCACCGGTGCCCCACAGCACGCTCGCGGCGCCGACCTCGAGGAGGCCGCGCAGATGGGACCGGTGCTCCGCGACGGTCGGCGCGGACGACGCGCGCGACCTATGACTCATGGACGGGAGTCTCCCAGCGCCCGCCGTTCTCCTGCACCGGGCACCGTCCTGTGACGCCTAGGCTGCGCGCAGGACTTCTACCTCGCTGACGGCCGGGCTTCACTGCACCACGCCGGCACTCGAGCTCGCCGGCGCCAAGGATCAGTGGGGCCTCCTCGACAACCTGCACACGCAGGTCCGCCTCGGAAGCAGCCGCCGGCCACGCGGCCCAGCCGCTGACCCGCCGGCTGACGCGTCGCCGTCGACGGCCCCTTAGGGTGGCGGCGTTCCCAACCGGTCGGAGGTGTCAGCCGTGCCCCACGTAGAGCCGCCTGTCCTGCTGCTCCTGCTGCAGCGAGAGGGCGCCCCGCAGCAGCGGCACACAGCCGCATGGCAGGAGGCCTTGGCGCAGGACTCGGTGGCCGCCGACATCACGCATGTCTGGGCCGGTGAGGGCCCCGTCCCGGCAGGCATGGACCTCGGCTCGCTGGGGGCTTGCACGAGCGTCCTCGGGGTGTCCGACGACACGGTCGCCGTCGTGGCGGAGGCCACGGCCCAGCCCGGCCCCCACGTCGTACGACGCCTGGTCGACGCGGTGCTCGCGACGCCGGCGCAGGTCGTGGACGCGCGCGTCCTTCCGTTGGAGCTGACGCGGACGGACCAGCGTCCGCGCGGCTACGGGCTGGCCGATGGCGCGGACCCGGGAGCCGAGGTGCTCGAGGAGGTACGGCGCGCCTGGGCGGCCGGTGACACGCCTGCCGACCCCACACCACGGGCGACCGGCGTGTGCTGCGCGCTCCGGGTCGTCGACCTCCCCGCGCTGGACCGGGCCGTCCACGCCGCCCCTGACCAGGAATCCGACGACCTCGCCGCCGCGGCAGCCGCCGCCCACCTGACGGTCGTCGTCGCCACGGACGCCGTGGTCAGCCTTCCCGTCCGCGTCGATTGGGATGTCGAGGTCGCGGGGCGGGTGGTGTTCCCTCCCGAACGCGCGGAGCAGTGGGCTAGCTCCACGCACCCTGCGGACCTCCCGGCGACGTCGGTCGGCGCGCTCGCGAGCCGACTCGGCCTGCGACCTACCGAGCCGTCCGGCGACGATGCCCAAGCGGACGGGCCCTTCCTGAGCATCGTGACCCGCACCCAGGGCCGGCGACTGTCGTGCCTCGAGGACGTGCTGACCTGCCTCGCCGGACAGAGCGACCGCGACTTCGAGCTGCTCCTGATGTGCCACCGGACCACGCCGGAGGAGCGGGCCGCGGTCGAACAGGTCGTCGCGTCCGCGCCGGAGTGGTTGCGGGAGCGAGTCGAGACGCACCTCGTCGAGAGGGCCGGCCGGGCCGCCCCGCTCAACGACGGCTTCGTCGCCGCCCGCGGACGCTACGTCGTCGCGCTCGACGACGACGACACCGTCCTGGCGCACTACGTCGCGAGCTTCAAGGCCGCCGCCGTGCAGCACGACGGTCGGCTCCTGCGCGCCGTGGCCGTGCGGCAGGACGTCGTACCCCTCGGTGACGGCGGCGACGTCCGCGCCATCTCGGTCGACGACCCCTATCGCGAGTGGCCGCTGGACTTCAGCCTGGTCGACCACCTCTCCGACAACTACAGCCCGATCATGACAGTGGCGATCCCGCGTGGCGCCGTCCAGGACCTCGGACTCCGCTTCGACGAGACCCTCCCGACCAACGAGGACTGGGAATTCATCGTGCGGTGCGCGGCCCTCGTCGGCGTCGCCTCGGTCCGAGAGATCACCAGCGTCTACCGGTGGTGGCTCCGGACCGCGTCGTCGCGGGAGGCGCACTCCCTCGGTGAGTGGGACGACGCCCGGTCGCGCGTCCTGGCCGCCATCGAGGAGTCGGTCGTCCTGTTCCAGCCGGAGGAGGTACGACGACTCGTCGCCACCCTGACGCGGAGCCGGAGCGAGGTAGTGGCAGCGCACGAGCTCGCGGAGCAGACGGCCACCGCGCTGCACGAGGCCAACCTCGAGATGGCCGAGGTGCGTCAGGCCCACCGGGCCTCCGTCGCCAAGCGCAGGACCGTCGAGGCGCGCCTCGCGGACGTGAAGGACACCCTCGAGACGACCCGACTACGGGCACAGCGTGCGACCCGCGACCTGCAGCGAGCCGAGCTCGTCCACGAGGTGCAGGAGCGGATCCGCAACGGCACTCTGGAGGGACCCGAGAAGCCGCTGACCGACATGACCATCGACCGGCTGAAGCGGCTCGCCGAGTCGCCGGTGACGCGGGTCAGGCGACCGTGGTGGGGTCGCCGCTGACGCGACGGACGCGCTTGCCCTGGTGGGTGCCGCGCCGCTGACGGGGCCTGGCTCGGGCGACCGCCGAGAGCGTCACGAGCACGAACCACCCGAGCGGGATGGTCGCCATCGGCTCCGTGACGCCGATCAGGACGAAAGCCAGGCCGCCGAGGAGGGCGAGGCGAGCGATCGTCCAGTCGTCCTCGAGCTGCGAGGGGTCCGCGCTCGGCCGCGTGCGCGCCCACCCACGGCGCAGGAGCACCAGGTGTGCGACCAGCACCAGCACGACGCCGACGAGCCCCACCTCGGGCAGCACGTCGAACAGCGAGTTGTGACCGTGGGTGTACGGGATGAGCGTATTGACGAAGATGACCTCGAACACGTGGTTCGACGGCGCCGGCGCCCACGGGTGCCCCCAGACGGTGCCCCAACCCTGACCGAGGAACAGGTGGGGCTGGGAGGCGTCCCACACGACCTCCCAGAGGTCCGTACGACCGGAGAGCGTGGCCGAGTCACGGCCGAGCAGCGCGCCTAGGACCGGCCAGCCGAGCACCGCCCCGACCAGCAGCAGCACAGCTGCGATGGACAGCACGCGTCGCCCGCGCCGGGTGATCACCGAGTTCCACCGGCGTACGACGACCAGCAGGCCCGCGGCGGCCGCGATCACGCCGGCGGCGACGAACCCGGTGCCCGACTGGGACAGGAAGAGGCCCAGGCAGACCGTCGCGAACGCGAGCGCCCACAGGACGCGTGCCCACTGCAGCCGGGGCACCACAGCGGCGGCCGCGGCGAAGGAGAGGATCAGCGTGTAGGCCAGGATGTTGCGATTGGTCCCGACCCCGGCCAGGTAGCCGTCGGTCCCGGGCTCCACGAGGACACCCGGATTGCCCGTGTAGTACGCGTGGATCGACAACATGCACACCACGACCCCGCCCAGCAGGAGGCCGTACGCAATCGTGCGGGGGGCGGCGCACGCGGCGCAGACCACGCCGATGATCGCGATCTTCAGGTAGAGCACGAAGGCGAACCACGACGCCGGCGCCGACCAGGACCACGCCATCGACGTGACCATGAGGACCAGGAACATCGCGATGGGCCACGGCAGGTGGGGGAGGCGGAACCACGGGAGCGTGACGAGCGTCGCGCCCGCGGTGACCAGGACCGCCCGGTGGAAGGAGACGTAGACATCGGGCTCGATCGCCAGCGGGTTCGACAGGTAGAAGAACACCACCGCGATGGCGGGGACCCAGATCACGCTGGAGTAGCTGCCGGCCGCGGGGGGCTTGCTCCGCAGCGTGGAGACCAGGCTGGAGACCCGGCTGGAGATCACGGCGCGCGCTCGTGGACCCGGTCGATCGACGGCGACGTCCACTGCTGCTCCTCTCCTGCGCCCGGTGGCCTGCGGCGGGGGCCCAGGTTCGGCGCGCCCATCCAACACCACCAGCGCAACGCCTCGCCAAATCGATCGCTGCCGGACCTCCGCGTTACCATCGGTCAGTTGTCGAGGTGTGTCGAGGTCTACGGGGTTTCGTGATGGTGTCCAACAGTGTGGTGCGACGCGGAGCACTCGCGACCTGGGACGTCGTCTGCTGGGTCCTCGGCGCCGCCTTCGTGATCGGCATCCGCTACTCCTTCCGGATCACCCAGGTGCAGTGGGAGGCGATCCTCCAGTACCTCGTGCTCTCCTGTGCGCTGCTGGTCGTCGTCGGCATCGCGACGAAGTTCTACCGCGGCCGGTTCCTCGTCGGCTCGTTCGACGAGGCCCTCGGCCTCGCGCTGCACTTCATCGGCATCGCGGCGATCATGGTGATCACCGCTCCGCTCCTGAACCCGACCCTCCCGCGCAGCCTGCCGGTGCTGGCACCGCCGATGGCCCTCGTGGGTGCCGCCGCAGGACGGTGGTTCTACCGCGCCCTGCGCGATCGCGGCAGCGAGGCGAGGCGACGCGACGGCAAGCCGATCCTCATCTACGGCGCCGGTGACGCCGGGCGCCAGGTGCTGCGCCTCGTGCGCTCCGACGCCAGCCTGAACCTCCGCGCGGTGGGCTTCATCGACGACAACCCCGGCAAGCGCCACCTCCGCATCCACGGCGTCCCCGTCGTCGGTTCCGGTACGTCGCTCGCCGACGCCGCCGACGCCCTCGACGCCGCCGCCGTGGTGCTCGCCGTCCCCGGTGCGTCCGGCAAGCTCGTCGACCGCGTGCAGCGGCAGGCGTCCGAGGCCGACCTGGACGTCTTCGTGCTGCCCCGGCTCGGCGACCTGCGCAGCGGCCAGGTCAAGCCCGCCGACATCCGACGGGTGGAGATCGGCGACGTGCTCGGCCGGCGCCAGGTCGAGACCGACCTCTCGTCGATCGCGGGCTACCTCAGCGGGAAGCGTGTCCTGATCACCGGCGCGGGTGGCTCGATCGGCTCCGAGCTGGCCCGGCAGGTCCACGCGTTCGGACCGTCGGCGATGTTCCTCCTCGACCGCGACGAGTCCGCGCTGCACGCCGTACAGCTCGCGATCTACGGGCACGGGCTCCTGGACTCCCCCGAGACGGTGCTCGCCGACATCCGCGACCAGGGTAGCCTGCGCGAGATCTTCGCCGACGCGAAGCCACAGATCGTCTTCCACGCGGCGGCGCTGAAGCACCTCCCGATGCTCGAGCGGTTCCCGGCGGAGGGCTGGAAGACCAACGTCCTCGGCACCTACAACTTGCTCCAGCTCTCGGCCGAGTTCGGGGTCGAGCGCTTCGTCAACATCTCCACCGACAAGGCTGCCGACGCCTCGAGCGTGCTGGGGTCCACGAAGCGCCTCGCCGAGCAGCTGACCGCATGGCAGGCCGAGAGCACCGGCCTGCCCTACATGTCCGTGCGGTTCGGAAACGTGCTCGGCTCCCGCGGCTCGATGCTCCACACCTTCAACGCGCAGATCGCGGCTGGCGGCCCCGTCACGGTGACCCACCCCGACGTGACCCGCTACTTCATGACCATCCCCGAGGCGTGCCAGCTCGTGGTCCAGGCCGGTGCGATGGGCGGCGACGGCGCTGTGATGGTGCTGGACATGGGCGAGCCGGTGCGCATCCTCGACGTTGCGAAGCGGATGATCGCCCTCTCGGGCGTCAACGGGGTCGACATCGTATTCAGCGGCCTGCGGCAGGGCGAGAAGTTGCACGAGGTCCTCTTCGCCGAGGAGGAGTCGGCGATGCTGACCGATCACCCGCTGATCAGGTCGGTGTCCGTGCCTGCGCTCGACCCGGCCGAGCTGAACGACCTGACCAACGTCTCCGACGACCGCTGACCGGTTCGCTCCGGCTCGCCTCGGCGCGGGCCGACGTGAGAGCGTGCCAACCAACCTTCGACCGACGCAGCACCCCCTGACGAGGAGCATCCGTGACGCAGCAGACTTCCTTCCGTGGCGACGAGTTCACGGGAGCGACGGTCACCATCACCGGAGGAACGGGCTCGTTCGGCACCGTCATGGCGCGCCACCTGCTCGCGGTGGGAGTGGCGCAGGTCAACGTCTTCAGCCGTGACGAGGCCAAGCAGGACCTGATGCGCCGGTCGTTCAACGACGAGCGGATGCGCTTCTTCCTGGGTGACGTCAGGGACGTCGACTCGGTGCGGGCGGCAGTCACCGGAGCCGACTTCGTGTTCCACGCCGCAGCGCTCAAGCAGGTGCCGTCGTGCGAGTTCTTCCCGCAGCAGGCGGTCAAGACCAACGTCGTGGGCAGCCACAACGTGATCGAGGCGTCCGCGGCCGCCGGCGTGCGGGGCGTGGTCTGCCTCAGCACCGACAAGGCGGTCTACCCGGTCAACGCCATGGGGATGTCCAAGGCGCTGATGGAGAAGACCGCGCAGGCCTACGCGCGCAACAACCCCGACTCCGGCATGACGGTATCCATCACCCGCTACGGCAACGTGCTCTACTCGCGCGGCTCTGTCATCCCCGCCTTCGTCGCGCAGCTGCGCGCAGGCCAGGCGCTGACGCTCACCGAGCCGTCGATGACCCGCTTCCTGATGTCGCTGCAGGAGTCGGTCGAGCTGGTGCTGCACGCGTTTCTGAATGCCAAGCCGGGCGACCTGTTCGTGAAGAAGGCGCCCGCGTCCACCGTCGACACGCTGGCCCGCGCCGTCTGGGGGCTGTTCTCCGAGGCCGAGGCCGACGTCCGGATGATCGGCATGCGCCACGGCGAGAAGCTCCACGAGACGCTCCTCAGCCGCGAGGAGTTCGTCAAGGCGGAGGACCAGGGTGACTTCTTCCGGGTGCCGATCGACGATCGCGGCTTGCAGTACGAGAAGTACTTCACGGAGGGTGAGGACGCCGTGTCTCACGTCCGGGACTACGCCTCGGACAACACCGAGCGGCTCGACGTCGAGGCGACGCAGGCCCTGCTCCGGACGATCCCGGAGGTCAACGAGGAGCTCGCCCGCCCATGACCGCCGACGACGGCGCCCGTCGTCGTACGTCGTGACGGGTACGGACGACGCGGAGGCCCCTCCGGCGGTGCCCCGCGGCGGCCTCCTGGGGCGCCTGGCCGGGAGCCGCGTCCTCAGCACCTCGGCCACCAACATGGCGATCGCCAGCGGCGCGGCGATCGGCGGTGTGCTGCTCGCCCGCGGGCTCGGCCCCGAGGACCGCGGTGTGTATGCCGCGGTCTTCGTCTGGATGACCTACCTCCTCGCCGTGGGCGAGGGCGGCCTCAACGCGGCCGTCGTCTACTTCGTCAGCAAGGCGCCCGACCAGCTCGCGCGCATCACCCGGCTCGCGTTCGGTGGTGTGGTCCAGCAGGCGTTCGTCGTCCTCGGGGTCTCGGTCGGCGTGGTCCTCCTGCTCGACCTCGACGTCGACCTGACCCGCCACTACCTGCTCGGGTTCGGCCTGCTGGTCCCGGCGCTGCTCGGCGGAATCTTCACCGCCTCGATCTACGGCTCCGACCTCCGCCTCTGGAACCTCACGCGCGCCGTGCAGGTCCCGGTCTACACGGGCGGCATCCTAGTCCTGGTGGCCCTCGACGAGATCACGGTCAACCGCGCCCTGGTCGTCTACGGGCTGTCGGTCTCCGCCACCGGCCTCACCAGCGTGTTCCTCGCGCGGCGTCTGCGCGGCCGGGCGAGCGCGCTCCCCGACTCCGGCGCGGCTCCCGTCGACCGCAGGGCGATCCGGCACTACGCCGTCCCCAACGCCGCATGGGTAATCCCCGCGATGACCAACCAGCGCGTGGACCAGATGACCCTCAGCGTGACGGTGGCTCCCGCGTCGCTCGGTGCGTACGCCGTCGCCAGCACGTGGTCGCAGATGGCGACGCCCGCGATCAACGCGATCGGCAACGAGCTGCTGCCGCGGATCAGCGCGCAGACCGAGGGCGGGTCGAGGTCGGCCGCCGCGCGCCTCGCGCTGAAGCGTGCCGCGATCGGCGGAGCCGCTGCCGGCGTGCTCTCGTGCCTCACGGCGTGGCCCGCCATCCACCTGCTCTTCGGGTCGAGCTACGCCGACGCCGTGCTCCTGTCCGTCCTCCTCGCCCCCACGGCGTGGGGGATCTCCGTGCGACAGGTCGCGGGAGACGTGCTCCGCGGCGTCGGTAAGCCCCAGTCCGCTGCCCTCGTCGAGGCGGTGGCTCTCGTCGTGGGCGCCCCGCTCCTGCTGGTCGCGGGCCTGCTGTGGGGCACCGTGGCGGTCGCCCTGACGATGTCCGTGGTGTCCAGCCTGTCAGCGACGATCATGATGCGCCGTGCCTTGGCCGCGGCCGAAGGAAAGGCCCACACATGAGCGAGCGTCCCGACGTCTTCGCGTTCTACCTGCCGCAGTTCTACCCGATCCCGCACAACGACACGTGGTGGGGCGAGGGCTTCACGGAGTGGAACACGCTCCTCCAGGCCCAGCGGGGCTACCGGGCACCCCGGGAGGCCCGCCTGACGCCGGGAAGTCTCGGCTTTTACGACGAGCGCCTCACCGACACCCGCGCAGCGCAGGGCAAGCTGGCTCGCGACGCCGGCCTCGCGGCGTTCGCCGTCTACCACTACTGGTCGCTCGGGGACCGGGTGATGCCCGAGGTGGTGGACCGGATGCTCGCCGACGGCGAGCCGGACCTGCCGTTCTTCTTCTGCTGGGCCAACCACCACTGGACCCGTGCGTGGGCCGGCGAGCCGGACCAGATCACTTGGGAGCAGCAATACGAGGAGCTCGGCGACGACCGGCACATCGACTGGCTCCTCGAGGCGTTCGCCGACCCGCGCTACTACCGGATCGGCACCGCGCCGGTCATGGCCGTGTACGACGTCCAGGCGATCCCGCACGCCCGTGAGGTCTTCGCGCGGTGGCGCGAGCGGGTGCGGACCGCCGGGTTCTCGGACCTCGTCATCATCGGGATGGCCGCGCCCACGACCACGGCCAGTCCGGCCGACCACGCGCTCGACGCCTGGGTCCAGTCGTTCTCCGGCGCCGTGCAGGCGATCCCGGCCTGGCGGCGCGCCCTCGGCAGCCTGAAGTCCCCCTCGGGGGCGTACCAGTTCTTCCGTCGCGGTGACTACCGGCTGCAGCGCGAGGTGCTGGACGCCAACCTGCGCGAGCGCCGCCGCGGTGCCGACGCGGACCGGATCCCGCAGGTCGTCTCCGGGTGGAACAACGTGGGACGGCGGAGCTCGCGGGCCTGGTCGATGGCACACGACCCGGACGCCTTCGCGACCGACCTCGCCGACGCGCTCAAGTGTGCCCCCTCGATCTCGTCGCCCGACGGTGAGCGCCGCCTCGTGTGCGTCAACGCGTGGAACGAGTGGGGCGAGGGCATGGCGATGGAGCCGAGCGTGGAGCTCGGCAGCGCGATGCTCGAGCGCCTGTCACGCGCCCTGACGTAGTTCTGACCCGGCGCCTGCGCGGCGGTTGCGCAGCACCAGCCAGGCGAGCAGCACAGCGGTGAACCCGATGGCGAGCTCGCCGCCCTGGTAGAGTTGGTTGTTCGCCGACAGGTAAAGGACCTGGATGCCCAGGTAGAAGAAGACGACGCAGGCGAGGGGGTCGCGTCGAGCGACGGTGTCGCGCCATGCGAGCCCGAACACGTACCCGATGATCGCCATCAGTGGGACGACGCCGTAGAAGGAGAGGTCCGACGCCGGGTGGATGAAGAACGTTGACCACTGCACACCAGCGGTCCACCCCTGCTCGTCGAGCTGTCCCTCGTAGGTGCGCGCCTCGATGGCGTCCTCGTCGAACGGCACGAACTTGTCGAGGTTGTGGCGGATGAAGACCGAGAAGCCCAAGCCGTAGGTCGGCCGCCACGGAGCGTCCATCGCCAGTGACAGGCCCTTGTAGCCCTGGGTCATGTAGCTGGTCAGCAGGGCGCCCGTCGGCTGGGCCGCCTGCGGCACGATCGAGTAGAACGGGCTGCTGGTGCGCTCGACGCCGAAGCTGGCCAGGGCGGTCGCCGTCTTCGCCTCGTCTACGTCGTCCTTCTTGCCGCCCGAGTCCTCGACGTTGGACTCGACCCGTCCGGAGATGATCGTGTCGTAGTAGGCCAGGAACCCGCCGATGACGAGGACCGTGCCGACGATGCAGGCGGTGACCCGACGCCAGCGGCCGCGGGTCTCCGTCCCGGTGGTCGTCGCGACGAGCGCGAGGAAGAGCACGAGGTAGCCGGCGACCTCACCGACGTCCTGGTTCACCGCCTTCGAGATGCCGAGCGCCAGGCCGAGGACGATCGTGATGACGCCCAGGACGCGCGCGAGCCGCGAGAGCCGTGGCCAGAAGAACAGGGTCAGCGGGATCACGGTGATCGTGAGCGGCGCGACGATCATCCCGGCGTAGGTGGCGAACTGGGGGATCTCCAGCCCGGCCGCGGTCTTGTCGGCGTACGCCTTGCCGGGGTCGCCGAGGCCCTCGACCACGTCGGGGTACCAGCTGCCGGTGCTGTTGTAGACCGTCAGCGGGTAGAGCACGAGGAGGACGAGCGATCCGAGCACGACGAGCATGCTGGCCTGGAGGCGGCTGCTCGCCGTCTCCGACGCGGAGGTGTCCCGACGACGTACGGCCCAGGCGAACCCCAGGCACATGGCGACCAGGCAGGCCGTCAGGAAGCCGTAGACGGGCGGACCGTTGTCGATCCGCCAGTCGATCGGGCCGAAGGCCGAGAGCAGGATCGTCGCAGCGAACAGCCCACCGCCCGCCAGGATCGGGACGTATCGGGTGGCGCCGTCGAAGTTGAACAGCAGCGGCGCGTCGGTGTCCCTGAGCTGCGGATGTCGCAGCAGTCGTGACCGGCTCATCATTCGTCCCCCTTGGCCAAACGGAAGATGCGTGCCGCCTGCCGGTTGTTGTTCTTCTGGGTCAGCACGAAGTCGCGCCCACGCGCGCCGCGTCGAGCGAGCTCGTCGCCTCCGAGCGCGAACGCCGCTGCGAGCGCGGCAGCCATGCCGGCCGGGTCGGGTGGGTCGACCGTGAGGACGTGGTCGAGGTACTCCGCGGGCATCCCCGGGAGTCGCGTGGTCAGCACGGGGGTGCCACTCGCGAGGTACTCCATGGTCTTGGACGGGAACGAATACTGGGTGAACGTCTCGTCCGGCGGGCGCGGGTTCACCAGCAGCCACGCTCGCCGCTCGGCCTCGAGGACCTCCGCCAGCGGCACCGGGCCGAGGTAGGTGATGCGCGGGTCCCGCGCCGCGATGTCGGCGAGCTCGGCGGCGTACTCCCCCTGTCCCAGCACGATCAGCTCGGCCGAGCTGTCGTCCCAGGCCTGGAAGCCGCGCACCAGGGTCTCGAGGCCGTACTCCTTGCGGAGGGCGCCGGCGTAGAGGACGGTCGGGTGGTCCGACTTGGCGACGGGTGCCTCGTCCTGCTCCACCAGCCTGGCGTCGACCAGCCCCTCCATGACGATGTAGGGCTTGCCGTCCGTGTCGAGGACCTGGGCCATCTGCTCGGTCAGCACGACGTAGGCGTCGAGCATGGCGAGGGACGCCGAGACCGAGCGGCGGGCCGCACGGTAGACCGCACCGACGTGACGGTCGCTCGCGTCGTCGATGTCGATCATGTAGGAGTACAGGTCGGCGAAGATGCCGACGCGCGTCAGGCGCGCACCGCGCAGGCAGGGCAGCACGCTCGACATCGCCGACACGTAGGCCCCGTCGACGACCAGCAGCCGGGTCGCGGCCTTCCGCGTGCGCCACCGCCAGGCCAGAGCCCCGACGGCCATGCCGAGGGCGAGCCAGAGCTGGCGGACCACCGGGAGGTTGGGGAACGGCAGGTGGTCGACGGTGAGCCGGTCGGAGACCGCCTCGCGCCGTCGGGGCCACCACCGACCGGTGTGGAATTGGCGGGTGATGCTCCGCCCCACGAGCGAGTGGACGCGGCACCCCTGCTCGACGAGGCCGCACTGGATGAGGTTGTGGAACTTGAACGACGCCTCTGGCATCCCGTAGCTGACGACCTGCGCACCGGTGCGCTCGCTGGCGCGCATCCGCTGGAACTCGGCCTGCGTCGGGGCGCTGGAGACGTAGAGGACCTCGACCTGCCCGCTCATCCAACGGCCCCCCGGCGGGGCAGACCGAGCGCGGCGCCGAGCGCCACCCACGACGCGTGGAGGGCGTCCGGGTCGGGCGGTGCCGGCGTGACCGCGGAGGTCGCCTCGCGGCCCAACCACGACGGCGTACGTCCGGTGCGCTCCGCCAGGTCGAGGTGGGCCGGGATGGGGGAGGCGAGGACGACGCCCGGGGTCAGCGCGAGGGCCTCGGTGAGCGAGAACCCGAGGCTCTCGAGCCGGCTCGGCAGCACCACGGCGGCGGCACGACGGAGCGCGGCCAGCATCACTGGACGTTCCACCGGTCCGCCGACCACCTCGATGCCCAGGGTGGCGGCGACGCGGCCGACCTCCGGCCAGCACCCCGACCCGTCGTCGGAGCCGGCGAGCACCACGGTCCGCGGCAGCTCCGCGCGGGACGCGACGAGGGCGAGCCCGAGGAGTGGGTCCTTGTACCAGGTGATGGTGCCCGGCAGGAGCACGAACGGGCCGTCGGGCATCCCCGTCTTGTCGTCCGCGGCGTCGAGCACGTCCATCGGGTGGAGGACCTCCGCGACCTCGACGTCACCGGAGGTGCGCCGGGTGACCAGCTCTGCCATCGCGGCGGTCAGGGCGACGACCTTCGACGCGCGCCGGAGGTTGAGCGCGGACAGGATCCGGCGCTGTCGCATCCGTCGCTGCATGCGTCGCGGGTACGGACGCGACAGCTCGTCGAACTCGGCGTCCGGGAGGAAGTTCCACGCGTTCTGGACGAGGACGGTCCCGCCCCCCGAGAGCGTGGGGCGCGCCGTCTCGACGATGTGCACGTCGGGCGAGAGGTCGAAGCCGACCCGGTCGAGGGATTCCTCGACGACCCGACCGCCGAAGGACCGCCGTGTGCCGGAGCTGTGGTTCGGAGAGGTCATGAGGTCCTGATGCCGGACCAGGCATGGTGACGCCCGGCGGTGGACAGGATGAAGCGGACGACCCGGTTGCTGGTGTCGGTCACCTCGTAGCCGCCCGGCATCGACGAGGTGACGGCGCCATGGGCGATCGCGACCCCGACGGCGCGTAGGACGTCGCCCTCGTCGAGACCGGTCATCATGATCGAGCCGGCGTCGAGCGCCTCGGGCCGCTCGATCGAGTCGCGCAGCGTGACGCCTGGGAAGGCGAGGATCGCCGACTCCTCCGAGATCGTCCCGGAGTCGGACAGCACGCAGGCGGCTTGCATCTGAAGCTTGTTGTAGTCGTGGAAGCCGAACGGCTCGAGCCAGCGGATGTCACCCTCGACGGCCTCGCCGAGCGCCTCGAGGCGCTTGCGCGTGCGCGGGTGGGTCGACACGACGACGGGATGGCCGTAGGCGTCGTGGACCGCCCGCAGGCAGTCGAGGAGCATGCGGAGGCGCTCGGGGGAGTCGACGTTCTCCTCGCGGTGGGCGCTGACGAGGAAGTAGCGGCCGGGCTCGAGGTCGAGGCGGGAGACGGCGTCTGAGGCGTCGATCCCGTCGCGGAAGTGCTCGAGTACCTCACGCATCGGCGAGCCCGTCACGAGGACCCGCCGCGGGTGGAGCCCCTCGGCGAGCAGGTTGCGCCGGGCGTGCTCGGTGTAGGCCAGGTTGAAGTCGGCGACGTGGTCGACCAGGCGGCGGTTGGTCTCCTCCGGGACGTTCTCGTCGAAGCAGCGGTTGCCGGCCTCCATGTGGTAGGTCGGGATGCGCATCCTCTTGGCCATCACGGCCGCCAGGCACGAGTTGGTGTCGCCCAGAACGAGCACCGCGTCGGGCCACTCGGTCCGCAGCACCTCTTCGGTGGCGATGAGCACGCCGCCGAGGACGGCGCCCAGGCTGCTGGTGTCGACGCCGAGGTAGTGATCGGGCGCGCGCAGGTCGAGGTCCTCGAAGAACACCTCGTTGAGGGACCGGTCGTAGTTCTGGCCCGTGTGCACGAGGACGTGCTCGACGCCCTCGGTCGCCTCCAGGCGGGCGATCACGCGGGAGAGCCGGATGATCTCGGGTCGGGTGCCGACGACGGTCATCACCTTCATCGCGGGCGCACCTCCTCGGGGTACTGGTCGGGGTCGTGGGGGTCGAGCAGCTGGTCTGCCCAGAACATGGTGATCAGGTCGTCGTCGCCGACGTTGTCGAGCGCGTGCACCCAGAGGGTCGGCATGTCCACGAACGCGGGCCGGTCACCGGAGAGCCGGAACGTGACGACGTCGTCGTGCAGCAGCCGCCGCAGGGAGATCTCGGCCTCGCCCCTCACCACGAAGAACCGCTCAACCTTGCGGAGGTGGTAGTGGTGGCCACGGCCCTGCCCCGGGACGGTCGTGGAGACGAACGCCTGCGCGGTGCCGCCGTGGGACCGGGCCGTCTCGAAGAGGCGACCGCGCGGGTCCTCGTGGACCTGGGGCTCGATCGGGAACGCCGACGGGAAGAGGTAGGAGCGGTAGGTGTTGAACAGGTCGACCGCGAACGGGTCGCCGAGGTCGGGCAGCTCGCCCCGCTCGGAGTAGAGCTCGTGGAAGTGGCGTACGCGCCCCAGGACCTCGGTGACGGTGTGCTCCTCGCCGGGCACGAGGTGGGTGGCGTCCTCGCGCTGACGTGCGGCGTCGATGAGGGCCTGCGCGGCGCCCTGGGCATGCACGAGCGGCACGCTGCGGTCGACGTGCACCTCCGGGCTGCCGCCGCTGGCGACCTCGTGGCAGAACGTCGCCACGAACGAGTTGTAGGCGGGTCGGCCGTGCTCCCCGAAGAGGTTGGGCAGGACGACGTCGGCAGTGGTGCCGGGGAGGGAGCGCAGGATCTCGGAGGCCTGGCGCTTGCCTCGACCGTAGGGGGAGTCCTGGTCCTGGTGGATGGTGTTGGAGTAGACGACGTGGACCGGCCGGCCGTCCAGGCCCGCGGCGACGGCCTGTGCGAGGTCGACGTTGCCGTCCTCCACCTCGTCGTCGGTCTCCGCGCGGTTGACGCCGGCCAGGTGCAGGACCGTGTCGACGTCGGCGAGCGCCTCGGCCAGGCGGTCGGGGTCGGACATGACCTCACGCCCGAGGCGTACGGCGTCGACGCCGTGGCGCGCGCGGAGCCGGCACGCCGTGTGCCAGCCGAGGAACCCGTGTCCCCCCGTGATCGCGACCTTCATCGCAGTTCCTTCCACCCGTCGAGCCCTGCTGGTGCTTCCCACCGGCTCCGTAGCCACCCGTCCACCTGGCGCTGGCCGAACCACATCATCTCCAGCCGCCTGCTCTCACCCGCCATCCGCGCGGAGTGCCGACCGAGGCGCGAGGCTGCACGCACGGCGGCCGTGGCCAGGCGGACCGGGACGTGCCGGGGCTCGCGACCGCCGAGGCGACGAACGAGCTCCGCGACCGTCAGGCCCTCCCACGGATGGAGGACGATCGCCGGGGGAACATCCTCGTGGAGGGTAACAAAGGTGATGGCGTCGGCCACGTTGGGCACCAGGGCCTGAGGAGTCGGTCCGTCGCCCGCCCCGGCCACCGACGCGAGCGGTGAGGCGAGGACCCGCGCGAGGGATCGCGTCACGTCGCGACCGGGCCCGTGCACGGACGTCGGGCGGAACACGACGACCGCGTCCTCGGACGCGAGGCACTCCTCGGCGAGCGCCTTGGTGGTCGAGTACGGACTGAACGGCGCACGCGCGTCGGTCTCGTCGAGCACCGGACGGTTGCCCTGGACGGCGGCCGTGCTGACGTGGACGAGCCGGCTGCCCGTCGGGCGTGCCGCTGCGACGACCAGCGGGAGGAGCGAGTTCGCTCCCGCGAGCTCCGGCGACACCGAGGTCGTGGCCGCGGACATCCCGGCAGCGTTCACCACGGCCGTGCAGCCGGCCAGCCGGCCGCGGAGCGCCTCGACCGCGTCACGCACCTCGGGGCGCTCGAGGTCGCGGTGCAGCTCGGCCACGGTCGAGGCCTCGCTCGTCAGGCGCGGTGCCGGGACCGACACCACGTCGGCGCCACGCGCCTGAGCCGCCTCGACCACCGCACGGCCGACGAAGCCGCTCCCGCCGACGACCGCGACCCGGCTCATCGCCGGCTCCCGACGGCTGCCTCGAGGAGCTGCTCGAGGCGCGCGGCACCGACCGACCGGCTCATCTCGCCGGCGTACGCGGCGCGGCCGCGCTCGCCCATGGCCCGGAGCTCCGCAGGATCGGCGTGGGCGACCTCGCGCAGCGCGGCGGCCAGCGCCTCCGGATTGCCGGGCGGGGCGACGAACCCACACCCTGCACGGCGTACGACGTCGGCGGCGTCGCCCGCCACCGCGCAGACGACGGGCAAGCCGCAGGCCATCGTCGCCTGGAGCTTGCTCGGGATCGTGCCGCGGAAGAGCGGGAGGTCCTGCAGGGACACCAGCTGGGCGTCGGCGGTCGCCATCAGCGACGGCATCTCGTGCATCGGGTGGCTGCCGAGGAACCGCACCCTGTCGGCCACGCCGAGCTCCGAGGCCAGTGACCGCAGCCCCGGGACCGCTACCCCGTCACCGACGAACGCAAGGGCGAGGTCGGGCAGGTCGTCGAGCTGGCGCAGCGCGCGCACGGCGTTGTCGAGTCCCTGCACGTCGCCGATGCCACCGGCGTACATCACCCAGCGTCGGTCGCTGTGGAGCGGGGAGGGCGAGACCGGCGGCGCCGGAGCGAACACGTCCTCGTCGACCCAGTTCGGGATGGACACGGGTGCCACGGTGCTGCCACGGCGCGACAACGTCTCCGCCATCGTCGGCCCGATGGCCGCGATCCCGGAGGCGTTGCGGTAGAGGCGGCCGAGCCAGGAGTGCAGGGCTCGCTCGACCCCGGCGGTGGCCTTCGCGCCACCGATGAAGCCGCTCGCGGTGACCGTCTCGGGCCACAGGTCCTGGACGTAGAGCACGTAGGGGACTCCCCACACCCTGCGGAGCGTCATCGCCGCTATCCCGACGGTGGCCGGGGTGAGGTAGACCAGGCACACGTCGGCATCGCGCAGCCAGCCGACCTGCGCCGTCGCGGAGGCGGCGAAGGAGCCGAGGCTCACCATCCGGCGCACGGCGGAACGGTCGTGGCTCGGCACGTCGGGCACGCGGAGGAGCGGGATGCCCTCGTGCACCTCGGAGGCGCGCACCCGCATCCGGTGGCCGTCGTACACCCGGCCCAGGGGATAACTGGGGAAGCCTGTCAGCACGCGCAGGTCGTGGCCCCGGTCGTGGAGGGCGCGCGCGATCGCGGTCGGGTGGGCGGCCGAGCCGGTCTCGGGCTCGTACCACTGCGAGATCATCCCGACCCTCACCGCGCCACCTCCAGGTGTCGCTCGAGGAGGGCGGGCAGCGAGAGGTAGCCGGCGACCACGACCGCGGCGACGGCGACCGCGGCGGGCGCGGGGAGCGCGAGCGTGGCGGCGCACACGACGATCCCGCCGAGGACGACGACCGCGGTCGATCCGAGGTGGAAGAGGCCGACATCGAGGAGGCGCTGGTAGACGTGCGACCGGTGGGCCTGCATCAGGGACTCGCCGCGGAGGGCGCGACGCACCAGCGTGCCGCTGGTGTCGGCGAGGTAGATCGTCAGCGGCGCGAGGGCCACCAGGAGCGAGCCCTCGGCGAGCGCGGTGACGAGGGCGAGCACGCCCACCAGCGCCCCGACGCCGTAGCTGCCGACGTCGCCCAGGAAGACCTTGGCGCGCGGCGCGTTCCACGGCAGGAAGGCGAGGGACGCGCCGACGAGCGCCCATGACGCCACCCGGACGAAGTCGTCGCCGTCGCCCGAGGACACGACGCCGTACCAGCAGCCGGCCAGGGCCGCGCTGGAGGCGGAGATGGCGTTGACGCCGTCCATGAAGTTGAAGGCGTTGACGTAGGAGACGAGCCACACGCAGCCGACGACGGCCACGAGGAGCGCGGGCCACGTCGAGTACGTGCCGACCGCGACCGCTGCTGCGACGCCAGCGGAGATCGCTGCCTGCAGTGCGAGCCGGAGCGCGGCGGGGAGGTGCTTGAGGTCGTCGACGAGGCCGAGGAGGGCGAACGCGACGACCCCGGCGCAGGCCACGACCACCGACCACGCCGTCACGTCGGCCAGCTCGGAGGTCGCCAGGGCGACGGTCGCGACCGCCACCGCCCATCCGACGAGCACGCCGATGCCGCCGCCCCGGGGCACGACGTCACGGTGCGACGAGCGCTCGTTGGGTACGTCGACGACCTGGGCGCGACGGAGCAGCGCGAGCAGCGGTCCCATGACGACACTGGTGGCGACGAGTGCGAAAGCGGTGGGCAGGATCACATCATCACCACACCCGTCAGCACGCCAGCATCATAGTTTGCGCCGGCCCTCACGACGAAGTCGCAGCCTCGTCCGCAGCGCCTGGTCGGGGTGCCTCCGTGCCGTCAATCGGGCGCTCCCGCGGGGTCACCAGGTAGGCGATCCCGAAGACGAGCGGCCAGCCGATATACCAGTAGAACTCGTAGCGGTAGAACGCCTCCTTGACCGAGGTCTCCGGCACCCAGAACGCGGCGAGCGACGCCAGCAGGACCATCAGGGTCACCGACATCACGGCCCACACGTCGCGCAGCGAGCGGACGAAGAAGGACGAGACGCAGAGCGTGACGAGGGTCGCCAGGATCGGGACGACCGATCCCCACGTGCCGCCCGGACCGGCGGTGTGCTCGAACAGCACCGTCATCGTTCGGTCGAGGTAGCCGCCGCTCGGGAAGAGGATCGGCGCGGCGAAAAGCACGAGCGTGGCGACCAGCACCGGCACCAGCCAGGCGAGCGTCCGGCGCAGCCCGAACCGCCGCAGGAACAGGACGCCGTAGGGGATCCCGATCGCCCACATCGTCCAGCGGTAGTCCAACGCGAACGCCATCAGGAGGGTCCACGTCGCCTGCGGAAGCCAGCCTGCCCGGCGCGACGCGAGGCGGTAGCCCCAGGCGCCCGCGACGACCACGAAGAACGGCGTCAGGCCGTTGTCGTTGAGGTAGGGAAGGGTTCCGCGGCTCCAGGGGGACGCCGAGATGAGGACGGCGACGGCGAAGCCGGCGCGCGGTGCGACGTGCTCGGCCAGCGCCACGCCACCCGCCCAGGCCACCGTCAGCTGGAGGAACAGCGACCCCATCAGCAGCATGAGGGGCACGGAGAGGATGAGGCCGCCGAGCAGGGCGATGACCGGGTTGCCGGTGTGCGTGGACAGGGCGTAGGGATCCTCGAGGTGGATCAGTGCCCGGGCGCCGATCTCGATAGCCTCGGTGTTGTCGGCTCCCTGGGCCCGCGCCACCCGCATGCCCAGGTCGTAGGCGACGAAGTGCAGCAGGACGGCGATCGAAGCGACGATCGTGAGCCACCGCGGGATCCGGTGCGACCAGGGCGCGAAGGACACGGCCCACACGACGAGGACCACCCCGGCAGTCCAGACGACGAACGGCACCGTCGGCGCGGGCCACGTCACCTCCGGCCAGGGGTGCCAGAGGCCGAACGAGAAGCCCGTGGTCAGCAGGAGGAGCCAGCACGCCGCCGCCTCCCGCACGCCCCATGTGTGGAGTCGCTCGCGCGCCTGCGGTGCTTCCGGCGCTCGGGGGGCGCGGTCGACCTCACGCGTGGTCACTCGGACTCCGATCTCTGGGGCGGGGCGCGTGCGACGCCCTGGGGACCTGCGGCATCGTAGTCGGGGGCGGTGGAAGGTGGCTGAGACGCCCGGCGTGGCCCCCGCCGCGTCACCGTAGGGTTTCGGCCATGACCGAGACCCCTCCCGTCGCCGACCTCCTGGAGCAGATCCAGGGGCACGGCGCGTGGGCGGTCATCCGGCGCAAGGCCTCAGCGACGGCCGGGCTGATCGGCGGCACCCCCCACGAGGTCGCCAGCCTGCTCGACATCCCGCTCGAGACCGGCGCGCCGGCGCCCGGCCGCAGCGCCGACCGGCTGGTCGCGGTCCCGTTCCGCCAGGTGCGCGAGCGCGGCTTCGCGGCGATCGACGACGGCACCCCGCTGACGGTCGTGGACATCGAGACCGAGCACGAGGTGGCGGTCGACGACCTGCTCGCCGCGCTCCCGGACGTGCCCGTCGAGCTCGCCGACCGCGGCGGCTTCGCCACCAGCGACGACGACTACGCCGAGGTGGTCGAGGCGATCATCCGCGACGAGATCGGCCAGGGCGAGGGCGCCAACCTCGTGATCGGCCGGCACTACCGCGCGGTGCTCGCCGACTGGGACGCCTCCCGGGCGCTCACCGTGCTGCGGCGGCTGATGGAGCGCGAGCGCGGTGCGTACTGGACCTTCTGCTTCTTCACCGGCGACCGGTTCCTCATCGGCGCGAGCCCCGAGCGGCACGTGTCCGTGCGCTCCGGCGACGTCCGGATGAACCCGATCTCGGGGACCTTCCGGGTCGGCGGGCTCGCCGAGGACGAGCTCAAGGCGGGGCTCCTGCGCTTCCTGGCCGACGAGAAGGAGATCTTCGAGCTCTTCATGGTCGTCGACGAGGAGCTGAAGATGATGTGCGACATCTGCCACGAGGGCGGCCAGGTGCTCGGACCGTTCCTCAAGCCGATGACGCACCTGATCCACACCGAGTACCTCCTCGCCGGGCGCTCGCACCGCGACCACCGGGAGATCCTGCGCGACACGATGTACGCCGCCACGGTGACGGGCGCGCCGGTCGAGAACGCGTGCCGGCTGATCGCCGACTACGAGCCCGAGGGCCGGGGCTACTACGGCGCGGCCCTCGCGTTGTTCGGTCGCGCCCCCGACGGCACGCCGACGATGGACAGCCCGATCCTGATCCGCACCGCCGACGTCTCGCTCGCCGGCGAGCTGAAGGTCACCGCCGGCGCCACGCTCGTGCGCGACTCCGACGCCGCCTCCGAGGTGGCCGAGACCCGGGCCAAGGCCGGCGGCATCCTCAGCGCCTTCGGCCTGGCCCCGGCCGCTGCCTCCGACGGGATCGACATCGCGGACCTGGCGCGTGACGAGGACGTCGTACTGGCCCTGGGGTCGCGCAACCAGCGGCTCTCTCGCTTCTGGCTGACCGACCAGGCGGGCGAGCCCGCCGACCCCGGGCTCGCCGGGAAGTCGGCGGTGATCCTGCACGGCGAGGACGACTTCGTGAACATGCTCGTCCACGTGCTCGGGGTCTTCGGGATGACCTCGCGCGTGGTGCGCCACGAGGACTACGCGCCGGGTGCCTTCGAGGGCGCCGACCTGGTCATCGTCGGCCCCGGCCCGGGCGACCCGCGCGAGGGCGACCACCCCAAGATCGCCGCCTTCCGTCGGGCGGTCGACGACCTCCTGGCCTCGGGCCAGCCCTTCCTGGCGGTCTGCCTGGGCCACCAGACGCTGTGCCAGCGGCTCGGCCTCGACCTCGCCTACAAGGACGTCGTCTTCCAGGGCACCCAGTCGCCCGTCCGCCTCGACGGCCGCACCGAGCGGGTCGGCTTCTACAACACCTTCGTGGGCCGGGTCCCCTCCGGCGCCTCGCTCCCAGAGGGCGTGCGGGTGGAGGCCGACGAGGCCACCGGCGACATCCACGCGGTCGTCGGCCCGCACTTCCGCGGCATCCAGTTCCACGCGGAGTCGATCCTCACCGAGAACGGCTACGACCTGCTCCACACGGCCGTCCGCGACCTCCTCTCCTGACCGGCGGGTCGCGCGACGCAAAGTCGAGTCAAATGGTAGACATTTGTCCTCGGCGTGGACGCAACCGATGGGTGGCGTGGCGCGTCACTCTGGTGGGACACGGGGACATGACGGGGGACGGGTGCAGCACTTCAAGGGACTGGTGGCAGGGCTGTGCCTGCTCGCGCTGACGGCGTGCGGGGCGGCGAGCGGATCGGCGCCGCCGGACGACGTACGACCACCGCGCTCCACGAGCAGCGCCTCGGCGGTCGCCGAGCTGAAGCCTGCGGCGAGCCGGGCGCAGCGACCCAACATCGTCGTGGTGATGCTCGACGACTTCTCGATGGACCTCGTCCAGACGATGCGGTCGGTGCAGCGGATGCGGAAGGCGGGCGCCAGCTATCCGCACTCGTTCGTCACCGACTCGCTGTGCTGCGTGTCCCGCTCGAGCTTCTTCACCGGGCAGTACCCGCACCAGACCGGCGTCCGCACCAACACCTCCCACCAGGGCACCTCGACGCTCGGCGGCTGGTCGGCGTTCGACACCCACGGCAACCCCGAGCGCGCCTTCAACGTGCGGCTGCAGGAGGCCGGCTACACCACCGGCTTCGTCGGCAAGTACCTCAACGAGTACGAGTGGGCGCCGGGCCGCGCGCTGCCGCCGGTGGTGCCGGGCTGGTCGACCTTCAACACCGTCTTCGGCTCGGCCTACGACGGGTGGGACTTCGCCAGCACGTCGGTGGTCAACCAGCGGATGCAGGTGACCCAGCATCCCGCCCCCTCGGCGAGCGCGAGCGACGCGGCCAAGGACAAGGCGTACGCCGGCACGGTGATCGGCGACCTGGCGATGGACTTCCTCGCGACGGGTGAGGCCGCCGACGCGCCCTACTTCCTCGAGGTGGCGCTCTACGCACCGCACAACCGGGTGAACCCCGAGCCGCACTACCCCGGCGACCCGCTCTTCCCGCCGATGTTCCGCGACCGCCGGGGCGAGCGCGGCTGCGGGCGGGTGGCCTGCAGCAAGCTGACCCTGGCCGACCTGCCCGGGTTCGGTGACGCGCGCGACGACAACCGGCCCCGCAACGCCCGGGGCAAGCAGGCCCGAGCCTGGAACACCGTCCCCACCCTGTCCGCCGCGGCGGCCGTGCGCGACCTGCGCGACCGCGCGCGGATGGCGCAGTCCGCCGACCGCCTGGTCACGGAGATCCTCCGCTCGGTCGGTCCCGACACCTACGTCGTGCTCACCTCCGACAACGGCTTCCACCTCGGCCAGAACGGCCTGGGGCGCGGTAAGGGCACGCCGTACGACACCGACGTGCGGGTGCCGCTGCTGGTCACCGGACCGGGCGTGGTGCCGGGCCCGCGCAAGGAGGTCACCAGCAACATCGACCTCGCGCCGACCTTCGAGGAGCTGGCCGGGCTGCTGCCCGCGCCCTGGCGCAGCGGGCTCTCGCTCGTCCCGACGCTGGCGCAGCCCGCGCTGGTCCGGAAGTCCTACGCCTTCCTCGAGCACACCCAGCAGACGCTGACGGGCGGGGACCCCGACGCGGCGTTCAGCGGCTCGGAGCTCGACCGGATCCCGTCCTACACCGCGGTGCGCAGCAGGACGGCGCTGCTGGCGCGCCTCGACCTCGACCCGCGGCGCCGGAAGACCTCGTGGAGCTATGAGTTCTACAGCTACAGGCACGACCGCTACGAGAGGAAGAACGCCTTCGCGAGCGCCAGGCACCGCGACGAGGTCGCCCTGCTGATGGCCAAGCTCGCTGCCTTCGACGGGTGCCGTGAGAAGGGCGACCAGCCGGTCTCGGACGCCTGCCGCACCGTCACCCAGTAGCCGGGGCACTAACCTCCCTGCGTGACGCCGGACGTGATCGTGGTCGACCACCACGACTCCTACACGTGGAACCTAGTGCACCTCGTCGCGCGGGTGACCGGGGTCCTGCCGCGCGTCGTGCAGCACGACGAGGTCGAGCCCCAGGAGGTGCTGCGGCACTCGCACGTCGTGCTCTCGCCCGGGCCCGGGCACCCGGGCTCGCCCGCGGACTTCGCCGTGGGCACGGCGGTGCTGCAGGCCGCGACCCGCCCCGTGCTCGGCGTGTGCCTGGGCATGCAGGGACTGGTGACGGCGTACGGCGGCACGGTGGCGCGGCTCGCCCCGGCGCACGGCGAGGTCGCCCGCATCCGGCACGACGGCGCCGGCGTCTTCGCGGGCGTGCCGCAGGACTTCGCCGCAGTCCGCTACCACTCGCTCGGCGCGGTCGCCCTCCCCGACGAGCTGGTCGCCACGGCGTGGAGCGAGGACGACGTGGTGATGGGGGTGCGCCACCGCGAGCTGCCGCTCGAGGGCGTGCAGTTCCACCCGGAGTCGATCCTCTCCGAGCAGGGCGAGGCGCTCATCAGGAACTTCCTGGCATGAGCGATCCGGTCACCTTCTTCCGCGACGTCGCCGCTCGCCACAGGCGCTGCTTCTGGCTCGACGGGGGTGGTGCCCGCGAGTGGTCGGGGCGCCGCTCGATCATCGGCTGGCTCTCCGACGACGACGTGTCCCTGTCCTGGTCCGCCGCGCGGCGCGAGGTCACCGCCCACTCGGGCGGCGCGTCGGAGGTCGTCGGCGACGACGTCTTCGCGGTCCTCGAGGAGCGCATGCAGCCGGGCGAGCAGTGGTTCGGCTACCTCGGCTACGCCGCGCGCACCGACCTCCCCGCCGAGCCCGACCCCGCCCTCCCCGACGCCGTCTGGATGCGCCCGCGCGCGGTGCGGGTCTTCGAGCACGACCCTTCTCCCGTTGTGGTTTCCCCGCATATGCGGGGAAACCCCGACTTCGAGGGGCGTGCACACCTCGAGAAGTTCGCGACACGCTCGGGAAGTCCGGTCCCGGAGGAGTACGCCGCCGCCTTCGCGCGCGTCCAGGAGCACCTGCACGCCGGCAACTCCTACGAGGTCAACCTCACCCACCGCCTGACGCGCGAGTCCGACCTCGACCCCGTGTCGGCCTACCTCCGGCTGCGCGAGCTCAACCCGGCGCCGTACTCCGGCCTCCTCCAGCACGACGTCGACCACGCGCGGGCGTGGCTGCTGTCGAGCTCGCCGGAGAGGTACGCCCTCGTCACCCCCGACCGGCACCTCGAGACCAAGCCCATCAAGGGCACCACCCCGCGCGGCGCCACGGCGGCGGAGGACGAGGCCCACCGCGAGCGGCTGGCGAGCGACCCGAAGACCCGGGCCGAGAACCTGATGATCGTCGACCTGCTCCGCAACGACCTGTCCCTGGTCTGCGACGTCGGGTCGGTCGAGGTGCCTGCGCTGATGCAGGTCGAGTCCTACGAGTCGGTGCACCAGCTGGTCTCCACGGTGCGCGGCCACCTCCGCGACGACGTCACGACCGTGGGTGCGCTGCGCGCGCTCTTCCCCGCGGGCTCGATGACCGGAGCGCCCAAGCTGCGCACGATGCAGATCGTCGAGGAGGTCGAGGCCACGCCGCGAGGCGTGTACGCCGGCGCGTTCGGCTGGATCAGCGGCGACGGTCCCGCCGACCTCGGGGTCGTCATCCGCTCCCTCACCACCGACGGCAGCGGCACGTGGACGCTCGGCACCGGCGGCGGCATCACGGTGAAGTCCGACGTCGCCGAGGAGTGGGCGGAGTCGGAGTGGAAGGCCGAGCGGCTGCTGCGGGTCTTCGACCAGCCCCTGTAACGCCGGTTTACCAGCTGTACCCACCCTGATGCAGGGGGGTGGGTACAAGCACTAACCCGGCGTTACAGCGGCGACGCCGGGCAGCCACACCGCGAAGCGCGCGCCGCCGGAGGGTGCTCGCGACACCTCGATCCGGCCGCCGTGGCGGTCGATGACCTGCCGCACGATCGCGAGCCCGAGGCCGGAGCCGGGCATCGCGCGGGACTCCTCGGACCGGTAGAACCGGTCGAAGATGTGCGGCCGGTCGGCCTCGTCGATGCCCGAGCCCTCGTCGTCGACGGTGAGCACGCCCTGCGCGAGGCGCACGGTCACCGTGCCCTCCGCCGGGCTCCACTTCGAGGCGTTGTCGAGCAGGTTGGTCACCGCCCGCTCGAGGCTGCTGGAGTCGCCGACCACCGACCAGGGCTCGAGGGCGACGTCGAAGGAGACCTGCTGGGCACGCCGACGCACGCGCGTCACCGCCCGCTCCACGACCTCCGCGAGGTCGACCTCCGCCACCGTGCGGGTGGTCGGCTCGTCGCGCGCGAGCTCGACGAGGTCGCCGACCAGCGCGCTGAGCTCCTCGATCTGGGCCCGGACGTCGTCGAGCAGCTCGAGCCGTGCCTCGGCGGGCAGCGCGCTGTTGCCCTCGGCCTGGCGCAGCAGGTCGAGGTTGGTGCGCAGCGAGGTGAGCGGCGTACGCAGCTCGTGGCTCGCGTCGGCGACCAGCCGCCGCTGCCGGTCGCGGGAGGCGCCGAGCGCCAGCAGCATCTGGTTGAACGCCGTCGCGAGGCGAGCCACCTCGTCGTCGCCCTCGATCCGGAGCGGCGTCAGGTCCTCGGTGACGGCGATCCGCTCGACCGCGGAGGTCAGGCGGCGCACGGGTCTCAGGCCGTTGCGAGCCACGAGCCAGCCCGCCAGGAGCGCGGTCAGCACCCCCAGTGCGCCGAACACGAACAGCACCCCGCCGAGCTTCTCGAGCGTGCGGTCGTTGGGCGCGAGCGGCTGGGCGAGGACCAGCGCCTGGCCGCTGCCGGCGCTCACGGTCGCGACCCGGAAGCGCTCGCCCTCCTCGGTGACCAGGGTCCGCACGGCGGACCGACGCTGCCCGGTGACCACGTCGTACTCCGGACGGCCCAGCGAGAAGTGCGGGATGTCGGTGCCGCTCGGGGGACCGTCGAGGCTGATGTAGATGATGCGGACGTCGGCGGCGCCCAGCACCCACGGCGGCACGCCGCGCGCCGTGATCTCCGACAGCGCGGAGTCGGCGGTCGCCTTGTGCGCGCGGTTGAGCAAGGACTGGTCGAGCGAGCTCATCAGCTGCTGGCGCATCACCACGAAGGCCGTGAAGGCGAGCACGGTGATCGAGAGCCCGACGGCCACGGTCGTGAGCACCGCGACGCGTGAGGCCAGGGACCTGCGGTAGTGCCACCGGCCCGGGGGCCACTCGGACGAGCTCACGGGGTCCCCGCGGCGTTGTTCGGGGGAGCGCAGCGGAGGAGGAGAACGGCGTGGGGTGTTCATGCTTCTTTGAGGACGTAGCCGACGCCCCGCACGGTCTGGATCAGCCGCGGCTCGCCCTCCGCCTCGGTCTTGCGGCGCAGGTAGCCGACGTAGACCTCGAGCGAGTTGGCGCTCGTCGGGAAGTCGTAGCCCCAGACCTCCTCGAGGATGAAGGACCGGTCGAGCACCCGCCGCGGCCGTCTCAGGAACATCTCCAGCAGGGTGAACTCGGTGCGGGTCAGCTCGATCGGCCGCCCGCCGCGCGACACGTCGCGGCTCGAGACGTCCATGGTGAGGTCGGCGAAGGTGAGCACCTCGCCGTCCGACTCGTCCCCGGGCACGACGCGGCGCAGGAGGGCGCGCAGCCGGGCCAGCAGCTCCTCGAGCGCGAAGGGCTTGGTGAGGTAGTCGTCGGCGCCGGCATCGAGGCCCTCGACGCGGTCACCGACCGCGTCGCGCGCGGTCAGCACCAGCACCGGTACGTCGTTGCCGGCCGCGCGCAGGGCACGCGTGGTCTCGATCCCGTCGAGCCGCGGCATCATCACGTCGATCACGACGACGTCCGGGTGCTGCGACCCGATCGCGACCAGGCCCTCGGCCCCGTCGCTGGCCAGGGACACGTCGTAGCCGTTGAACTCCAACGACCGGCGCAGCGAGTCGCGCACCGCGCGGTCGTCGTCCACGACCAGCACGCGGGGCTTGGAGTCGGTCACGAGCCAAGGATGCCAGCCGGGCCTGAGGTGAACCTGAGATCACGCGAAGGGCGCCGCCAGCCGCAGGTCGGCCACCAGGGCGGCGTACGCCTCGTCGTAGCCGTCGCGCCCGCGCAGCCGCAGGACCGCCGAGGGGTGGGTGGTGACGACGACGACGTGGTCCGGCTCCTCCAGGAGGTGCCCGCGGGACTCGCCGATCCTCACCGTCCGGCCGAGCACCGCACGGGCCGCGGTCGCGCCCATCGCCACGACGACGCGCGGTTCCACCGCCTCGAGCTCGGCGTCCAGCCAGGGGTGGCAGGCCTTGACGTGCCGCAGCTCGGGCTTGGCGTGGATGCGGCGCTTGCCTCGGGGCTCGAACCGGAAGTGCTTGACGGCGTTGGTGAGGTACGCCGACTCGCGTGGGATGCCGGCGGCGTCGAGCGCCTCGTCGAGCAGGCGCCCTGCCGGTCCGACGAACGGCTCGCCCTGCTCGTCCTCGCGGTCCCCCGGCTGCTCGCCGACCAGGACGATGTGGGCCCCGGCGTCACCTGCCGAGAACACCACCTGGGTCGCCGGCTCCCACAGCTCGCACCCCCTGCAGTCGTGCGCGGCGGACGCGAGATCGGCCAGGTCCCGCGACTCCGGGACCCACGGCGTGGCATCGGTCGGCTCGGCCATCCGTCCACCATGCCGCGGCGGGGCGCGTGGCGGACCAGCCCGACGGGTGACTCAGGTGTAGCGGGCGGCGACGGTCCCCGCCCGGGCGCCGTAGCCGCCGCCGAACATGCAGGCGTGCACGAGCAGCGGGAAGAGCTGGTGGATGCCGAGGCGCTCCTCCCAGCCCTCGACGAGCGGGTGCGCCTCGTCGTACGCCGCCATCACCCGCGGCAGGTGCGTGAGCCCGAAGAGGTGCAGCATCGCCAGGTCGACCTCCCGGTGGCCGCCGTAGGCCGCCGGGTCGATGACGTGGATGGCGAGGTCCTGGCCCCAGAGGCAGTTGCCGTTCCAGAGGTCGCCGTGCAGCCGGGCCGGCGGCTCGTCGGGGATGAGCTCGGTGAGCCGGCCGACCACCGCCTCGACCACGGCCGCGTCGGACTCGGCGATCGCGCCGCGGTCGCGCGCGAGCTTGAGGTAGGGCAGCAGGCGACGCACGGCGTAGAACTCCGGCCAGGAGCCGGCGGTCTTGTTGGGCAGCGGCAGCCTGCCGATGAACCCGTCGTGGTCCAGGCCCCAGTCGTCGGCGCCGGCGCGGTGCGTGGTCGCGAGCTGCTGGCCGAACGTCGTGGCCGCCTCGGGCGGCGTCTTCGAGCTCTGCTCGACCCACGCCAGGATGAGGCAGTCGCTCGCTGCGCCCAGCACCTCGGGCAGCGGGACGCCACCCTCGACCTCGGAGAGCCAGCGCAGGCCAGCGGCCTCGGCCTCGAAGAAGCCCTCCGGTGAGTGGGGCAGCGTCTTCATCAACGCGGTCTGGCCGCTGGAGAGGCGCAGGCGCGTCGCGGTGGCGATGTCGCCGCCGGCGACGGGGGAGGTCGCGACGACCGACGAGCCGAGGAGCTCCTCGGCCCGCTTGGCGACCAGTGGCTGGCGAGCCATCAGGCCGGGCCCTCGAGCGCGCCGGGCAGGGCAGCCACGATCGCATCGCTCGTGCGCTCGACCATCGCCAGCACCTCCTCGAACCCGTCGGCCCCACCGTAGTACGGGTCCGGAACCTCGCCACCCGGATCGATCGGATCGAGGTCGCGGAACAGGCCGATGCGCTCCGTCCGCCCGCCCACGTCGGCGAGGTTGGTCTCGTCCATCACGAGCACCACGTCGTACGCCTCGGGCCAGGTCGCGTCGTACTGCCGGGCGCGGTGCCGGCTCGGGTCGTAGTCGGCGGCCGTGAGCGTGGCCGCGGCGCGGCGGTCCATCGGGTTGCCGACGTGCCAGCCGCCGGTGCCCGACGACGCGAGCTCGACGCGGTCGTCGAGGCCGGCGTCGGCCAGCCGGCGCGCCAGGACGACGTGCGCCATCGGTGAGCGGCAGATGTTGCCGAGGCAGACCAGCGCGATGCGGTAGCGGCCGGGGGTCCGGGGTGAGGGGAGCTGCTGCACGGGCCTCAGTCCCGCGAGGGCAGTGCCAGCCGCACGCCCCAGCCGACGACGGTCACGATCAGCGCGCCGACGAGGGCGTTCCAGAAGCCGTCGACGTGGAAGCCCAGGTCGAAGGCGTCGGCGAGCTTGGCGGTCAGCATCAGCATGAGCGCGTTGATGACCAGCAGCAGGAAGCCCAGCGTCAGGATGATGAAGGGCAGCGAGAGCAGCTTGACGACCGGCTCGACGAAGGTCGAGACCAGCCCGAGGATCAGCGCGACGAGCAGCAGCGGCAGGATCTTCTCCTGCAGCTCGGCCTGCCCGTTCTTCGGGCCGTCGAACCAGATCCCGTCGAGCAGCTGGGCGGCCACGGCCAGCCCGGCGGCATACGTCAGCAACCACGTCACGAACCTCATGCGGCGACCTTAGCCAAGTCGACCCACCGGCTACCCTCGCCCGCGTGGTCACGATCGGCGGCACGGCAGTGATGGTGCTCGGCGCCCTGGCCGCAGGCGTCGTCGCGGTCCTCCTGGGCCTGGCGGTCCGACGGCGGCTCGGCACCGCGTCCGCGGTGGCGGTCCCCGGCCTGCTGTGGTCGCTCGTCGCGATCGCGCTGGTCACGCTCGTGCCGACGCGCTCGGACGTCGGGATCGTGCCGGCCGACGCCCGCAGCGAGTCGTGCTCGTGGGACTACGGCGGGCCCTCGGGCGCGGCCTTCGAGGTGCTCGGACTCGACCAGCGCACCCTCAACGTGCTGCTGTTCGTGCCCGCGGGCATGTTCCTCGTGCTGGCCGTCGGCCGCTGGTGGTCCGGGGTGGTGCTCGCGCCGCTCGGCCTCGCCGCGCTGGCGGCGTACAGCCTCGCGATCGAGCTCACCCAGCTCCAGCTCGCCCGGCTCGACCGCGCGTGCGACGTCACCGACATGGTCGACAACGTCGTCGGGGCGGGCATCGGCTTCGTGATCGGGCTGGTGCTGCTGCCGGTGGTGAGGCCGTGGCGGGGCCGGAGAGCGGCTCACTAAGGTCGAGCCATGACCAGCCCCCAGCCCCGGCCCAACGTGCTCGCCATCCCTGCGTACGTCGCCGGCAAGCCGCCCGTCGCCCGACCCGGGCTGACCTCCTACAAGCTGTCGTCCAACGAGAACCCCTACCCGCCGCTGCCCGGCGTGCTCGAGGCGGCGACCGAGGCGGCGGCACAGATGAACCGCTACCCCGACATGGGCAGCACCGCGCTCTACGCCGCGCTCGGCGAGGCGATGGGCGTGCCGGTCGAGGACCTCGCCGCGGCGACCGGGTCGGTGGCGCTGATCTACCAGCTCGTCAACGCCTTCTGCGAGCCCGGCGACGAGGTCGTCTACGCGTGGCGCTCCTTCGAGGCCTACCCGATCGCCGTCACGGCCGGCGGGGCGCGCAGCGTTCAGGTGCCGGTGACCACCGACGGCCGGCACGACCTCGACGCGATCGCGGCCGCGATCACCGACCGCACCAAGGTCGTCATCGTCTGCACGCCCAACAACCCGACCGGTCCGGCGGTCACGCAGACCGAGCTCGACGCCTTCATCGCGAAGGTCCCCCCGCACGTCGTGGTCGTCGTCGACGAGGCCTACCTCGAGTTCGTCCGGATGGACGACGCCATCGACGGGATCGCGACCTACCGCGCGCACTCCAACGTCGTGCTGACCCGCACCTTCTCCAAGGCCTACGGCCTCGCCGGCTTCCGGGTCGGGTACGCCGTCGCTCCGGCCCCGCTCGCCGCGGCGCTGCGTGCGGTCTCGCTGCCGTTCGGTGTCAGCCACGTCGCCCAGGCCGCGGCGATCGCCTCCCTCGCCGCGCGCGACGAGCTGTTCGCGCGCGTCGACGACCTCGTCGAGCGGCGAGCCGACCTCGTCGCGCGGCTGCGCGAGGTGGGCTGGGAGCTCCCCGACGCGCAGGGCAACTTCGTGTGGTTCCCGCTCGGCGAGCGCGCTCTCGACTTCGCCGCGGCCTGCGGTGAGGTCGGGATCTCGGTGCGGCCCTTCGCCGGCGACGGCGTACGGGTCAGCATCGGCGAGGCCGAGGCCTTTGACCGCGTCGTCGAGGTGGCCGCCCGCTTCGCCCCCTGAGGCGTCTATATGGTTGAAGCGTGAACGACGGCGACGGCTACACGACCAAGGGCGAGCCCTACGAGCGCGACATGTCCTACCTCCCCGACCGGATCCTGGCGGGGGAGCGGTCGGCCGACCCGCTCGACGACGCGTTCCCGAGCGGGTCGAAGGACAGCCCGCGCGACGTGCCGCGCTGGGACGCCGTGCCCGGCCGCTACCGCCTCGTCGCCGCCCGCGCCTGCCCGTGGGCGCACCGGTCGATCATCGTGCGCACGCTGCTCGGGCTCGAGGACGTCATCTCGTGGGGCGCCCCGGGTCCCACTCACGACGAGGACAGCTGGACCTTCGACCTCGATGAAGGCGGGCGCGACCCGGTGCTCGGCATCGAGCGGCTGCAGGAGGCCTACCTCGCCCGCGACCCCGACTACCCGCGCGGGATCACCGTGCCGGCGATCGTGGACGTCGCCTCCGGCAAGGTCGTGACCAACGACTTCCCGCAGATCACCCACGACCTGTTCTTCGAGTGGCGCGAGCACCAGCGCCCCGACGCACCCGACCTGTGGCCGTCCGACCTCCGCGAGGAGATGGAGGAGGTGATGAAGCGGGTCTTCACCGAGGTCAACAACGGCGTCTACCGCTGCGGCTTCGCCGGCTCGCAGGAGTCCTACGAGGACGCCTACGAGCGGCTGTGGACCGCGATGGACTGGCTCGAGGAGCGCCTCGCCGACCGGCGCTACCTGATGGGCGAGCGGCTGACGGAGGCCGACGTACGCCTGTTCACCACCCTGGTGCGCTTCGACGCCGTCTACCACGGCCACTTCAAGTGCAACCGCAACAAGCTCACCGAGATGCCGCACCTGTGGGCCTACGCGCGTGACCTGTTCCAGACCCCGGGCTTCGGCGACGAGGTCGACTTCGAGCAGGTCAAGCAGCACTACTACGTCGTGCACACCGACATCAACCCCACCCAGGTCGTGCCCGCCGGGCCGGACACCTCCGGCTGGCTGACCCCGCACGGTCGGGGCTGACGAGCCGACCCCCGCCTCCGGCGCGACCTGCGTACGCCGGTCTGGTCCGCGCGCGCCCTGGTCCACCCCTAACCGGTCGCCAGCATCGAGTTTCGGTCAAGGACACCCCGAGGTTGTCCGCCACTTCGGCCCAGGCCCGCTGGGTGATGCCCCGCGGGCGCAACGTGGACAGGTCCAAGGCCGCCCACAGGGGGTGGGTGGCTCCGGTTGGTCCGTCATGGGCCGCTCGTCAGGGGAAAACAGTGGGAACTACACGCAAGGGGCGTGGCAGTCGCGCCCGCACGAAGACAGAGGAGGCCCGCACCGGCCTCCACAGGGGCCACCGGAGGATCGGCCGGCTCGCCGCCGCAGCCCTGGTGCTGCCCACCATCGCCGTCCAGGCCGCGACGACCACCTCGGCCGGTGCGGCCGTCGTGGCCGGGTTCGAGATCGACGGCAACACCCCGGTCGACGGGGGAGGAAAGGACTGGGCCAGCACGGGGAGCCATGCCACCGACCCGGTCGGCAACGCAGACACCTCGACCTTCAGCGGGGGCTCGAAGGAGTTCGACAACCCGTCGACCTGGGTCACGGGCACCGGACTTGCGCCCAACCAGGACGACATCTCCGACGTCTACGTCCACGACGCCATCGTCGACGACGACATCTGGGGCTTCATCGGCTTCCGTCGCCTGACCACGAGCGGAGTCACCAACTTCGACATCGAGTTCAACCAGCTGGAGAACAGCAGCTCGTACGCACCCGACCGCTCCGTCCGCGACGTGATGGTGCGCTTCGAGCAGGACGGCAACAGCGCCTTCCAGCTGACCAGCGCCTACTTCTGGCGCGAGGTCGACTCGTCGCGCTGGGGCCCCGGCTGCACCGAGGTCAGCGGCTACAGCCCGGACGCCGGATGGTGCGAGGTCGACGCCGACGCGGTGCCCTTCACCGGCACGACCGGCGAGGACGGCCACTTCGGCGAAGGCGCCTTCAACTTCACCACGCTGCTGAGGATGGGCGGCGGGGACATCACGTGCCTCGGCGGCAACTTCGGCACCATGAACATCCGCACCTTCACCGGCAACGCCAACGAGTCGGCGCTGAAGGACTACGTGGACGCGGTCACCGTCGACGTCGGCAACACCTGTGGTGCGCTCGAAATCCACAAGGTGGACCAGTTCGGTGACGCGGTGGGTGGCGCGACCTTCTCGATCTCGCCGAACCCGCTCCCGGGCGGCGGGACGGACCCCTACGTCGTCACCGACGGCGGTGCCAACGACCCCGACTCGAGCGCTGATGGCATCGTCATCATCGACCCGGCCGCGCCGGGCGACTACACGATCACGGAGACCGACGCTCCCGACGGCTACCTGCTGGACGACACGGTCCACCACGTCACCGTCGGCAAGGACGGAGTGGGAAGCGTCGGCCTGCCGGCGGTCTTCACCGACCCGCTGGTCTTCAAGGCTCCCGCGATCACCAACAAGGTCACCGCGACCTACGACGTGGACTACGCCTGGCAGGTCACCAAGTCGGTCGACGTCAACCGGGCCGACGTACCCGTCGGCGGCAGCGCGACCTTCACCTACGGCGTGGGCGTGACCGCGCTCGGACCGCCGGCGAGGTCGGGCTTCGAGGTCCGCGGCACGCTCGGGGTCTCCCACACCAACGAGCGCAGCATGCTCGTGACCCTGTCGGCCTCCCTGGCCGGCGCGGGCGCCTGCACGATCGCCGCCACCGACGAGTCGGCAGCCGCAGGGCTCCAGGTGACGGTCGGGGCGACACCCGGCTCGTACGCCTACACCTGCGCGCCGGGCGCGTCGCCGGCCGACCCGGCCAGCACGACGGCGACCGCCACGTGGGACGCGGCGGTCTACCCGCAGGACACCGCGGGTGCGGCGTACACCGTCAGCGCAAAGGCTGAGTCGGCCTACGCCATCGACCAGAAGACCGACGAGACGACCACGGTCACCGACACCTTCAACGGTGGCGCCCCCGTCGACCTCGGCACCCTCGACTGGGACGACGTCTGGGCGGCTCCCGGTCACGCGGTCCTGGTGAAGTCCTACACGCGCACACTGAGCAGCACGGCGGGACAGTGCACCAGCTATCCCAACATCGCCCGTGAGTCCGCGGACGCGACGACCGACACCGAGACCGTGGTCGTGTGCATGGCGGAGGTGCTGCCCGCACAGTCCTTCGGCAAGGCGGTCGGGTCCGTCAAGGCCAGCTGCCAGGGCACGGTGCGCGCCAAGCTCAGCAACCGCTCCGGCGAGACCGTCACCTACAAGCTGGGCGTGGGCAAGAAGGTGCACAAGATCGCCGTGAAGTCGCTGGCCAGGAAGAAGTTCGTCACCCATGGCGAGGCCCGGGCGAGGGTCACGCTGAAGGTGGGATCGACCAGGCTCGACAAGCTCCGCATCCCGGCGTTGTGCGAGGCCCCTGAGGTCCTGCCCGACACCGGCCTGCGGGCCACCAGCCTCTGAGAGAGGCGCTCCGGCGCCGACGGGTTCCCCACGGGCTCGTCGGCGCCGGAGCTGTGTCTGCACGGATTTCCCCTGTTTGGGGAATGGCGCGAGCGTGAGGAAGTGGTCTGGTCCTCAGCGGGCTTATCCGGGCACTGGGGTGAAGGTTTGGTCAAGGCCTGTCGCAGGTAGTCCAGTGCCTCCGCCGAGGGTCTTCTGCCGGCGTGCGGTTGCCCGCGAACCTTCTCGACGAGACCAGTGTGCCGTGCGTCTTGGGGGCGTACGGCGGTCACGGCCGGCAGCTCTGGGGGCAGCCGGTCATCACCAGACCAGTGGGGACTACTCGCACAGGGGGCGAGCGATGCATCGCGTACGCAACACGACCAGGACCGCACAGCAGAGGGGTGGCCACCGGACCTTCCGGCGGTTCTTCGCCCTCCTCTTGCTGGTCCCGACCGTCGCCGTCCAAGCAGCGACGACCACGGCCGCCGGCGCCGCGGTGGTGGGCAACTTCGAGATCGAGGGCAACACCGCGGACGACGCCGCGCTGGTCGGCATCGACTGGGACACACCGGGTGTCCCCCCGAAGACCTCCGACCCGGTCGGCAACGCCGACACGACCAACTTCGGCGAGGGTGCCAAGGAGTTCGAGCACCCCTCCACCTGGGTCCGGAAGACCGGTGTCGCCCCCAACCAGGACGACATCTCCGGCGTCTACTTCCACGACGCCGTGGTCGACGGCGACATCTGGGGCTACGTCGGCTTCACCCGCTACACGACCTCTGGCACGACCAACTTCGACGTCGAGTTCAACCGACTGCCCAACTCGGCGACCAACACCTTCGCACCCGTGCGGTCGGTGGGTGACGTCCTGGTGCGCTTCGAGCAGGACGGGAACAGCACGTTCAAGCTGACCTCCGCCTGGTTCTGGACCCGGGTCGCGAGCACTGACTGGGGCACCGGGTGCACCGAGGTGACCGGCTACACCCCGCGTGCGGGTTGGTGCGCGGAGTCCATCGCCAACGTCCCGTTCACCGGCGCCACCGGCGACTCGGGCCACTTCGCCGAGGGCGCGTTCAACTTCAGCTCCCTGCTCGAGGCCGGCGGCATCGGCGAGGCCACCTGCGAGGGTGGCGACTTCGGCACGATGAACATCCGGTCCTTCACGGGCAACTCGGTCGAGTCGGCCCTCAAGGACTACGTCAACCCGGTCACCATCGACATCGACGACAGCTGCGGCGAGCTGGAGATCTCCAAGGTCGACCAGTTCGGCAACCCGCTCACCGGGGCGACCTTCGAGATCTCGCCCAACCCGATCCCCGGCCAGAGCACGTCCCCGCTGGTCGTCGTCGAGGGCGCCGCGAGCGACCCCGACGGCGAGGCGGACGGCGTGGTGGCCATCGACCCGGCGAGCCCGGGCACGTACACGGTCGTGGAGACCGCGGCACCGCCGGGAGGCTACGAGCTGGTCCAGCCGGTCGCCGCCCGCACGTGGACCGTCACCGTCGGCGAAGGCGGGGTGGGGAGCACCAACACGCCGCTCACCGTCACCAACAGGCGCTGGTTCCAGGCGCCGACGATCCTCAACGTGCCGACGTACGACGTGGACCGCGAGTGGCTGGTCAGCAAGGCCGTCGTCGGGGCCGCGACGAAGCAGGTCCCCGAGGGCACCAAGGCAAGCTTCGACTACGAGGTGCGGCTCAAGGCGCTCGACCCGAAGGCAGCCGACTACTCGGACTTCGGCGGGACGATCACGCTGGGCAACCCGAACACCCTCGACATGGTCGTGACCCTCTCGGCCGGCATCACCGGGGGAGCGGCCTGCACGATCGACGACGCCGCCACCATCGACGTCTCCGACGCCGCTGGGACCCAGGTCGACCTCGAGCCCGGCAGCAACGTGTTCACCTACTCCTGCCCGGCGGCCACCCTGCCCGGCGGCACGACGGCCACCGCGACGTGGAACCAGGCGCTCTACCCGCAGGCTCCCGGCGAGACCGGTCCGCCGGTCACGGACGCCAAGGCGTTCGCGGTCGACGTGGAGAGCGACACGCAGACGACGGTGACCGACGTCTTCAACGACGAGGCGGCCGGCACGAAGACCTGGGGCCCGTTCACCTGGAGCACGGTGCGCGCCTCGAGCAGCCCGGCCGCCCACACGATCACGGTGGCGAGCTACTCGCGCACCGACGTCCCGGGCGTGGCGGGCGCGTGCACCGACTACGACAACACGGCTCGGGAGTCTGCCGACGGCACGTCGGCGACCCAGACCGTGACGGTCTGCGTCGGCAAGGACCTCGACGTCACGAAGGACGCCAACCTGGGCTACCAGCGCGAGCTGCTCTGGGACATCGCGAAGCGGGGTCCCGGCGCCGTGTTCACGGGCCAGGACGGTGACGGCAAGCTCCAGAGGTCCGTGCGCTACACCATCGACATCACCGCGGACGGCATGACCGACTCGGCCTGGGCGCTGACCGGCACGATCATGCTCGACAACCCCAACGAGTGGGACGTCACGGGCACCATCTCCGACACCGTCGTGGTGGACGGCAAGACGCTGACGTGCGACGTGCTCACGCCCGACGTCGGCGGCGCAGCCGGCCACCAGGTCACCGTCCCCGCCACCAGCGTCGACCACCCGCTCGCCTACGAGTGCAAGGGCGTCACCCAAGGGGCCTACGTCGGGAACAACACCGTGACGTTCGACTACAGCGCGGACTCCCACGAGTACCCCGACGCCGACGACACCGACTCCGACACCCAGGCCGTGACGGTCACCGGGGACCCCGACCCGACCAACGCGACCGTGACGATCTCCGACCTGCTCGCAGGCAAGGACGTCACGGGCGACCTGCCGCAGACGTCGTTCGACTGGGCCACGGTCCACGCGATGACGGGCGACGCGACGGCCGACCCGCCGCTGCCGGCACACACGCAGCGGATCGCGTACGACGTGGTGCTGGGCACGACGGCCGACGCGTGCACGCCGTACAAGAACGTCGTGACGATCGACCAGACGAAGGACTCGGCCGAGGCCACCGCGACGATCTGCTCGCCCGGTCTCACCAAGTCGGTGGTCGCCGACTACGGCCGCAGGCAGCCGTGGAGCCTGACCAAGGACGTCGACAAGACGTTCGTCGAGGTCGGCCCCGAGGGGGAGGCCACCTTCAACTACACCGTCACCGCCACCCCGGGCCAGGTCGTGCCGGACGGCACCTCCTCCTGGTCGGGCGTGGTCTCCGTCCACAACCCGTCGACCACCGAGTCGCTGACGGTCAGCGTCACCGACACGCCGGACGTGCCGGGCTGGACGGGGTGCTCCTTCACCTCCGTCGCGACCGGCCTCGAGCTGGAGCCGGGAGCCACGAAGGACCTGTCCTACAGCTGCACCGGCACCGGCTTCGCCTCGGGGACCAACACGGCGACGGCCACGTTCGGCGACCAGCAGGTGGACAAGACGGTCGACGTGGCCTTCACGCCGCGACCGGTCGTCACCGACTCGACCACGACGCTCACCGACGACATCCCCGACGACGGGGTGCCGGCGAAGAGCTTCGCCGTCGACGCCGCCCGGGGAGCCAACGTCTTCACCTACTCCCGCGCCCTCGGGGCCCCGGCCGGTGCGTGCGAGTCGTACACCAACACCGCCGTCCTGGCAGTGACCGGTGACGACCTCACCGCGTCGAGGGCGGTGCGGGTGTGCGAGGAGGCGCCGATCACGGTCGACGTCGACGGGTGGGGCAGCTACGGCGTGACCTACCCGTGGACGATCGACAAGGTCCTCCAGGACCCGCACAGCGTCGAGGTCGACGCGGCCACGGGCAAGGCGAGCTTCGACTACGAGGTCGTCGTGGAGGCCGGGGCCAAGCGTCCCGCCGGCTGGTCGCTCGACGGGACGGTCGAGGTGACGAACCCCAACACCTATGCGGAGGGGGCGATCACGCTCACCGACGTGGACGTCTGGACCGACGTGGAGGGCGGGGCCGACTGTGACCCGGTCCTCCCCGACAGCCTGACCATCGCTCCGGGAGACACCCTGACGGTGCCCTTCGAGTGCGACTTCACCGGACAGCCCGACACCAGCGGCACCGTCACGGCCGACGTGAGCTGGGACCCTGCGGGCGCGAGCGCCTCGGCGAGCGTCAGGGACGTCGACGACGTCGACCTCGTCGTGGGCAAGGAGGTCGACAAGACCATCAAGGTCTACGACGACAAGACCGACCCCGACAACCCGGTGCTGCTCGACACGCTCACCTGGTCGGAGGGCCTGTCGAAGACGTACTCCTACACGCTGACGCACGAGGGTGTGCCCGGCCAGTGCGTCGACTTCACCAACACCGCCTGGCTCGACCTGAGCGGTGAGGACGCGGACGACAGCACGACGGCCACGGTCTGCGTGGAGAAGCCGCTCGTGCCCGAGGTCAGCGGCTCCGCCGACCTCGCCCGGGCCTACGCCTGGTCGATCGGCAAGGTCGCCGACGCGACGCAGCGGACGGTCGACGGGTCGGGCAACGCCACCTTCACCTACACGGTGACGGCGAGGGCGGGCGCGGCGACGGACTCCGGCTGGCAGCTCGAGGGATCGGTGACCGTCACCAACACCAACGAGTACGCCGACGGTGACATCACCGCCGACGTGACGGCCGCGACCACGCTCGGTGGTGGCTCGGTCTGCACGGTGACGGGTGGCGGCGACGTGGCCATCAGCGAGGACAGCTCGGTGACCCTGCCGATCGCCTGCACCTTCAGCTCCCAGCCCGCGAGCAGCGGCGCGCTGGACGTGACGGCGACCTGGGACCCCGCGGGTGAGGCGACCACGGCCTCGGCCACGGACACCACGCCGATCGCCTTCACGGTCCGCTCGGAGACCAACAAGACGGTGCAGGTGGTCGACGACCAGACGGTCGCCGGTCAGCGGGTCGTCCTCGACCCGGCCCTGACCTGGACCCCGGGGCTGGTGAAGGACTACACGTACTCCTTGACGCTCAAGGGCGGCGCGGCCGGCTCCTGCCAGAGCTGGACCAACACCGCCACGATCGACCTGCCGGTCGGCACCGACCCGACTGCGAGCGCAGTGGTCCTCGCCTGCACCCCGGCGCCGGAGGTCCTGCCGGTGCAGTCCTTCGGCAAGGCGGTCGGGTCGGTGAAGGCCAGCTGCCAGGGCACCGTGCGCGCCAAGCTCAGCAACCGCTCGGGCGAGACCGTCACCTACAAGCTCCGCGTGGGCAAGAAGGTGCACAAGATCGCCGTGAAGTCGCTGGCCAAGAAGAAGTACGTCACCCGGGGCAAGGCGCTCGCGAAGGTCACGCTGAAGGTGGGATCGACCAGGCTCGACAAGCTCCGCATCCCGGCGCTGTGCGAGGCCCCTGAGGTCCTGCCCGACACCGGCCTGCGAGGCACGAGCAGCTAGGCGACACGAGGAGAAGGGCTTCACCCGGCAGTGGATCCCACTGCCCGACCCTCCACCCCCAATGGAGGCGAGCCGGCGTCGACGGGTCACCCACGAGCCCGTCGGCGCCGGCTCCTCCATGCCCGAGGGGCAGGGGCGCAGCCCCGTCGCCAGATTGGTGCTGTCAGGCTGCGGCCGATACGTTGAGCACCATCATGTGGTCGGGGTCACACACGCCGACGAACCACACTTGCAAGCCGTCGGCGTCCGGCGATCCCGTGACTGCCGCTAGCTGTTGAAGGAGATTGCGTTGTCCGAACCTGCCTCCCCCCGGAGTGACACCTTCGGCCCCGACCTGGCGGAGGTCTTCGGACCCTCCCAGTCCGACGGTGGCCCCGACCTCGTCCAGCTGCTGACGCCCGAGGGTGAGCGCGTCCACCACCCCGAGTTCGACCACGACTTCTCGGCCGAGGAGCTGCGCGGTCTCTACCGCGACATGGTGCTCACCCGCCGCATCGACGTCGAGGCCACCGCGCTCCAGCGCCACGGCGAGCTGGGCATCTGGGCCCAGCTGCTCGGACAGGAGGCCGCCCAGATCGGCGCCGGCCGCGCACTGCGCCCGCAGGACTACGTCTTCCCGACCTACCGCGAGCACGGCGTCGCCTACTGCAAGGGCGTCGACCCGCTGCGGCTGCTCGGCCTGTTCCGCGGCGTCGACCAGGGCGGCTGGGACCCCAACGAGAACAACTTCGGTCTCTACACGATCGTCATCGGCGCCCAGACGCTGCACGCCACCGGCTACGCCATGGGCATGCAGCGCGACGGCGTCGTCGGCACCGGCGACCCCGAGCGCGACTCGGCCGTGATCGCCCACTTCGGTGACGGCGCGTCCTCGCAGGGCGACGTCAACGAGGCCTTCATCTTCGCCGCGTCCTACAACGCGCCCGTCGTGTTCTTCTGCCAGAACAACCAGTGGGCCATCTCCGAGCCGATCGAGCGCCAGACCCGCATCCCGCTCTACCAGCGCGCGCTGGGCTTCGGCTTCCCGGGCATCCGCGTCGACGGCAACGACGTGCTGGCGACGTACGCCGTCACGAAGGCCGCGCTGCAGCGGGCGCGCGAGGGCAACGGGCCGTCGTTCGTCGAGGCCTACACCTACCGGATGGGCGCGCACACCACGACCGACGACCCGACGCGCTACCGCCTCAACGACGAGCTCGAGCACTGGAAGCTCAAGGACCCGATCGAGCGGCTCAAGGTCTACCTGCGCCGCAACGGGCTGGTCGACCAGCAGTTCTTCGACGACCTCGACGCCGAGGCCAAGGAGCTGGGCCACCACCTCCGCGAGGGCTGCAAGGCGCTGCCCGACCCGAAGCCGCTCGACCAGTTCGGCTACGTCTTCAGCGAGATGACCGACGAGCTCGCCGCCCAGCGCGACGGCTTCGCCGCCTACCTCGAGTCGTTCGAAGGAGCCCACTGAGATGAGTACTCCTCAGAAGATCACCCTTGCCAAGGGCCTCAACATGGGCCTGCGCAAGGCCATGGAGGCCGACGACAAGGTCCTGCTCATGGGTGAGGACGTCGGCAAGCTCGGCGGCGTCTTCCGCATCACCGACGGCCTGCAGAAGGACTTCGGCGAGGACCGCGTCATCGACAGCCCGCTGGCGGAGTCCGGCATCGTCGGCACGGCGGTCGGCATGGCGCTGCGCGGCTACCGCCCCGTCGTGGAGATCCAGTTCGACGGCTTCGTCTACCCGGCCTACGACCAGATCGTGTGCCAGGTCGCCAAGTACACCTACCGCTCGCAGGGCAAGGTGAAGATGCCGATCGTCATCCGCATCCCCTTCGGCGGTGGCATCGGCGCGGTCGAGCACCACTCCGAGAGCCCGGAGGCGCAGTTCGCGCACACCCCCGGCCTCAAGGTCGTGGCGTGCTCCAACCCGGTCGACGGCTACTGGATGATCCAGCAGGCCATCGCCCACGACGACCCGGTCATCTTCCTCGAGCCCAAGCGGCAGTACCACGCCGACAAGGCCGAGCTCGACGAGTCGGCGACGCCCGAGCCGCTGTTCACCTCACGCGTCGTACGCCCCGGCAGCGACGCGACGGTGCTCGCCTACGGCCCGACGGTCAAGACGGCGCTGAAGGCGGCCGAGGCCGCCGAGTCCGAGGGCCGCAACCTCGAGGTCATCGACCTGCGCACGCTCTCGCCGCTGGACATGAGGCCGGTCTACGAATCCGTGCGCCGCACCGGTCGCTGCGTGGTCACCCACGAGGCGCACGTCAACCTCGGCATGGGCGCCGAGGTGGCGGCCCGGGTCACCGAGGAGTGCTTCTACTCCCTCGAGGCCCCGGTGCTGCGGGTCGGCGCGTTCGACATGCCCTACCCGCCGTCGCGGATCGAGGAGGAGTACCTCCCCGACCTCGACCGTGTCCTCGACGCCGTCGACCGCACCTTCGCCTACTGACCTTCCACCGCTGGTCGAGGAGGTCGCTCAGCGACCGTCACGAGACCCGGTCCCGAAAGGATTGAGATGTCTGAATTCCTTCTTCCCGACGTCGGCGAGGGCCTCACCGAGGCGGAGATCGTCGCCTGGAAGGTCAAGGTCGGCGACACGATCGAGATCAACGACGTGATCGTCGAGATCGAGACCGCCAAGTCGCTGGTGGAGCTGCCCTCCCCGTTCGAGGGCACCGTCCTGGCCCTGCTCGTCCCCGAGGGGAAGACGGTCCCCGTCGGCACCCCGATCATCTCGATCGGCACGCCCGGCGAGGAGCCGGCGGCTCCCGCGGCGCCCACCTCGACCCCGGCCGAGCAGACCGAGTCCGACCCCTACCTGGGGATGGCCGAGAAGGCGGGTGCGGCGCAGGTCGCCGCTCAGGTCGACCCGGCCGACATCGACCTGTCCAACCCGGCTGCCTCCGGCTCGATGGAGGGCGCGTCCCTCGTCGGCCGGATCAAGGCCGACCGTGGCCCGATGCGCCGGGCCCGTCGCGGCTCGGCGTCCCCGAGCACCGACGCCGGCGCCCAGACGCAGATGCAGGTGCAGGGCGCGTTCTCGCCCGGTGGCGCCCAGTCGCAGGACGTGCTGCCGGCCGACGAGTCCCCCGTGCCGGCCGTCGACCAGCGGCCTGCTCCCGCGACCGCGCCCGCCGAGGCGCTCGTGCCGTCGTCGGCCCAGTCCGAGCCCGGCGACGTACGCGCCCTGGCGAAGCCGCCGGTGCGCAAGCTCGCCAAGGACCTCGGCGTCGACCTGACCACCCTGACCGGCTCCGGCCCGTCGGGCTCGATCACCCGCGACGACGTCCAGGGTGCAGCCAACGGCTCCGCTCCGGTGGCGTCGGCCGCAGCTCCGGCCGCGGTCGCGTCCACTCCGGGCGAGCGCGAGACCCGCGAGCCGATCAAGGGCGTGCGCAAGATGATGGCGACGGCGATGAGCCAGTCGGCCTTCACCAGCCCGCACGTCACCGAGTGGATCACCGTGGACGTGACCGCGGCCATGCAGCTCGTGGCCCGGCTCAAGAAGCGCCCCGAGTTCCGCGAGACCAAGGTCAGCCCGCTGCTCGTCCTCGCCCGCGCCGTCATCCTCGCGATGAAGCGCACCCCGGAGATCAACTCCTACTGGGACGAGGCCGCGCAGGAGGTCGTCTACAAGCACTACGTCAACCTCGGCATCGCGGCAGCCACGCCGCGCGGCCTGGTCGTGCCCAACGTCAAGGACGCCGACGCCCTCTCGATGACCGAGCTGGCGCAGGCCCTGGGCGAGCTCACCGCGACCGCGCGCGACGGCAAGACCCAGCCGGCGGAGATGGCGGGCGGCACGTTCACGATCACCAACGTCGGCGTCTTCGGCGTCGACGCCGGCACCCCGATCATCAACCCGGGCGAGTCCGCGATCCTGTGCTTCGGCGCGATCAACAAGCGGCCGTGGGTGGACGAGAACGGCGAGATCGTGGTCCGCGACGTCACGACGCTGGCGCTGTCCTTCGACCACCGCCACATCGACGGCGAGAAGGGCTCGCGCTTCCTCGCCGACGTCGCCGGGATGCTCGAGGACCCGGGCACCGCCCTCCTCTTCTAGCCGAGAGGGCACTTCCTCGCGCTGAACAAAGCCGACCGGGCACTTCCTCGCGCTCCAGCGCGAGGAAGTGCCCGGTCGGTGCTTTCCAGCGCGAGGAAGTGCCCGGTCAGCGGGTGTGCCAGTTCGCCAGGACCTCGGCCTCGCGCTCGGGCGTGAGCGCGGTGACGGTCGAGTCGAGGCACCCGGGCGCGGTCTCGGCGAGCGGGCGGAGCCGCAGCCCGGCTGCGACGGCCGGGGAGGGGTCGTGCGCCAGCATGCCGTCGTACTCCGGGCGCGGCAGCCACAGCGGCAGCGAGCCGTCGCCAGCCCACGGTGCCACCTCCTGCGCCTCGAGGAAGTCGGCGTCGACCCAGGTCAGCTGCGGCTCGAGGTCGCCGACCCCCGCCGCGGTCTCGGCGAGCAGCTGGCCGAGAGGCGTCGGTGTCCCGACGGCGTCGAAGACCCCGGTCGTGCGCGCTTCGCAGGCGTCGAGCAACCACGTCGCGAGGTCGCGCACGTCGATCACCTGTACGACGTCCTCGGGCCGACCGGGCGCCAGCACCTCCCCGCCACGGGCGAGCCGCTGCGGCCAGTACGCGAAGCGACCGGTCGGGTCGCCCGGGCCGACGATGAGCCCGGGGCGTACGACGAGCGACGACGCGGCGGCCGACCGCACCACCTGCTCGCAGGCGACCTTCATCCCGCCGTAGGCCTCCGGGTCGACGGACAGGTCGACGTCGTCGATGATCGGCTCGAGCAGCGGCTCCATGGCAGGGGAGGCGTTGTCGGCGTAGACGCTGATCGTCGAGACGAACACCCAGTGGGCGCCGGGCGTCGCCTCGACCGCACGTCGCGCGTGGGAGGGCAGTCGGGTCACGTCCACCACCGCGTCCCACGCGCCCTCGGCGACCGCCGCGGGCGCCTCCTCGGCGCGGTCCCACGGCAGGTGTGCGGCGCCGTCGGGCACCGTCCCCGACTCTCCGCGACAGGCGCAGGTGACGTCCCAGCGGCGCGCCACCGCCTGGGTGGCCACCTCGCGGGACAGGAACCGGGTGCCGCCGAGGACGAGGAGCTTCATGGCCCCACCCCACCGGTCCGCGGCGCGTGGCGACAAGGTGGTTCGCTGTCAGCGCAACGTCGCAGACCACCCCTTTGGCGGTGTCGCCGCTTCGCTGCCACAATTGCGGCCTCGGATCGTGTGGAAGGAGCGGGCGCATGTCCGTCGATGCGACCACGGCTGGATCTGGCGAGCCCGCCACGACGGCCGCCCTGCTGGCCCGTGCGCAGCAGGTCGCGGACCAGCTGCAGCGCGAGGCCCGCGAGGAGGCGGAGCGGCTCACCGCCGACCTCGCGCGGCTGCGCGAGGAGGCTCGCCGCCTGATGGCGGAGACCGAGGCCGACCGGGCCGAGGCCGGCCGGGCCCGCAAGCAGGCCGAGCAGGTGTTGGCGGGTGCCTCCGAGGAGGCCTCGACCATCGTGCTCGACGCCAACGAGCAGGCATCCCTGCTGATGAGCGCGGCCGAGACGGCACACGACCAGCAGGTCGAGGCGACGCGCGCCGAGGGCGAGAAGGTCCGTGCGCAGGCGGCCGACGACGCTGTCGCCCTCCGGGCCGAGGCGCAGGAGCTGCGCGACACGGCGGAGTCGGAGAAGGCAGCGCTCCTCGAGGCGGCCAGGTCCGACGCTGACTCCACCGTCGCCGGCGCCCAGGAGACAGCTGCACGACTGGTCGAGGAGGCGCGTGCCGCGGCTCAGCAGCACCTCGACTCCGCGACGTCCGAGGCGGAGTCGTTGCGCGCCAGCGCCTCCAGCGAGTCGGCGCGGATGCGCGACGAGGCGGCCCTCCACGCCGAGGACCTGCGCCGCACCACCGGAGCCGAGGTCGAGCGGATGCGCCAGGCCGCCGAGGACACCCTCGCCGCGGCGCGCGCCGAGAGCGACGAGCAGCTCCGGCACGCGGCGGAGCAGACCGAGTGGGCCACGCGGACGGTGCAGTCGGTGCTCACCGGTGCGGCCACGGAGGCCGACTCGATCCGCAAGTCCGCCCACGCCGACGCCGGCGACCACGTACGGCTGGCGCGCGAGCGCGTCCACGGGATCATCGTGGCGGTCAACGGCCGGGTGGCCATCGAGCTCGCGGAGGGCAAGCAGCGCGCCGCCGAGATCGCCCAGGCCGCCGCCCAGGCCGCCGCGGAGCGCACCGCCGAGGCCAGGTCCGTCCTGGAGCGCGCCGAGGCAGAGGCCGCGCGCATCGTCGCCGAGGCGACCGACGAGTCGGAGCGTGCCGTCGAGCGCCTCGAGCGCCGCCGCGCCGAGGCCGAGACCGGCGCCGCCAGCCTGCGGGCCCTCGTGGCCGAGGAGGTCACCCGCAGCCGCGCCGAGGCAGCCGAGGACCGCCGTCGGGCGCGCGAGGAGTCGCTGGCCCTCGTCGCCGAGGGTCGCGCCGAGGCCGACCAGCTCCGGGAGAGTGCCAGACGCGCGCTCGAGCGGGCTCGCGCCGAGATCGCCCAGCTCCAGAGCCAGCGCGACGGCATCGCCGCCGAGCTCGGCCAGCTGTCGGGCGTCATCGAGGCCCTCTCCGTGCCCGAGCGCGTCCAGCCGCCCCCCAGCGGCCCGGTCCCGATCTCCGCCGACCTCCAGCCCCACACCCCCACCCCCGACCAGGAGACCCCCAATGCCTGAAGAGATGTTCACGACGATCCGTCGCGGCTACGACCCCGCCGAGGTCGAGCGGGCGATCGGACAGGCCAGGAGCGAGGTCGCCGACCTCCGCTCGCGCCTCGAGGCGGCCGAGGCTGCCGCCGAGCAGGCGCGCAACGAGGCCGCTACGTCGCGCGAGGCACTGGTCTCCCGCGAGGCGCAGGAGCCGGAGCGGCCGACCTACGAGCACCTCGGTGAGCGCGTCGGCCAGATCCTCTCCCTCGCCGAGGCGGAGGCCGCCGAGATCCGCGACCGGGTGATGGGCGAGGTCGAGGCGTTGCGCAAGGAGGCAGAGGTCCAGGCCGGCACGCTGCGCGCCGACGCGGACCGGTACGCCGAGGAGACCCGCCGCGACGCCGAGGCCGAGGGCGCCCGCCTCGTCGCCGACGCCCGCACGGCCGCCGACTCCGAGCGCGACGCCGCCGAGCGGGACGCCTCGGCCCGACGCGCCGAGGCGGAGGCCCTCCACGAGGACGCGCGCGCCAAGGCCGCCCAGGCCGCGGCCGACTTCGAGACCACGCTCGCGGAGCGCCGGCAGAAGGCCACCTCGGAGTTCCAGTCCCAGCAGGCCGCCACGCAGGCCGAGCTCGACGCCATGACGGCACGCAACCGCGACGCCGAGGCGGCCATGGAGCGCAGCCGCAGCGAGGCCGAGGCCAAGATCGCCCGGATGCTGGCCGACGCCGAGGAGCGCTCCACGACGATGGTCTCCGAGGCCCGCGCGACCGCCGACCGCGTGCGCGCCGAGTCCGACCGCGAGCTCGCCGCCGCCGCCCAGCGGCGCGACAGCATCAACGCCCAGCTCTCCAACGTGCGCCAGATGCTCGCGACCCTCACCGGCACGGTGCCCGGTGTCGCGCTGCCCGGGGAGCCGGCCGCGGCCGCTGCGGTCGACGTACCCGCGACGCAGGCGGCCGAGGCACCTGATGAGGCGCCCGAGGCCCCCGAGACCCCTGAGCCCGTCACCGAGGCCGAGGTCGTCGAGGCCCAGCACGAGGCGGCCGCGGACCAGGCCGAGCGCGACGGCGAGTCGCCCGAGGAGCGGTGAGCCAGCCACGTTCCCCGCACGTGGAACGTGGCACGCACCCCTTGAGAGCGCTCAGACGTAGCGGCGCGTACGCCGCTCGGGCGAGCCGGGCCCGGAGGCGAGGAGGGCGCTGAGCTCGTGCTCGAGGACGGCGCCGACCCGGCGGCAGAAGGCTTCCGCCTCGTCGGCGGCGTCGGGCTTCTCCGCCACGATCCGGTCGACGATGCCGCGGCGGTAGAGGTCGATCGCCCGCACCTGCTGCGCGCGTGCCATCTCCGCGGCGTGGTCGAGGTCGCGGTGCACGATCGCGGACGCGCCCTCGGGGGGCAGCGGGGAGAGCCAGGCGTGCTGGGCGGCGACCACCCGGTCCGCGGGCAGCAACGCCAGCGCACCGCCGCCGTTGCCCTCGCCGAGCATCAGGCACAGCGTCGGTGCGTCGAGGGTCACCAGGTCGGCCAGCGACCGGGCGATCTCGCCGGCGAGCCCGCCGTTCTCGGCGGCGGCCGACAGCGCAGCACCCTGCGTGTCGATCACCGTCACCAGCGGCAGCCCGAGCTCGGAGGCCAGCCGCATCCCGCGACGCGCCTCGCGCAGCGCCTCCGGACCCATCGGGTGGTCGGTCGTCTGCCCGCGCCGGTCCTGGCCGAGGAAGACGCACGGCGCCTCGCCGAACCGCGCCAGGGCGATCAGCAGGCCCGGGTCCTTCTCACCCTGCCCGGTGCCGTTGAGGGGTACGACGTCGCTGGCGCCGTAGCGCAGCAGGCGGCGTACGCCGGGCCGGTCGGGCCGCCGCGAGCGGGTCACGCAGTCCCAGGTGTCGACGTCCGGGACGGACTCCTGGCCGGGGTCGGCGACGGGTGCGACGCCCTCGCGTGCGGCCATCAGGATGGTCAGCGCGCGGTCGAGGATCTCGCCGATCTCGTCCGGCGGCAGGACCGCGTCGATGATGCCGTGGGCGTAGAGGTTCTCCGAGGTCTGCACGTCGCTGGGGAACGGCTTGTCGTAGAGGGCCTCGTAGACCCGGGGGCCGAGGAAGCCGACGAGCGCGCCGGGCTCGGCGACGGTCACGTGCCCGAGCGAGCCCCACGACGCCATCACGCCGCCGGTGGTGGGGTTGCGAAGGTAGACGAGGTAGGGGAGGCCGGCCGTGCGGTGGGCGGCGACGGCAGCGGAGATCCTCACCATCTGGACGAACGCGGGGGTGCCCTCCTGCATCCGGGTGCCGCCGCTGATCGGGGCGGCGACCAGCGGCAGGCCCTCGCGGGTCGCGCGCTCGATCCCGGCGACGATGCGGTCGGCAGCGGCACGTCCGATGGAGCCGGCGAGGAAGCCGAACTCGCCCACCAGCACGCCGATGCGGCGCCCGTGCAGCCGCGCCTCCCCGGTGAGGACGGACTCGTCGACGCCCGACTTCTCCGCGGCGGCGGCCAGCTCGGCGGCGTACTCCTCGCTGATGCCCGCCCGCGAGGGCGCCTCGTCCCACGAGGACCAGGAGTCCTCGTCGAGGACCAGCGAGATGAGGTCGTGCGCGGAGAGACGGCTCATGTCCGGAGGGTAGCCGCGCCGCGACCCGGACGGCGTCAGGCCTTCGGCACGCCCGGCTTCGGCGTCCGGGGGCCGGTGATCCAGGCGTCGAAGAAGGCCGACAGCTCGCGCCCGGTCTCCTTCTCCCAGTGCTCGAAGATCTGCTCGCGGGTGACGGAGGTGTTGTCGTGCGCGGCAAGCCAGGCCGTCGCGATCCGGTAGAACTCGTCGTCGCCGAGCTCGACGCGCAGCTCGTTCCACATGAGCGCGGGGGTCGTGTAGATGTTGGAGCCGCCGAACTGCCGCGGGTCGTAGTCGCCGGGCGGTCCGTAGTCGTCGCGCAGCCCCTGGTCCGCGAACCGGGCGTTGCGGACGCTGTCGCGCAGCGGCTGGATCTCGTGCTCGTCCTGGTAGATCCACTGCATCAGCATCGTCATGCCCTCGTTGAGCCAGACGTCGCGCCAGTCGGACGGCGAGACCTGGTCGCCGTACCACTGGTGCACCAGCTCGTGGGCGATGGTCTGCGGCGACAGGACGTAGGCGTTGTTGCCCAGCGTCACCATCGTCTGGGTCTCCATCGCGCTCTGTGACTCGGTGACGACGAGGCCGAGCGACTCGAACGGGTAGGGCCCGAGCTTGCTCTCGATCCAGTCGACGGACGCGGCGGCCGTCTGCAGCCCGTCGAGCCCCGTCACCGCGCCGCGCGGGGTCCAGTAGTCGACACGCAGCCCGCTCTCGGTGGTGTCGGAGCGGTGCGCGTAGTCGCCGATCGCGAGGGTGACGAGGTACGACGCCGCGGGCTCGGTGAGCTGCCACGACGTGGTGGTGCCGTCGTCCTCGGCGCTGAGCTCGGTGAGGTGCCCGTTGGCGATCCCGGTCCACCGCGCGGGAGCGTGCACGGTGATGTCGTAGAGCGCCTTGTCGGAGGGCTGGTCGTTGACGGGATACCAGGTGTAGGCGCCGTAGGGCTCCTGCATCGTCCACACCTCGCCGGTGTCGGTGACGGTGAACCCGGTCGTGGAGAAGTCGCTGCGCGTGGTGGGGGCCGGGGCCGGGCGCGGCGTGCCCGCATAGCCGACGCTCAGCTCGTAGCGCTGGTCGGCCTTGACGGGTGCCCGCACGACCAGGTTCTTCCCGCGGTGGACCGCGCGCACCGCCTCGCCGTCGAGGGTGACCTCGCCGACCTCCAGCGGCGCGCCCAGGTCGAGCTGGAAGCGCGGGGCCGTGCGGGTGGCCCGGAAGGTCACCGTCGACTCGCCGGTGAGCCGCTTCCCCTGCGGGTCCCACGTCAGGTCGAGGTCGTAGAGCAGGGCGTCGACGCCCGGGTCACCGACGGCGGGGTAGACGCTGTCCTCGACCGGCGTGGACACGGCGAGATCGAGGTCGGGCTCGACCGGGTCGACCACGACCGGGTCCGAGTACGGTGCCACGGAGGCGCCGTCCGCGTCGCTCGTGGCGGCGCTCGACGGGGACGGGGTGGTGAGCTCGTCGGGCCCGTCGGCCGACGACGAGCAGCCGGCCAGCAGGACCGCGGAGAGACCGAGCGTCAGGCCGCGGACCGGCCTCACCGCTCGCCCCGCAGCAGCGGGCGGGCCAGCTTGCGGCCGTGGTGGATCTGCGCCTTCACCGTGCCGAGCGGTGCGTCGACCAGGTCGGCGATCTCGTCGTAGGGCAGGCCGTAGACGTCGCGGAGCAGCAGCGGCTCGACGTACTGCGGGTGGTCGCGCTCGATGGTCTCCATCGCCTCGAGCAGGTCGAGGCGGGTGCCGGCGATGACGCTGGTGGTGCGCGGGTCGGGGCGGTCGTGCGCCCCGTCGTCGAAATCGGTGGGCGTGGCCAGGTTCTTCAGCCGGCGGTACGTCGTGCGCGCGCTGTTGACGGCCACGACGTGCAGCCAGGTGGTGAACCGGCCGCGCCCGCCCCAGCTGCCGATCTTGGTGGCGACGTTGAGCATCGCCTCCTGGCACGCGTCCTCGGCGTCGCCGGAGTAGGGGAGCACCCCGCGGCAGATGTTGAGGACCCGCGGACGGACGGCTCCGAGGAGCGACTCGAGCGCCTCGCGGTCGCCCTCGCGGGCCTGCCGCGCGAGCTCGTCGATGTCGTCCGGCGCCAACGCGACCCCGTGGTCCCCCGAATTGTTCACGCCTGCACGATAATGCCCGGGTGTCTGCTCCCTCTCGTCTCGGTCGTTATCCGGTGCGCCGCCGCATCGGGTCGGGGGCCTTCGCGACCGTCTGGCTCGCCCACGACGAGCACCTCGACTCGCCGGTGGCGATCAAGGTGCTCGCCGAGAACTGGACCGGCGACCTGCACATCCGCCAGCGGTTCGTGGAGGAGGGACGCTTCCTCCGCAAGGTCGAGTCGCCCCACGTGGTCACCGTCTACGACGCCGGCGAGCTCGCCGACGACCGCCCCTACCTGGTCATGGCGTACGCCGACCAGGGCACGCTGGCGGACCGGCTCGAGCTCGGGACCCTGGAGCCCGGCCAGGCGCTGACGGTCATCACCCAGGTGGGCCGGGGCCTCACCGCGCTGCACGACCGCGGCGTGCTGCACCGCGACGTCAAGCCGGCCAACGTGCTCTTCCGCACCATCGAGAACGGCCGTGGCGCCCACGTCGTGGCGATGGTCGGCGACCTCGGCCTCGGCAAGGCGATGGACATGTCGTCGCGGCTCACGATGGTCGGCGGCACCCCGACCTACGTCGCCCCCGAGCAGGCCCTCGGCGAGGCGCTGGACCCGCGGGCCGACCAGTTCTCGCTTGCCGCGCTCAGCTACTTCCTGCTCGCAGGTCGCCAGCCCTTCGACCACAAGAGCCTCGCGGCCGCCGAGGACCCGGCGCCGCCGCCGCCGATGGGGATCGGCAACGAGCAGGCAGAAGAAGTCGTGCGGCGCGCGCTCTCGAAGGACCGCGTCGACCGCTTCGACGACGTCGAGTCCTTCACCTCGGCCCTCACCGAGGCACTCGGCGCGGAGGTGGAGGAGGCTCGTCTCGAGTGGATCCCCGCCGACCCCGAGCTCACCCGGGCCACCTCCCGTCCCGCGACGACGGACCCGGTCCGCGACCTGCCGCCGCCGGCAGCGCCCCGCTCGCGTCGGCGTCGCGTGCCGTGGCTGGCGGCGGGCGCCGTGGCGCTCGCCCTCGGCGGCGGCACCGGCTGGGCGATGGAGCGGGCCGCAACGACCGAGCGCACGCTGCAGGACGCCACCGGGCAGATCGCGGTGACGGTCCCCGAGGCCTGGGCCGCGCAGGTGGACCCCGAGCGGTGGACGCCGGTCGAGGGCGAGCAGGAGCTGCCCTCGTTGGCCACCGGCTCGAAGGCGGGCTGGAACACCGACGCCGACCCGGCTGAGGGCGTGTTCGTCGGGATGCTCGCCGGGGAGAAGCTGCCGTCCCGCGTGCCGGGCCACCCCGACTGCGAGAGCTCCGACGGTCTCGTGCGGGACACGAGGGACGGTGACGACTCCATGACGGTCTACTTCGTGGGCTGTCCCGGCCCGCAGTTCATCGTGGAGCGCGTCGTGCAGCTGACCTCCAACCGGCTGCTGTGGGTGCAGGTCCGCAGCGACGACCGCGGCACCGCCAACCGGGTGCTCGCCTCCGTGGACACCATCGGCATCTAGGCCGGCAGCTAGCGCTTGCCCAGCACCATCGAGTCCGCGACGCGCGAGATGAGGTCGGCCATCCCGTCCACGTCGGCCTTGCGCCCCGAGACCGCGACCTCGACCTGCGCGTTGTCGGAGCCGGTGAGGTCCAGCCAGGTGAGGAATCCGTGGCGCAGATGGTTGCTGGTGACGTACGAGTAGTGGAGGCTGTCGGAGGTCTGGGAGAGGACCTTCACGGCGGCCTCGTCCTCGTAGAGCTCGTCGATGCGGCGGTCGAGGGTCCAGGCGATCGAGCGCCGGTTGCTGAGCACCTGCTCGACGCGCAGGTAGTAGCCGAAGGTCTCGAAGTCGGCCGGGCGCCACTGCCACTCGTTGAGGGAGTTGGGCGAGAAGCTCCAGCCGGCCGGGACGTCCAGCGAGAGCCGGAAGTCGCCCCTGCCGACCTCCCGGCGCACCAGCTCCACATCGGGCTTCAGCGGGTCGAAGTCCGGGTCGGGGAAGAGCTCGGGCACCGGGTCGACCGGGTACGACGGTGAGGTCGCCGTCACCGGTTGCGCCGGCCCCACGGCCTGGGGGTGCCCGCCCAGCGCCCAGGACGTGACGTACCCGCCGCCGACGCCGAGCGCCAGCAGCAGCGCCAGCACGATCGGCCCCCGCCATGTCACGGGGACAACCTAGTGGCCGTCCAGTGGAAGGCAGGCTTCAGTCGACGACGCCGCCGGACGCGCCGCGCATCCCGTCGCCCACCCGGCGGATGAGGTCTCGCGTGCCGTCGACGTCGGCCTCGCGGCCGTGCACGACGATCTCGACGTCGGCCTGCCCGCTCTCGTCGAGGTCGAGCCAGCGCATGAAGCTGTGGCGGGCGTTGTCCTCGTTGCTGCGGTAGGTGTACTCCAGCGTCGAGGCGCCCCGGTCGAGGATCTTCACGTCCTCCTGCTCGTCGAGCAGGCGGTCGATGCGGATGTCGATCGCGTCCTCGATCGTGATGTCCTGGCTGTCGATCTGCTCGATCCGCATCACGTACGTGTTGTTGGACGTGCCGCGCTTCTTCCACTTCCACTCGTTGCTGGCACTCGCGTTGGTGGTCCAGCCGACGGGTGCAGGGAAGCTGATCTCGAACTTCCCGGTGCCGAGCGTCGTGGTCTGCAGGGGGATGTCCGGCAGGAGCGGCGGGTCCGTGGGGTCGACGGCGAAGGGCTTCGGCGCCTCGACCGGCATCTCGGGACCCTCGGCCGGGACGGGCGCGCCCACGCCGGCGCCGATGGTCGTGTCCCGGGTCTGGCCCGAGGTGGCGTAGCCGCTCCCGGTCCCGATCACCAGGAGCGCGACCAGCACCGCAGGCCCCCGCCATCCCATGGACGGACCCTATCCAGGCGTCCGGTGGTCTGGTCCACCCGCCGCGGGCGGGTGCGGGGCCGGCGGTCCCGGGAGAGCATCGGGCGATGAGCACCCGGTGGGCCATCCGTGCGGACCGGGCCTTCGACGGCCGGGGGTTCGTGCGGGGCGGGCTCACCGTGGTGGTGGAGGCCGACCGCATCGTCGGTGTCGAGCCGGGCATGTGCGTGCTCCCGCCCGACGTGCCCCTCACCGAGGTGGACGGCACGCTGCTGCCGGGGCTCGTCGACTGCCACGTCCACCTCGTCGCGGCCGGCACCTTCCCCGGCTCGCCCGGGAGCCTGGAGTGGGCCGGCGCGGCGGGCGCCTCCGCGCTCGACGACGGGATCACCACCAACCTGCGGGCCCAGGTCGCGGCCGGCGTGACGACGGTCCGCGACCTCGGCGACGTGGACTTCCACGTGCTCGGGCACCGGGGACGTGAGGGGGAGGGCCTGCCGCGCGTCGTCGCCGCCGGCCCGCCGCTCACCATCCCGGCCGGGCACTGCCACTACCTCGGAGGCGTCGTCGACCCGGACGAGCCCGGCAGCCTCGAGCGGGCGGTCGCCGAGCGGGTCGAGCGCGGGGTGGACGTCGTGAAGGTGATGGCCAGCGGGGGCTTCCTGACACCGGGCAGCGACCAGCTGGGGGCACAGTTCGAGCTGGCGCCCCTGCGTCGTCTCGTCGACCTCGTGCACGCCGCCGGTTTGCGGATCGTCGCCCACACCCACTCCGTCCCCGGCGCCGAGGTGGCCGTCGCCGCCGGGGCCGACGGGCTGGAGCACTTCACCTGCCTGGCCCAGGGCGGCGCCGCGGCTCCGACCGAGCTGCTGGAGCGTGTCGCTGCGGCCGGGATGACGGTCGACCCGACCCTCGGCAACGACCCCTCCCGCTTCCCGCCCGTGTCCGACATGCCGCCGCACATCCTGGAGATGTTGGCCCGCCTCGGCATCACCGACCGTGACGAGCACTTCGCGCGCGCCGCCCGCAACACCCTCCGTCTGCGCGAGCACGGCATCCGGGTCGTCTCCGGGCTGGACGCGGGGGCGAACCCCGCGAAGCCGCACGGACTGTTGTGGAAGTCGGTGGCCGAGCTGGTCCGGGGCGGCTGGCCCGTCGACGAGGCCGTCGCGACCGCGACGTCGGCGGCCGCCGACGACTGCGGGGTGGAGGCCGGCCGGCTCGAGGCCGGGCACCTCGCCGACCTGCTGGTCGTCGACGGTGACCTGTCCACGGACGTCACGGCGCTGGCCCGCCCGTCCGCGGTGTGGCTGGGCGGCGTCGCGGTGGTGTCAGCCCGCTCGCACCCAGGGTGAGCGGGCCTTCGGCACGCTGAGGCGGTGGTCGTCGTCCCACTGGATCCAGCCGCCGCCGTAGTACGCCTGGTAGACGCGCCCGGGTCGTACGCCCCGGGTCAGCACGGCGCGACCGTTGCGGTCGGTGAGCAGCATCGCGACCCGACGCGTCCCGGACCTCGTCCGCCTGTCGACGTAGAGCTTGGCCTCCCAGATCCGCACCTCGTCGCCGTCGTAGCGGTTGACCAGGGCGACCTTGGCCCGCCACCGCCCGGACAGCTTGACGAAGCGCAGCGTGACGCGGGAGGAGACCTCGCACGACGGGCACGCGAGCGGGATGATCCGGCCCACCTCGAACGTCGACGGTGTGCCGGGGATCTCGGTCTCGTGCGTCACCCCGTCGGAGCCGGTCCAGCTGGTCACGACGGGCTGGAGCGTCCACGTCCCTTCCGGGTCATCCGTGGCGCAGATGTCGAGGTACACCGTGCCGACGGCAGGAGCGCCCGCGAAGCGGTTGGGTGTCACCGTGTCATCGAGCCGCCCGGACCGGTAGACGCGGATGTCCAGGTGCCAGGAGATCGTGCCTTCGGGGAGCTCGACGGCGTACTGGACGGGATGACGCAGGCACCCGGTCGCGGGATCGGGATCGGGAGCATCGGCAGCCGTCGCCGTCGACCCGAACGCCGCGAATGCCGCGGCGGGTGACAGCACCACGGTGGCCGCCACCACCCCCAGCAGGGCGATGATCCCACTCAGCAGCTTGCGCACAGGCCCCCCAGCGTGCGACCCCCGTGGCCGCGCGGGCGCAGTCAAGCACCCGAGGATGCCACCGCGTGGACGAATGGCATGACTCGGTCCCGCCCCCGCCGTCGCAGCCCCGCCGGCGCACGTCCTACCGTGGCGCCATGCTCATCCGCAACGCCCGTCCGGTCGCCGTCACCGAGGCCGTCGAGGGACCCGTCGACGTGCGCGTCGCGGACGGCCGGGTCGTCGAGGTCGGTCCCTCGCTGGCGGCCGGGGACGAGACGTCGTACGACGCGGGCGGACGCTGGCTGATGCCGGGCCTCTGGGACCAGCACGTCCACCTCGGCCAGTGGACGCTCGCCTCGGCGCGGCTCGACCTCGGGCCGGCGAGGTCCAGCGCGGAGGCGGTCGCCCTGGTGCGCGAGCGGCTGGCGGAGTTGCCCGACCTGCCGGTCATCGGGTGGGGGCACCGGCCGACGGCCTGGCCCGACAACCCCTCGGTCACCGACCTCGACGCCATCGACACCGACCAGCCGATCGTGCTCATCGCGGGCGACGGCCACCACGGCTGGCTCAACACGACCGCCCTCCACATGCTCGCGCTGCCGACGCGCGACAGCGTGGTCAGCGAGGCCGAGTGGTTCATGGCCTACGGGCGCCTCGCCACCGTGCTCGGGACCGACGGCACCGGCCCCGAGGCCTACCGCCGCTCGATGGAGGCCGCGGCCGCCCAGGGCGTGGTCGGGCTGGTGGACCTCGAGTTCAGCGGCGGCGTCGCCGACTGGGCCGCCCGGTGGGCCGACGGCGCCGACCTCATCAGGATCCGGCACGCCTGCTACGCCGACGGCCTCGACGACGTGCTCGCGCGGGGGCTCCGGTCCGGCGACCCGCTCGCCGGCGACCCACGGCTGACGATGGGGCCGCTGAAGATCATCAGCGACGGTTCGCTCAACACCCGCACCGCCTGGTGCTGCGAGCCCTACGCCGAGAAGGCCGTGCCCGGCGCCGAGGAGGGCCAGCCCAACCAGACCCCCGCCGAGCTTCGCGCGCTGCTCGCCCGCGCGGTGGCGGGCGGGCTCGACGTCGCGGTGCACGCCATCGGCGACCGCGCCGTCGCCGAGGCGCTCGCCGCCTTCGAGGAGACCGGCGCGCACGGCGGCATCGAGCACGTGCAGCTCACGACGCGTGACGACGTACGCCGCATGGCCGCGCTCGGCGTCCGGGCGAGCGTGCAGCCGGCCCACCTGATCGACGACCGCGACGTCACCGAGCGGCTCTGGCCCGGGCGGGCCGAGCGCTGCTTCCCGCTGCGCTGGATGCTCGACGACGGGGTCGACGTGGTGCTCGGCTCGGACGCGCCGGTGTCGCCCCTCGACCCCTGGCTGGCCATCGCCGCGGCCGTCCACCGCTCCGGCGACGACCGGGAGCCCTGGCACCCCGAGCAGTCGATCACCGCCCGCGAGGCGATCGCCGCCTCGACCGACGGCTGGGGCACCGTCGCCGTCGGCCACCCCGCCGACCTGGTGCTGCTCGACGCCGACCCGCTCGCGGGCGACTCCGGCCGCGAGCACGCCGACGCCCTCCGGGCCTTCGCCGACCACGTCGTCGTGACCTGGGTCGCCGGCGAGACGGCGTACTCCCGCCCCTGAGCCGCCCGGGGTGCGCTCGAGCGGACCTGTGTCCACTCGAGCGGCCACATGGGCACTCGAGTCAAGAAATGGTGACTAGAACCCACATATGGCCGCTGGGAACGCCGCATGGCGGATGTCGAGCGGCCATATGTCCGCTCGAGTGCGCCCTCGGACCGCGACTCACGCCAGCGCGAGCGTCGCGTCGAGGACGAAGGCGGGGTCCTCGAGCCGGTCGCCGTAGATTTCGCGGAGCTGGCCGACGCGGTAGCGGACGGTCTGGGCGTGGACGAAGAGCTCCTCGGCGACCGCGTCGCGGCGCCCGTGGTGGAGCAGCCAGCTGCGCAGCGTGTCGGTGAGCTTCTCCGCGGTCGAGGGGCGCAGGTCGGCGAGCGGTGCGAGCACCCGGGCGCGCAGGTCGGCGCGCGCGTCGGCGTCGGCGGCGAGGACGAGGGCGGCGAGGTGGTCGTCGGAGTCCACGAGCCCCTCGATCCCGAGGGCCGCGCACCGCAGCGCCCGCCGGTGCGACGCCGACACCTCGAGCCACGGAGTGCTGGGGCCGACGACGGCGTCGGTGCCGCGCAGGGCGCGCAGCAACGTACGCCGCGCGCTGGCCGATCCGGTGCTCGGCACGAGCAACGACGCGTGGCCCTCGGGCAGCCCCGGCACGTCGTCGGTGGGCTGGAGCGCCCTGGCGTCCAGCGCGGTCAGCGCGTGGGAGACCTGCGACTCCGGCAGCACCACCGCGGTGAGCGCGCCCGGCGGCTCCCAGTCGGCGCGCTCGGCCGCGGCGTTGACCGCGTCGGCGGGCGCCCCGGTCAGCAGCGCGCGGGCCAGGCGCTCGAGGTTGCGCTGCCGGACGCGGCCGCTGCTCTCCAGCTCGTCGGTGTGCCCGGCGACGGAGGCCGCCGACAGTTCGTCGATGTAGGCGAAGACCAGCTCGGCGAAGCGCGCCAGCTGCTCGGCGTCGATCCCGGCGTCGACCGCGGCGTCGGCCATGTCGCGCCACGAGGTCCGCGCCCCGACGCGGTAGGCGGCCAGCAGGGCCTCGACGGTCCGGCCGCTGCGGGCCTCGCCGCGCCCGAGCTGGTAGGCGCCCTCGATCGCGGGCGCCTTGGGCGGGGCGTTGCCGTCCTGCCGGGTGGCCAGGGTGAGGAAGCCGCCGAGGGCCAGCTGGACGGCGTTGCGGATCACCTCGCCCATCCGTCCGCTGAACGCCCCCGCATAGCTGGGCACCTCGTCGATGATGGTGAGCACGACCCGGTCGGCGACCTCGGCGAGCCGGGAGCGCAGGGCCTCGGCCACCTGCGGGTCGAGACCGACCACGGTCTGCATTTGTGTGGTCGCGCGCACAGGTCGGGTGGTCATGGGGACTCCTGGGGTGACTTTTGTTCGCAGCGAACAAGAGTCTAGCGCCGATTCACGTGGCAGGGGCAGGTACGAGCGGGCAGGTTCCGGGACATTTGTTCCCATGAGCACGACTCTCGAGCCGCCGGTGCGCGGCACCCGCGTCCGTGACCACCTGGTCCGCGTGGCCGAGGCGGCCACCACGCCCTACCTCCCGGCCGACTTCATGGACCTCTTCGCCCCGCTGCGCTCGGGCGCCGACCTGCGCGGTCGCATCGAGTCGGTCCACCCCGAGACCGCCGACGCGGCCACGATCGTGATCCGCCCCGGCGCCGACTGGGCCGGCCACGTGCCCGGCCAGTACCTCCGCATCGGCATCGACGTCGACGGCGTACGCCAGTGGCGCGCCTACTCGCTCACCCACGGCCCGCGCCGCGACGGCCGCATCTCGATCACCGTCAAGGCCGTCCCCGACGGCTTGGTCAGCAACCACCTCGTGCACCGCGCCGAGCCGGGCACCCTGGTCCACCTCGAGCAGGCGGCCGGCGAGTTCGTGCTCCCGCCCGAGGGCGGCAAGTTCCTCATGGTGACCGCCGGCTCGGGCATCACGCCGGTGATCGGCATGCTGCGCAACCTCTTCCCGAGCACCGACGACGGCGTGCTGCGCCCGGCCCGCAGCGCCGACCACGACATCGTGGTCGTGCACGTGGCCCCCAGTCACCCCGACTCGATCTTCATCCGCGACCTCGAGGCCCTCGACGCCGCCGGCGCGATCCGCCTCGTCGCGAGGTACGACGACCAGCACGGCGTGCTCGACGTCGCCGACCTGGCCCACCTCGTGCCCGACCTCGCCGAGCGTACGACGCTCGCGTGCGGCCCCGCCGGCCTGCTCGACGCCCTCGCCGCCCACCACGAGGCCGCCGGCATCACCCTCACCACCGAGCAGTTCCGCACCGCGCGCGTCGAGCCCGGCGACGGCGGCACGGTCAGCTTCACCTCCGGCACGACCCTCGACCTCGACGGCGCCACGCCGATCCTCGACGCGGCCGAGGAGGCCGGCATGTTGATGCCGAGCGGCTGCCGCATGGGCATCTGCATGGGCTGCGTCGTCCCGCTGCGCGAGGGCAGCGTCCGCGACCTGCGCAACGGCGCCATCACCACCGCCGTCCCCGGCGAGAGCGGCGACGTGAAGGTGCAGACCTGCATCAACGCCGCCGCCGGCCCCTGCCACATCGACCACTGAGCCCGACCTCCCCCGACACCCCCAGGAGATCGACATGACCACTGTCCAGAAGAAGGCCGTCCTCGGCCAGACCAACCCGATCGCGCACCTCACCGAGGCCGACATCGAGCAGATCGGCATCGAGCTCGACGCCATCCGCCAGGACGTCCTCGACTCGCGCGGCGCGAGCGACGCGGCGTACATCCGGCGTGTCATCGACACCCAGCGCAAGATCGAGCTCGGCTCGCGCGCGGTGCTGCTCTTCAGCGCCTTCCCGCCGGCCTGGGTCCTCGGCACCCTCGGCCTGAGCGTCTCCAAGATCCTCGACAACATGGAGATCGGCCACAACATCCTCCACGGCCAGTGGGACTGGATGCGCGACAGCAAGATCCACTCCAGCACGTGGGAGTGGGACATGGCCTCGCCCGCCGAGCAGTGGAAGCACAGCCACAACGAGCTGCACCACACCTACACCAACGTCATCGGCAAGGACAACGACCTCGGCTACGGCATCATGCGCGTCGACGAGGACCAGACCTGGACCCCGGCCTCCCTCGCCCAGCCGCTCTTCTGCTTCATCAACGCGGTCTTCTTCGAGTACGGCATCGCCGCCTACGACCTCGAGCTCGGCGCGGTCATCAAGAAGAAGCAGACCAAGGACCCCGAGTTCCGCCGCCGGGCCAAGGCCGTCCTCGGCAAGATCCGCAAGCAGGCCACCAAGGACTACGTCGTCCACCCGGCGCTGTCGATCCCGACCGGCTCCTTCCTCCCGACGCTGGCGGCCAACTTCACCGCCAACATCGTGCGCAACCTGTGGTCCAACTCCGTCATCCTCTGCGGGCACTTCCCCGAGGGCGTCGAGACCTTCGAGAAGCGCTCGATCGACGGCGAGACCAAGGGCGAGTGGTACGTCCGGCAGATGCTCGGCAGCGCCAACATCTCCGGGTCGAAGCTCCTCCACCTGATGACCGGCAACCTCTCGCACCAGATCGAGCACCACCTGTTCCCCGACCTGCCGTCCAACCGCTACGGCGAGATCGCGCCCAAGGTGCAGGCCCTCTTCGAGAAGTACGACCTCGCCTACTGCGCTCGCCCGATGCCGCAGCAGGTCTACTCCGCCTGGCACAAGGTCTTCAGGCTCTCCCTTCCCAACGGCTGGCTCGCCACCACCACGCCCAAGAACGCCCCGCAGCAGCTCGCCGTCCTCTACAAGATGGCCACGGGCGACCGGCGAACGCGCCGCCTCCTGGGCCGCAAGCTCGAGAGCGAGGCCCGCGCGGCCGCTGCCTGACCCGCTGGTCTGGACATCTGTAGATCTACGGATGTATCAGCGCGGACTCGGGCGCATCCTTGAGGGGAAACGGGGACTGGGGGGCAGGGATGAGCACGAGCACGACCGGCACGACGAAGGGAGCGGCCCGATGATCCGCATCGGTTCCGTGGGGGAGACGACGTACGACGCCCGCGCTGAGGTGACACCGCCGATGCTGCCGCGGCCGCGCAGCTCGATCGAGACCGGCTCGGCAGCCCGGCCGCCAGCGGCCTGACCCGCACGACACGAAGCCGCCTCCGCGCCCGCGGAGGCGGCTTCGCTGCGCGTGGAGCGGGTGTCGAGGGTCAAGGCCTGACCCCTGTTCTGCCGAAGAGGAACCGCTGGTCTGGACCGTCTTCCGAAGACTTCCCGAAGGCTTCTCGTAGTGGCTCTCGGCCTCGGTTGAGCGCTCCTAGCCTCTTCCTCAGGTGGTCCGTGGGGGATCCACCAGGTGGGGACAGGAGGAGTCCGCCGATGAAGAACGAGCGCAACGCCCAGGTCTCGGATCTCACAGGTCGGCTCAAGGAGCTCGAGCACTTCACGGGGGCGCTCGTGCGTCGCGAACCGGAGCCCGAGGCGATCCCGGTCGACGACGCACCGCTGACACTGGTGCCCGTGCCGCGACGCTCGCGGATCTTCCTGCGCAGCGGTGGAGGGCACGGGGTCTTCGCCGACCTGACGCTGACCGCTCCGCTGCCCCGCGCCGTCACCGACTGAGGCTGCCTGACGAGCCCGTGTGACGCACGCACCAGCACCGGTGCGGCTGCGCCTCCCCGGCTGGGCCGCCTGCCTCACCTAGAGTCACCCGGTGGTCTGGCTGGTCGCTGCGCTCGTGCTCCTGTGGGTGGCCTGGGGCCCGGCCGTCCTGGTCGTCGCCGCCGCAGCCCTGTGCGTGCCGCGCATCCGCTGGTGGGTGCAGGACCAGGCCCGCGTCAGCCGCCGCGTCGTCGCCTGGTCGACCGGCGCGGTCGCTGTCCTGGTGGCGGTGGTCGTGGTCGTCCCCGACGGCCGGCTGCCCATCCCGCCCGCGCCGGGCGCGTGGGCCGGACCGGCGTACGTCGGGCGCCCGGCGTTGCCGCACGCCGTCGTGGCCGCAGAGGTCCCGCAGAACCCGCACCGCAGCGCCGGCGCGGCCGTGGCCCGACCGGGACCGCTCGGACTGCAGCCCGAGGTGGAGACGTCCTGGTTCGGCCTGCAGCACTGCAGTCGGCTCGAGCTCACCTCGACCGAGGTGCTCGTCGCCCTCTGCGCCGACCGGTCGGGACCGAGCCTGCGGCTCGTCGACCCCGACACCCTCCGCCCGACCGCGAGCCACGACCTGCCGGCCGGCTCCGGGGACGACGCGTGCGCGGGCGACGCCCTCTACCTCGACAGCGCCGACCGCGCGGTGGTGGCGACCACGGACCGCCGGGTGCAGGCGGTGCGCACGGCCTCGGCCCAGGGCGAGCCTGAGCTGGCGACCGACACCACGTGGGACCTCAGGCCCTACGTCCCCTACGGCGACTGCCTGGTCGCGCTGGCACCCGACTGGGCGGGCCGGACCTGGTGGGCCTCCCGACAGGGACTGGTCGGCACGATCGCCCACGACACCGGCGAGGTCCGGGTCATCGACCTCGGTGAGGACGTACGCCGCGGGCTGACCACGGACGAGGGCGGTGCCGTCTACGTCGTCACCGACGAGTCGCTCCAGCGCCTCAGTGCCGGCCCGGACGGGATGCCGACGGTCGCCTGGCGCACGGCGTACGACGGCACCAGCGGCTCGGCCCCCGTCCTGGTCGACGGGGGAGCCGTGGCCATCACCGACACCGTGGACTCTCGCCTCGGCGTGCTCTTCGTGGCCCGCGACGGCGGGCGGGCGATCTGCCGGCAGCCCGTCTTCGAGAAGGGTGAGGGTGCGAGCGAGAGTCCCCTCGCACCACTCGGCGGCGGTGTGGTGGTGACCAACAACCACGACTACTCCTCCCCGCGCAGCACGATGCTCGGCTTCACCAGCAGTCCGGGGATCGCCAGGGTCGACCTCGTCGACGGCGCGTGCGTCGAGCGCTGGACCAGCGATGCGGTCTCGCCCAGCTCGGGCGTCACACCGAGCTGGCCCAACGGCCTCGTCTACGCGTGGACCAAGCGCCCGGCCCTCAGCGGGGTCAGCGCGTGGTACCTCACCGCCCTCGACACCGACAGCGGCCGCAGCTGGTGGAGCGTGCGCACCGGCACCGGCCTCCTCGCGGGCAGCGACCACTCGGAGATCACGATCGGTCCCGACGGGTCGGCCTGGCTCGGCACGCTCGCCGGGCTGGTGCGGGTGACCGACCGCTCCTGACACCTGAGGACGTGGTGGACGCGATCAGGGGTGGTCGACGTCCATGACGTCCCCAGATATCGAGGGTCAGGGCCAGGACAGGCCGACCGTCGCCTCGCTGGTCTCCCAGAGCCGCCGCTGGGCCATCTCGTCGCGCGCGAGCGGCGCGGTGCCGACGACCCGTGGCCGCCCGCTGGCCTGGCCCGGGCCCCCGGGGCCGACGTACGTCCCTCCCGGCAGGTCGGCGGTCGCGGCCATGAGCCCGGGCCACGCGCCGGCCGCCGCGGACTGCGCGATCGCCTTCATCGCGGCGTCGAGGATCGCCGCCCGGCGCCCCTCGGTGCCGCCGAGCTGGCCGTTGACGGCGAGGTGGGTGCCCGCCAGTCCGGGGTGGGCCGCCAGGGAGAGCACCGGCAGCCCGGCACGCCGCAGTCGCCGGTCGAGCTCGAAGGTGAAGAGCAGGTTGGCCAGCTTGGTCTGGCCGTAGACCCGCCAGCGGCTGTAGCGCCTCCGAGCGCGCGGGTCGCCCAAGGGCGCGGACCGGGCCAGGCGGTGCGCCTGCGACGACAGCGTGACCACGCGGCCCGCGCCGGAGGCGACGAGCTGGTCGAGGAGCAGGCCGGTGAGCAGGAACGGCCCGAAGTGGTTGGTCGCCATCTGCGACTCGAGCCCGTCGACCGTGCGGCGGAACGGCGTCGCCATGATGCCGGCGTTGTTGACCAGCAGGTGGAGCGGACCCAGCGCCCCGGCCGCCTCGGCGGCGGCGCGGACGGACGACAGGTCGGAGAGGTCGACGACCAGGGACTCCAGCGCTGCGTACGGCACCTGGGCGGTGATCGCCTCGGCGGCCGCGTCGAGCTTCGCCGGCGTACGCCCCGCGAGCGCGACCCGGGCGCCGTGCCGGGCCAGCTCGAGCGCAGTGTGGAACCCGATCCCGCCCACCGTCGGTCCCGTGACCACGGCGGTCCGGCCGCGGAGGTCGCCGATGTCGTCGGTCGACCAGGTCACGGCGTGACGCCCATGGCGGCGAGCACGCGCTCGCCCAGGGCGGTGTCGCCACTGATCCGTACGTCGCCCGGATCGGCCGCCCGGCGCCCGCCGGCGAGCAGGACGAAGGTCTCCCGGTCCATCTCCAGCGTGACGGTCGGTTCGGCGTCGTCGCGCGTGCCGGGGCGGCCGCGGCCGTCCTCGCCCACGACCGCGGTCACGGGCTCGTGGCCGGCCACCTCGAGGCGTACGACGCTGCCGGCCGGCGCCTGGGCGCGCTTGGCCACGACGTAGGGCAGGCTCTCCATCAGGTAGTCGGCGGCGTGGAGCGCGGGCGCCGAGTCGAGGTTGCCCGGCATGTCGAGCGCGCGGCGGACGTCCTGCTCGTGCATCCACACGTCGAGAGGCCGGTTGCGCAGCAGCAGGCCCGTGGTCCAGCCGATCGCACCGAAGACGCCCGGCGCCGGGGCGGCCGGGTCCGACGGAGGGTCGGCCAGCAGCTGGGTGTGACGGGCGGTGGTCGACTCGCGGATCTCGGTGATCAGCGCGTCGGGCGTCTCGTCCCGGCGGGCCACCACGCCCTGCTCGGTGAACTGCCCCATCATGCCGCGCGCGTGCGGCGCGTCCCCGATCTCGACGTCCTCGTGCTCGCGCCCCGCGAGGAGCGCCTCGAGGTGCGCGGTGTGGGCTGCGACGGCGCGCACGTCCCAGCCGGGCAGGTCGGTCGGGGTCGACCACTCGTCGTCGCCGACGTGCTCCAGGACGCGGGTGAAGGAATCGACCGCCTCCCACCAGATGGAGACGAGTGAGCTGAGGCGGTCGGTCTCGGTCATGGGGAGAGGGTAGGGGGTGGGGTCCGCGGAATCGGCAGGTCGCCGCCCTACGCTGCACAGGACGGTCGGACCCCGAGCCGGCCGCTGGCGCACCACGAAGGAGTCCCCATGGGTATCGGAATCGGCATCCTGCTGCTCGTCATCGGCCTGATCCTCCTCTTCGCGATCAAGGAGTTCCCGGACTCCCTCCAGGAGGTCGTCGACCCGACCACGGTCGGCTGGATCCTGGTGATCGCCGGTGTCCTCGCGCTCGTGCTGGGCCTGGTCATGAACAACCAGCGCTCGAAGACCACCCACGTGGAGGAGCGCCGCGAGCTATAGCCAGCCGCGGTCCTGCGCGATCCGCGCAGCCTCGCTGCGCGTGGTCGCGCCGGTCTTGCCGATCGCGGACGACAGGTGGTTGCGCACCGTGCCCTCCGACAGGTGCACGCGGGCGGCGATCGCGGCCACCGGTGACCCGTCGAGGGCGTACGTCAGCAGCTCCCGCTCGCGTCCGGTCAGCGGGCTCGGTCCGTCGATCAGCGACTCGGCGGCGAGGTCCGGGTCGATCACCCGCAGGCCGGCGTGCACCCGGCGCACGGCGTCGGCGAGCTGGCGCGCGGGGGTGTCCTTGACGACGAAGCCGGAGGCCCCCGCCTCGATGGCCCGGCGCACGTAGCCGGGCCGACCGAAGGTCGTCACGACCAGCGACCGCACCTCCGGCAGCTCGCGGCGGAGCGCCGCCGCGGCGTCGATGCCGTTGAGCCCGGGCATCTCGATGTCGAGCAGGCACACCTCGGCCCCCGAGGCGCGGGCGGCGTCGACGACCTCGTCGCCGCGGCCGACCTGGGCCACGACCTCGAGGTCGGACTCCAGGTCGAGCAGCGCGGCCAGGGCGCCGCGCACGAGGGCCTGGTCGTCGGCGAGCAGGAGCTTGATCACGGCAGCGCCACCTCGACCCGGGTGCCGGGAGCGGCCGCGGTGACGTCCAGGCTGCCGCCGGCACCGGCGACGCGCTCGCGCATGCCGCGCAGGCCGTTGCCCTCCGGTCCGGAGACGCCGGCACCGTCGTCGGTGACGGAGATCCCGCGGGGCCCGAGCTCGATGACGACCGAGCCCGCCCGCGCGTGGCGTACGACGTTGGTGACCGCCTCGCGCAGCACCCAGGCGAGCAGCGTCCGGTGGCGCGGGTCGGTGTCGGCGACCGCACCGTGGACGGTCGTGGCGATGCCGGCGTCCGCGAGCACCAGGGGCGCCGCCGCGAGCTCGGCCTCGAGGTTGCCGGCACGCAGGCCGCCCACGGTCGCCCGCACCTCGGCCAGCGCCTGGCGGGCCGTGGCCTGGATCGACTCGAGCTCCTCCTTGGCACGCGCCGGGTCGACGTCGACGAGGCGGGCGGCCAGCTCCGCCTTGACCGACAGCGCCGTCAGCGAGTGCCCGAGCACGTCGTGCACGTCGCGGGCCACCCGCTCGCGCTCGGCGACCATGGCGAAGTGGTTGCGGGCCCGGTCGGCCTCGACCTCGCGCTCGTTGAAGACGCGGAGGATCGCACCGCCGATCATCACCGGCCACACCATCAGGAAGAAGAACGGGGGGAAGCCCTCGAGGTCGAGCAGCGACACCGTCGGGACCAGCAGCCAGAACCCCGTGGCCCACTTCCACCACGGGTCGGGCAGCCCGAGGGCCGACAGCATGGCGAGGTAGGGGGTGAACCCGATCGCGTCCATCCCGATGACCGGTGTGGCGGCGAGCGCGAGGGCCATCATGAGGAGCAGCGCCAGCCAGACCTTGTCCTCCCACCAGCTGTAGCCGAGCACGTTGACCACGGCGAAGCCCGCGATGCAGGCCAGGGCGAAGACCTTGGCCGGGACGGGCACGTCGGCCGTCACCGCCTCGATGACCGGGTAGACGAGGAAGACCAGCCAGATCGACGCGAAGGCCCAGCCCCACTTCACCCAGGGGCTGCTCGGCGGCTCGACGGGGTCGGTCACGTCCGCGCCCGGCTGCGTCGTACGCCCCACACCGCCAGCAGGGAGAAGATCACCGTCCACGCGAGCACGTTAGCGACCGGCAGCCACAGCGGGTCCTGCCCGCCCACGGGCAGCCGACCGTCGGTCAGCGGGAAGCGGGCGAGGGCGGCGTAGCCGTAGAGGGGGGTGAGCCGCCCGATGTCGAGCAGCAGCCCGTCGATCGGGGAGAACACGTTGCCCAGGAACGCCATCACCACGATCATCCCGGACGCGATCCCCGGGGCGTTGGTGCCGCGGAGGACGAGGCAGACCGCGAGGCCGTAGATCGCGAACAGCGCGGACCCCAGCCAGACGATGGCGGCCGCGAGCGTCCAGTCCGTCCAGTCGCCGCGGGCGCCCGTCACCGCCCCGAGCGCGAAGACCAGGGCCACCGGCACGGCCGCGACGGCCATCGCCACGGCGGCCTTGGCGACGACGAAGCCCAGCGGTCGCACCGGCGTGAGACCGAGCTGGCGTCCCCACCCCATGACCTGCTCGGTCGCCGCGCTGCCGGCGACGCTGGTGGTCGCGTTGACCGCGCCGTAGGCCGCCATCGAGACCATGACGTACATCGCGACGTTGCCGCTGCCGACGGGGTCGTCGGACCCGAGGCCGAAGACGAGGTACATGAAGGTCGGCAGGCCGACGACGAAGAACATCCCGAAGCGGTCACGCAGCTGGCGGCGCAGGTCGAGCAGTGCGTACGTCGCCATGGCCGGACGCGGCGCGATCCTGGCGCCCGTCGTGCCCACCGTGGCGCTCACCGGGCTGCTCCGGCCAGGGCGGGCTGCTCGGCGGTGAGGGCCAGGAAGGCGGCCTCCAGGCTGGCGGCCGAGACCTCGACGTCGGTGACACCCAGCGGCGCGAGCGCCCGGTGCACCTGGGCCATCCAGGCGGCGTCGATGCCCTCGGCCCCCAGCGCCTCGGCGGGTGGCCGGAAGGTGAGGGTACGTCCGCCGTAGGCCGCTCGTACGTCCGTGGTGGGGGCGTCGTGGACGATCCGTCCGTGGTTCATCAGGACCGTGCGCTCGGCGAACTCGTCCGCCTCGGCGAGGTAGTGCGTGGCGAAGACGATCGTGCGGCCCAGCGCGGCGTCGGCGCGCATGGCGTGCCAGAACTCCTGGCGCGCGCCCACGTCCATGCCGGTCGTGGGCTCGTCGAGGATCACCAGGTCGGGGTCGGGCACCAGCGCCAGCGCGAACTTCAGGCGCTGCTGCTCACCACCCGAGCACGCCTCCACGCGGCGACCGGCGAGCCCGGTCAGCCGGGCCCGCTCCAGCACGACCTCGACGCGGTCGAGGCGGCCGTGCAGGGCCGCGATCGCGCGCACCGTCTCCCCGACGGTGAAGTCGTTGAGCAGGCCGCCGGTCTGCATGACCGCCGACACCCGCCCCCGGCGTACGGCGACATCGGGCTCCAGGCCGTAGACCTCGAGGCTGCCGGCGTCCGGGCGGGTGAGCCCGAGCAGCATGTCGACCGTGGTGGTCTTGCCGGCGCCGTTGGGGCCGAGGAAGGCGACGATCTCGCCGGGCTGGACGGTCAGGTCGACGTCGTCGACCGCGGCGACGGCCGTGCCGTCGCCGGCTCGGAAGGACTTGTGGAGGCCGGTGGCCCGGATCGCGGGCACGGCTGCTGGCTGCGTCATGGCACCAGCCTGTCGGCGTACGCCCCCGCGTCCCGGGTGGAGTTGTCACGACCTCGCCGTGACAGCTGTCATCGAGCTGGCCCCTGCCGCCGACCCCGAACGCATGTAACGCCGGGTCGGGTGCTGTACCCACCCGGATGCATCAGGGTGGGTACAAGCACGAACCCGGCGTTACAAGGGGACTGCGGGCTGACCGAGAAGGATCAGAAGGACGCCTCGTCGAGGTCCATCAGGTCGAGGGTGATGCCCTCGGCGATGGCGCGCTCGGCGGTGATCTTCGGCAGGTTGTGCTGCGCGAAGAACTGTGCGGCGGCGACCTTGCCCTCGTAGAACGCCTTGTCCTTCGCCGACACCTCGCCCGCGAGCTTGGTCAGGGCGACGTCGGCCTGGCGCAGCAGCAGCCAGCCGCAGACGACGTCACCGAGCACCATCAGCAGGCGCGAGGTGTTGAGCCCGACCTTGTAGATGTTGCGCAGCTCCTCCTGCGAGGACATCAGGTCGTTGATCATGTGCCCGACGATGGCGTTGGCGTCCTCGAGCGCGGTGGCGAGCAGGGCCCGCTCCGTCTTGAGGCGGCCGTTGCCGGCCTCGGCGGCGATGAAGCCCTCGATCTCCTTCGCCAGGTGGCCCAGCGCGCGGCCCTGGTCCTTGACGATCTTGCGGAAGAAGAAGTCCTGGCCCTGGATCGCCGTCGTGCCCTCGTAGAGGGTGTCGATCTTCGCGTCGCGGACGTACTGCTCGATCGGGTACTCCTGGAGGAAGCCCGACCCACCGAAGGTCTGCAGCGACTCGGTGCCCAGCAGCACCCACGAGCGCTCCGAGCCGTAGCCCTTGACGATGGGCAGCAGCAGGTCGTTGACGGCCGCGGCGAGGCGCGCCTCGTCGGAGTCGGCGGTCCCCGCGTGCTCGGCGACCATGACCTGGTCCTGCCACGTGGCGGTGTAGAGCACCAGCGCGCGCATCGCCTCGGCGAACGACTTCTGCGTCATCAGCGAGCGGCGTACGTCCGGGTGGTGCGTGATGGTCACGCGGGGGGCGGTCTTGTCCGCGGCCTGGGTGAGGTCGGCGCCCTGGATGCGCTCCTTGGCGTAGTCGAGGGCGTTGAGGTAACCGGTCGAGAGCGTCGCGATGGCCTTGGTGCCGACCATCATGCGGGCGTTCTCGATGACCTGGAACATCTGGGCGATGCCGTCGTGCACCTCGCCGAGCAGCCAGCCCTTGGCCGGCTCGCCGCCACCGACCTGCGGGTCGCCGAAGGTGACCTCGCAGGTGTTGGAGACCTTGATGCCCATCTTGTGCTCGACGTTGGTGACGTAGACGCCGTTGCGCTCGCCGGTCAGCTCGCCGGTCTCGGGGTCGAAGTGGTGCTCGGGCATCCAGAAGAGCGAGAGGCCCTTCGTGCCGGGGCCGCCGGCGCCCTCGACGCCCTCGGGGCGGGCGAGCACCAGGTGCATGATGTTCTCGCTCATGTCGTGCGTCGCGCTGGTGATGAAGCGCTTGACGCCCGTGATGTTCCACGAGCCGTCCTCGTTGCGGACGGCCTTCGCGCGGCCCGCGCCCACGTCGGAGCCGGCGTCGGGCTCGGTGAGGACCATGGTGCAGCCCCACTGGCGGTCGACCATGTGCTGGGCGACGGCCTTGTCGCGGTCGTTGCCGTTGCGGTGCACGACGTTGGCGAACGCGGGACCCGCGGCGTACATCCACACGGGGGCGTTGGCGCCGAGCACCATCTCGCCGATCGCCCAGATCAGCGACGAGGGGGCGGGGGTGCCACCCATGTCCTCGAAGACCTGCAGGCGCCAGAACTCGGAGTCCATCCAGGCCTGGTAGCTCTTCTTGAACGACTCCGGCACGGGGGCGGTGTGGGTCGCCGGGTCGAAGACGGGCGGGTTGCGGTCGCTGTCCTCGTAGGACGCGGCGAGGTCCTCGCGGGAGAGGCGCTCCACCTCGCGGAGGATCTCGCGTGCGCTCTCGCCGTCGATCTCGCCGAAGGGTCCGGTGCCGAGCACGTCGTCGCGGCCGAGGACCTCGAAGAGGTTGAACTCGATGTCGCGGAGGTTGGTCTTGTAGTGGCTCACGGCTTTCACCTGTCCATGTCGCATGTGGGTGCGGAGTCGGGGCGAGTGACGCTCGTCGAGCGCGCTGCTACTCGCCAGTAACAAAATCATGCCTCGCGATCAGCCGTCGCGCAACACGAACCTCGGATGTCGCCGCTCACAGGGGTGGGTGCGAGCGCGGCCGCGAGGTGGCAGGACGCGCCGACGGCCGGGCTGGTTTTGTCTATCACCCAAAGTATGTCTAGTCTTTCACCTGACAAACCACAGTCACATGACCTTGGTCGCGCCGCGACCGGAACCGACCCAGACCTGAAAGGAGCCTGCGGATGCGCAAGCTCATCGTCCTCGGCGTCGTGGGCCTCATCGCCCAGCTCATCGACGGATCCCTGGGCATGGCCTACGGCGTGACGTCGTCGACCCTCCTGCTCGCCGCCGGCGTCGCACCGGCCGCCGCCTCGGCCGCCGTGCACTTCTCCGAGATCGGCACGTCGCTGGTCTCCGGCGCCTCGCACCACAGACTCGGCAACGTCGACTGGCGCACCGTCTCGATCCTGGCCGTGCCCGGCTTCGTGGGCGCCTTCCTCGGCGCCACCCTGCTGTCGAACCTCGACGCCGCCGTGGCCAAGCCCGTCGTCGCGGTCATCCTGCTGGGGCTGGGCTTCTACGTCGTCTACCGCTTCCTGCGCCTCGGCGGAGCCCGCCCGACCTTCAAGGGCCACCCGTCGGCGATGTTCCTGGCCCCGATGGGCCTCGTCGCCGGCACGCTCGACGCGGTCGGTGGCGGCGGTTGGGGCCCCGTCGGCACCACCTCGCTGCTCTCGAGCGGTCGCCTCGAGCCCCGCAAGGTCGTCGGGTCGATCGACACCTCGGAGTTCGTGGTCGCCGTCGGCGGCTCGCTCGGCTTCCTCATCGGCCTCGGCGCGGCCGGCATCAACTGGGGGTACGCCGGTGCGCTGCTCGCCGGTGGCGTGATCGCCGCGCCGATCGCGGCCTGGCTGGTCAAGCACCTCGCCGCCCGCGTCCTGGGCACCGCCGCCGGCGGCCTGATCATCCTCACCAACTCCAAGACCCTCCTCGAGGCCGTCGGTGTCCCGGGAGTCGGCGTTGCCGTCGCCGCCGCGACGATCTTCGTCCTGTGGATCTCCGCCATCGTCTGGGCGGTCAAGCAGGAGCGCGTCGCCCGGGCCACCGCGGCCGACGACCGCGAGCTGGAGGCCGTGACCGCCTGACGGACGGCGCTCGCCCGCGGCGTACGGGGCCAACCCCACTGTCTTTGCCGACATATCTGACAAACTGGGCATATGCGCGTCTCCGCCAAAGCCGACTATGCCCTGCGGGCGCTGATCGAGATCGCGGTGCGCGCGGACGGGACCGCCGTCAGCGCCGAGCAGCTCGGCAAGGCCCAGGGCATCCCGCACGGCTTCCTGCAGGCCATCCTCGCCGACCTCCGTCGCGCCGATGTGGTGGTCTCGCAGCGCGGCCAGTCCGGCGGGTGGCGCTTCGCCCGCAAGCCCGACACCGTCACCGTCGCTGACGTGATCCGCGCGGTCGACGGGCCGCTGGTCTCGGTCTACGGCCTGCGTCCCGAGGCGGTCGAGTACGACGAGTCGGCGCAGGTGCTCCAGCACGTGTGGATCGCGGCGCGCAGCTCGCTGCGGATGGTCTTTGAGCAGGTCACCATCCAGGACCTCGCCGACGGCAGGCTGCCGGCGGGGGTCGCCGCCCTCACCGAGGACGACGACGCCTGGCAGCCCCACTGACCGGTCCGCCTGGCCGCCGCGGCACGCTCAGGCGGCCAGCCTCCGGTTGACCTGCTTGCGGCGCGTCGAGACCTTCGCGAGCCGCTTGTCGAGCCGCGCCTCCTCCTCCATGAGCGCGATCCGCGCGACCTGAGCGGCGAGCTGCCCGCCGGAGAGGTGGGACGGCAGCACGTGGGTGCGGGCGTCCTTGACCAGCGACGTCCACGCCGCCGGGGGCTCCGCCGTGAAGCCGCTCGTGATCACCAGGATCACCTTGAACCCCGCGAGGCCGTCGAGCGCGAGGGCAGCCTGCTCCGGGGTGGCGCCGAAGAAGTCCGGGATGCTCACGAAGCAGTCCGCCCGGGACTTGTGCGCGCGGCGGCACACCCGTGCCCACGCGCCCTCGACCTGCTTGCGCCGGAGCCCGGCGGCCTTGTGGGTGCGGCGGAGCTCGAGACCGGCGTGGGCGAGGGTCTCCGCCGCGACGTCAGGCAGCGCGACGCGGCCCAGGGCGAGGCCCTCGGTCATCGACGCGAGGTCAACGGGGTCGGGGCCGATGTGGAGGAGGAACAGTCTCTTGGCCATGGCGCCAGCCTCCTGCGGGCCGGCGTCACGTTCGTGAACGCGGCCTGACGCACGCGCGACGCTTCGGGGTCCAGTCCCGGTCAGTCGACGGCGCGGAGCCAGGTCACGAGCGGCCGCAGCGCCTGCCAGTCCTCGCGAACCCGGTCGAGCAGGCCGGCGTCGATCGCGTCGGCCTCGAAGCCGTACGAGCGACCGACGAAGAGCTGCTTGCGGCGCAGCAGGTGGATGCGCGGGTGGTCGGCGTCGTAGCCGCGGGGCGAGGTCTTGAGCTGCTCGCCGCCGACCTCGAAACCGGCCTTCTCGAGCCGCTTCAGCAGCCGGTCGAGCGCCGTGCCGGTCTTCTCGTCGGCCATCGCGTCCCGGATCGCGGCCAGCGTGGGGCCGTCGGCCTCGTAGAAGCCGGCGCCGACCCGGGTGCCGCGCGCGGAGATCTCGACGTACCACCCGGTGCGGGGGCCGGCGGCGACGAACGCGCCCTGGTGGGTCTTGTAGGGCGTCTTGTCCTTGGCGAAGCGCACGTCGCGGTAGGGCCGGAACACCTTCGCCGGGCCGAACTCCGGCTCGAGGGCCGCGGTGAGCGCCTTCATCGGCGCCTCCACCGACTCCTTCCAGACGTGCTTGTGGCTCTCCCAGAAGGACTTGGAGTTGTCCATCTCCAGGTCGTCGTAGAAGTCCAGGGCGGCGACGGGGAATCCGGTGAAGCTCACGTCAGGTGACGTTAGCCCACACCGTCTCGTCGCCCTTCTCGCCGAAGGACGCGAGCGTGAGCACCCCACCTCCGCAGGTGGGTTCGCCGAGGAAGGCGTTGCCCGTGGACGTCGACTCGTAGGCGACCTCCAGGGTGTGCTCCGGCGTCCAGCGCATCAGCCGAGCCGGCTCGCCGGGGCCCTGCGGGTCCCGGACGAAGAAGACGGAATCGCCGCACGGGAGCGCGGTGCCGGTGGTGCCGGGACCGAGGTCGAAGTAGGTGCCGTCGGCGGAGGCGCGGAAGTGCGCCTCCTCCTGGCGCCGCGGCTTCGGCACCTCGGACCACAGCGCGCCGTCGGCGGTGGCCGCGACGTCCCATGCGGTGCAGTCCTGCGGGCCCTCGATCGGCTGCGGCACGCCGCTGCCGTCGAGGAGGTTGGCGGTGCGGCAGGCGACCGGGCGGGCGTCGTCGAAGGTCATCATGCCGACACCGTGCTCGCTCGCGGTGAGCCCGGAGAAGCCCGACCTCGCCGGGGCGCACCAGCCGTCCTCGCCGTTGCTGTCGGCCAGGGCGTACGTCGCCAGGCAGTAGGCGCGGTCGTCGCCGTAGGTCGGGTAGTAGAGATCGCCGCCGGTCAGCGCCCACGAACCGCCACTGGCCGCGGGCGGGGTGGCGACGTCGCCCTCCTCGGCGGTCGCGAGGTCGACGACCGCGACCTCGCTAGGAGCGGTCTCGGCCTTGTCCTGACGGACCACGACGGCCCAGTCCTCGCTCATCAGCACCTCCGAGATGGTGCGTCCCGTGCCGGCGGAGACGCGCACTGCGTCACCACCCCGGGCCAGCTCGACCGAGCTGTTGTCGCGGGAGCCGAGCGCCTCCCACTCCGGGCCCTTGACGTAGCGGGTGCCGGGCTCGACGCCGGAGTCGTTCCACTCGAGCAGGGCGGGTGTGGGCTCGACGACCGCCGGGTCGCCGACCGTGCCGCCCACCGCCCCGGTCGGCTCCTCCGGGGCGGGCGCGGAGTCGTCGGCCCCGCAGCCGGCGAGGCCGACCAGCAGCGCCAGCGCGAACGTCGTACGGACTCGCACGTCAGACCCCGATGTTGTGCTGGAAGTGGTCGAGGTTGGCGCGGTAGGACTTGTAGGCGTTGCGCCACTGCACGCGGCCGATGGCCGGCTCGCTGGGGTCGAACCGCGACTGGTCCCACGGCTCGAAGTAGCCGATCTTCCGGTTGCCGCCGGGGTCCTGGTCGAAGCCGCGGCCGACCTGGAAGTGGCCGCTCGCGTCGTCGTCGAGGTAGGGGTAGTACTGCTTGAGAAGCACCGGGTGCAGCACGACCGGGGCCTGGTAGTCGTGCACGTGGCGCATCATCAGGCGGTACCACTGCTTGAAGGTGAAGTCGCTGATGTCGAGCACGACGTAGGGGCCGGCGTGGGTGGCCTCGTCGTAGTCGGTCTTGTTGTTGACCACGCGCACCATGTCGGTGATCGCGGTGCCGGCGCTGGTGGTGCCGAGCCGGCGGGCCCAGTAGGACTGGTTCTTCCGCGCCCCCTGCGAGCCCCAGCCGATGGCCTGCATGGTCGCCGGGCCGCACCAGTAGGTCTGGTTCTGGGCCTGGGCGACCTTGCTGGTGAGGATCTTGGACCGCGTCGGGTACGACCCGCCGAACCCGCCGCGCGCCTGCACGTCGACCGCCGCCACCTCTGGGTGGCGCTCCGCGAACCCGTCGGGCAGCGGCACGCCCTGGATCTCGTGGCGCAGCATCCACACCTTGCCGACCGACCGGGCCGCCATGGTGAGCTCGGCGCGCTCCGCCTCGGTGCGGGCAGCGGCCGTCCGGCTCTCCGCCCGGGCCAGCAGGCCGTCCGAGTCGAGGTCGCCGGTGCGCTCGGTCCTCCCGAAGCTCGGACGGGCCTCGAGCCTGGCTGCGAGGGCCTCGCGCGTCTGGTTGGTCCAGCCGAAGCCCAGGCAGTAGCGCTGGCCGTCGAAGGTGGCGCAGCGGACCGACGCCCGCGCGAGCGCCGTACGTCCCTGGGCGCGGTCGAGTCCCGCTCCCTCCGCGAGCACCCGGTCGATCTCGGCCTGCATGGCCGGGGTGACCTCGCCGCGGCCGGGGGCGGTGTCGGGGGCCGCAGTGGTCTCGGACGACGGGGCGATCGAGCCCTGGTCGTCGCCGCCGTCGGGCAGGAACGGGACGGCGCCCAGCGTGAGGGCCAGGGCCGCGGCGGCGATGGTCACGGGGTGGCGCCAGAGCGGGCGCGCGGCGTCCTCGTCGGCGATGGTGTGGGCGACCTTGGGGGCCACCTTGGCGGCTGGGAAGCGGGGAAGACGTGGCATGGGGAAGGAACCTCGATCCGAGAAGACGGTCGCCTCACTGTCCTCTCTGGCCCCAGAAGGCGCAAGTTCCCCACGTGCCCCACGGCTCTCTGCTGATCAGTGATCCCCGGTCAGCCGGGGATCGCTGAACTTGTCAGGGCGTGCATGGGCCGACAACTTCAGGAATCCCCGGTCAGCCGGGGATCGCGGACGTATCGACGGTGGGCAGAGCGTCGCGCTCGCGCGCTGTTCAACAGTGGAGCGGATGACGAGACTCGAACTCGCGACA